>JBIKTV010000329.1:0-6608 GCA_044347905.1 Myxococcota bacterium
AAGCGCAGGCCGCCCTTGTACGGGCCAATCGCGCTGTTGTACTGGATGCGGTAGCCGCGGTTGACCTCGACCTCGCCCTTGTCATTGACCCAGGCCACGCGGAAGGTGTGCACGGCTTCGGGCTCGATGACGCGCGACAGGATGTTGGCTTTCTTGAAGCGCGGATTGGCTTCGTACACGTCCCAGACGGTCGCGACGACCTCTTCTACGGCCTGCATGAATTCGGGTTGACCAGGGTTGCGGGCCGCGATTTGGTTGACGAAATCCTTGTACGACATCTCGATTCCTCCGGCAGTTGCTCCCCCTGGCGCCCAAGACCATCGGTCGCCGCGTTGGGGAGGGACAGCGGCGGAACCCGAGTTCCGTGCCGTCGCAGGGGCTAAGTAAAGCAGCCCCCCGGTAGAGTCAATTGCAGGAAGCGCACCTGGGACGCTGCCGTGACAGAGCGGCCAAACCAAGGCCCAAGCTCGGCTCTCAAAGCTGAGCGCTGAAGAGGCGCTTCAGGGCCATTACATAGACAATCTAGCGCCTTAGCCCCAAAGTTGCCGGCGCCTGCCTGGACCGAGGCCAACGGCGTTGCGCGATCACTGTGGCCCATGCATGCGGCGCATTTCCGCGCGATGGGGGCTTGCGCGCTCGACCACGTTGAGCCGATCCTCAGGGCAGCGCCCCAGGCGGCGAGGAGGCCCCGTGAACGTCGAGCACCTGCGCAGAACCTACTACGACCGCTTTAACCAGGACGGCGACGCGACCCGCGATTTTCTGGCGGACCGGGTGCGCGACATCTTGCTGGTGTCGACCTTCTACGACGCCTTTGTGTTTGAGCAAGACGGGGTGCTGTCGGAGCAGTTATTTAGCGAATACCGGCAATTAGCCCTGACCTTTCCGCCGCGCGTGACCAGCGTGTCCAGTGGGCCGGCGGCGTTGGCTGCGCTAAAGAATCGCCGCTACGACTTGGTGATCACCACCTTGCGCATCGGCGACACCACGCCGTTTGATTTATCCAAGCGCATCAAGGCGTTGCATTCCGGCACCCCGGTGCTACTGCTGCTCAACAATGAAGCGGACCTGGCGTTTGTGGAGATGAACCGCAAGCGCCTGGCCCACATCGACGACGTGTTTCTATGGAACGGCGACAGCACGGTTTTCCTGGCGATGATCAAGAGCTTGGAGGATAAGCGCACCCTGGCTGAGGACGCCAAGCGCCTGGTGCGGGTGATCTTGGTGATTGAGGACTCGGTGCGCCACTATTCGGCGTTCCTGCCGCTGCTGTATTCGCAATTATTTAAGCAAACTCAGCAGTTAATCGCTGAAGAAGTGACGGCCTCCAACCGCCAGTTGCGCATGCGCATGCGCCCCAAGGTGATCCTGGCCCACGACTACGCTGAGGCCGAGCGGGTGTATACCGCCTACAAAGACAACCTGTTGTGCGTCATTACCGACGTGCAATATGAGCGCGAAGGAAAGCTGGACGACGACGCCGGGGTGCGCTTTGTCCAGTACATTCGCGCAGATGGCTGCCCTGTGCCGGTGCTGATGCAGTCGAGCGAGCGCTCCAATCAAGCGCGGGCGCTGGCCCTGGGCGTGCACTTTTTGCACAAGGAGTCGCAGACCCTTCTCAAAGAACTTCGCGATTTTATTGTCGATCAGCTGGGGTTTGGCGACTTTGTCTTTCGCACAGAGAAGGGCGCCGAGTGTGCCCGCGCCTCGACGATGGCCAACTTCATGGAGTTGCTGGCCACGGTCTCGGACGAGTCGGTCGAGTACCACGCGCGCCACAACCACTTCTCCGCTTGGCTGATTGCCCACGGCGAGATCGAGTTTGCCAAGAAACTCCAGCCCCTCAAGGTCCACGACTTCTCTTCGCGCGGCCACCTGCGCGGCTTTCTTGTGGACGTGTTTGAGGAGATCGAGCGGGCCAAGAACCGCGGGCGGGTGGTCGACTCCGCGTCATGGAAGCACCTGGATCGCGAGCAGATTGTCCGGCTGCGCGAGGGCGGGCTGGGCGGCAAGGGCCGCGGGCTGGCGTTCCTGAACACGCTGCTGTCCACCATGAACTACAGGAAGCGATTCCCCAAGATCGACGTGACCTTGCCAGCCACGGCTATCATCGGCACCGCGGAGTTTGACGAGTTCCTGGAGTCCAACCGCATCACCCGCGACATCATCCACCGCAGCGACGACGAGATCCGCCAGACCTTCCTGGCCGGGGCCCTGTCGCCGATTCTGGTCGAGCGCTTGCGCCAATTCATCCAGCACGTGCGCTTTCCGCTGGCCGTGCGCTCCTCTGGACTGCTGGAAGACTCGCAATCCTGCCCGTTTGCCGGGGTCTACAAGACCTTTATGCTGCCCAACCAGCACCCAGATGACCAAGAGCGCGTGGAATACCTCCAGGCGGCGATCAAGCTGGTGTTCGCCTGCGTGTTTGAACTGGAAAGTCGCGAGTATATCCGCGGTTCCAAGTTCCACATTGAAGAAGAGAAGATGGCGGTGGTGATCCAGGAGATCGTCGGCGAGCTCCACGGCGATCACTACTACCCCACGGTCTCCGGGGTGGCGCAGTCGTACAACTTCTATCCCACGGGGCCGATGAAGCCGGACGACGGCATCGCCACCGTGGCGCTGGGCCTGGGCAAGGCGGTGGTGGAGGGCAACCGCGTCTACCGTTTCTGCCCGCGCTACCCCATGACGGAGCTGCTGGCCCAAGAGGAGCTGTTGGGCGGATCCCAGCGGGAGTTCTGGGCAATTCGCCTTGACGCCGGCCAACACACCTTGCTCGCGGGCGAAGACGGCACGCTCGACAAGCTGGATCTCCGCACTGCCGAGCGCCATGGAACACTGCAAGCTGTGGCATCGGTTTGGGATTTTGAGAATGACCAGCTGATCGACGGCCCGTTTGACCGCGCCGGCCCGCGGGTGGTGAGCTTTGCCAACATATTAAAGTACAACGGCTTCCCTCTGGCAGAGCTGCTTCAAGACCTGCTGGCCATCGGCGAGGGCGCCATGGGCGGGCCAGTGGAGATCGAGTTTGCCGTCCTGCCCAGTGCCGGAGTCGGCAGGCGTGCGACGTTTTTCCCATTGCAGATTAGGCCGTTAAGCGTGGACCATGAGGAGGTGGACGTCGCCGATCCGGAGACCCTGACCCAGGACGGCGCGCTGGTCTACACCCGCGAGGGCCTGGGCAACGGGGTGACCGAGGACATCCGCGATGTCATCTACGTGGACGCCGCGCGGTTCAACCCCACAGAAACCGTGGCGATCCAACATGAACTCTCTGAGCTCAACCGCAGGATGCGCGATCAGGGCCGCGGCTATGTGCTGATCGGCCCTGGGCGATGGGGTTCGCGCGACCGATTCCTAGGCATTCCAGTCACATGGGCGGATATCAGCGAGGCCAAGGCCATCGTCGAGGCGGATCTGGAGAATTTCCGCGTCGACGCCTCGCAGGGCACGCATTTCTTTCACAATCTTGTGAGCATGCACGTCGGCTACCTCAAAGTGCAGTACGGCTCCAGCAGCGGCTGGGTCCACTGGGATTGGCTCGCCACCCAGAGCGTGGTTGAGCGCACCGCGCACTGTGTGCATGTGCAGGTCGACAAGCCGCTGACGCTGCGCATGGACGGCCGCACGGGCAAGTCCATGATTGCGATTTGATCGTCCTGCGGGACAGCCTTTGGCCGCGCGACCGGCGGATTCCCTGTGGCGGGCGAGCGCTTCTGCTATCCTTGGGGACCTGAACTCCCCTGCCCGCGGCCTAGCGGTGCGCCTTGAGGTCTAGCCTATGTCGATTCTGCAACGCATTTTGCTCCCCGTGGTGTTGACGGCGGCCCTGACTGCCCTTGGGGCCGGCTGTGGCGACGACTCCGTGATCAGCGAACCAGAGGCCGATGCCTACAGCGACGCCTATGCGATCGGCGATCTTGGCGCCCTGGATGTGGCTAAAACCGATGGCCTCTCAGGGGATGCGGCTGACACGGCCAAGGGCGATGCGCCCGACACCGCGGACAGTGGCCCGACCGACGCCGGTGCGCTCGAAGTCGACGCCGCCCCTACAGACAGCGACACAGCCGAGGTGGCCCCCGTCAACCAGGCGCCCACACTCAGTTTTGTCTCGCCGGCTGAAGACGCGACGCTGCAGGCGGGTCAGGCCGTGACCTTGGAGCTGCAGGCCCAGGACGACGGCGGGGCCGATCAGTTGCTGGTGACCGCCCACTACGCCCAGGCTTCGGCGGCGCTGTGGAGCGGCAGCCCGGCGGCAGATGGCAAGATTAGCTTTACACTGCCTAGCCTTGCGCCGGGCAAGGTTCAGATCGCGGTGCTGGTGACGGACAAAGGCGCGCTGACGGCGGAGGCGGTGCGGTCGTTCTTTGTCAACACGGCGCCGGGGGCTCCAGGCGTGGCGATCTCACCGCTGGCCCCGACCGCGTTGGACGCGCTGGTGGCCAAGGTGAGCGAGGCGGCCAGCGATCCGGACCGCAAGCCTGAGGAATTGCAGTACAGTTACAAATGGTTCAAGGACGGCCAGCCGACGACCGAGCTGACGCCCACGGTGGTCGCCGGGGTGGCCAAGAAGGGCGAGGTCTGGAAAGTGCAGGTGGTCGCCGCAGATCCCACGGCCAAGGGTCCAGCGGGCGAGGCGCAGGTGGTGATCGGCGACTCCGCGGCGTCCACGCCGACCGTGGCCTTGGATCCGCCGGCCGTGGATTTGCAGAGCGAGGTCAGCTGTGTCGCCAGCGGCTCGGTCGATGCGGACGGGGAGGCCGTCACCTACAGTTACCAGTGGCTAGTCAACGGCTTGCCCTTCTCCGGCGCCACCAGCCAGGTGTGGAAGCTGGCCAGCGCGCCGCTCAAAACCGGCGACCAAGTGGCGTGCAGCGTCAGCACCGTGAGCGGCGGGGTCAACGGCGGCACGGCGAATTCAGCCAGCGCCACGGTCCAGGGCTTTGACGTCTGCGCGAGCGCGCTCAACCCCTGCAGCGCCAAAGCCAAATGCGTCAACAGCGACAGCTTGGTGCCGGCGTGCACCTGCCTGAGCGGCTACACCGGCAACGGCAACCTCTGCGACGACATCGACGAATGTGCAGTGGACAACGGCGGTTGCGGCATCGCGGCCTTCTGGAGCTGCGCCAACAACCCCGGGGCGGCGGCCAGCTGCCAGGACATCGACGAGTGCGCCAAAGACAACGGCGGCTGCGGCGACGCCAATTTCTGGTCGTGCAAGAACAACTTGGGCAGCGCGCCCACCTGTGGCGACATCGACGAGTGCGCCAAGGACAACGGCGGCTGCGGCGACGCTATCTACTGGACGTGCAAGAATAATCCCGGCAGCGGCCCCAGCTGCAGCGACATCGACGAGTGCGCCAAAAATAACGGCGGCTGCGGCGACGCCAGCTTCTGGACCTGCAAAAACACCAGCGGCGGCCCACCGGCCTGCAGCGACATCGACGAGTGCTTGAGCGACAACGGCGGCTGCGGCGACGCGAAATTCGCCACCTGTAGCAATAATCCCGGCGGCGCGCCGACCTGCAAAGACATCGACGAGTGCCAGGTCGACAACGGCGGCTGCGGCGATCCCAAGCTGTTTGTCTGCACCAATAACCCCATCGACAAGCCGACTTGCGGCGATATCGACGAGTGCCTGAGCGACAACGGCGGCTGCGGCGATGCCAAATTCTTTAAGTGCATCAACCAATTGGGTGGCAAGCCCCAGTGCGAGCCGATCAAGCTGTGCGGCCTGGCCAACGGCGGCTGCGGCGACCCGAAATACTTCTTGTGCTCGGAGAAGACCGGCGGCCTGCCGGAGTGCAGCGACATCGACGAATGCCTAGTCAACAACGGCGGTTGTGGCAATGCGCAGTACGTCAATTGCAGCAACCAGAACGGCGCGCCGGCCAAGTGCAGCGATATTGACGAATGCCTGGTCAACAACGGCGGTTGCGGCGAGGCCAAATTCAACCTCTGCAGCAACAACCAGGGCGGCCTGCCCACCTGCAGCGACATCGACGAGTGCAAGGTCAACAACGGCGGCTGCGGCGACGCCAAGTTTTTCTCCTGCAAGAACAACGCGGACGCTGCGGCCACCTGCGCGGACATCGACGAGTGCAAGACCGACAACGGCGGCTGCGGCGCGGCCAATTCCATCGTCTGCAGCAATAACATTGGTGGCGCGCCCACTTGCACCGACATCGATGAGTGCAAGACCAACAACGGCGGCTGCGGCGACGCCAAGCTGTGGCTGTGCAGCAACCAGGTCGCCCAGGCACCCAAGTGCAGCGACATCGACGAATGCCTAGTGAACAACGGTGGTTGCGGCGACCCCAAGGCGTTCAGCTGCAAGAACAACGCGGGCGGCGCCCCCACCTGCAGCGACATCGACGAGTGCGCCACCAACAACGGCGGCTGCGGCGCGGGCAACATCTGCACCAACAAAGCCGGGGGCTTTCAGTGCTCTTACCCCAGCTGCGTGGCCGTGCGCGACGCCAAGCTGGTCAGCGGCGAGTACAGCGTGTTCCTGGGCGCGCCGCGCACGGTCTACTGCGACAGCACCACCGCGGGCGGCGGCTGGATGTTCATCAAACCAGCAGATATTCAAGCCCTTTCCGCCTTCA
>JBIKTV010000059.1:0-19373 GCA_044347905.1 Myxococcota bacterium
GCTGAAGCCGGGGTGGTGCCGTTTGTGCTGAGCGCCCTGCGCCACCGCCTGGACCGGCCGCTGCTGGTGGTGGTGGCGGACCAGAAGCGCGCCCGCGCCATGCAAGAGGGGCTTGAGACTTTTGAGGGCGAGCTGTGGCCCGGGCTGCCGCCGGTGCTGGCGTATCAGCCCAGCGATGTCTCGCCGTGGCAGCACCTGGCGCCGCTCAGGGCGGTGGTGCAACAGCGGATTGCGGCTGCGTATCGCCTGAATCTGGGCCTGGGCGTGGCGGCGGTGGTGGTGCCGGCCGAAGCGCTGCTGCAGCTGACCCTGAGCGCACAAACGCTTGATCAGGCGACGCTTCTGACCTCTGTGGGCAGCAATTTTGACCGGGTCGAGGTGATGGAGAACCTGCTGGCCGCGGGCTATGAGCGCGTGCCGCTGGTGGAGGACCCCGGGACATTTGCCTTGCGCGGCGGCGGCTTGGACGTGTGGAGCACCCTGTACGACCGGCCGGTGCGCATCGACCTAGACGGCGACGACGTGCGCAGCCTGCGGTTTTTTGACGCCGAGAGTCAGGCGACGGACGAGGGCGGCCACCTGGTCGACTTCATTGTGCCGCCGTCGCGGGAATTGCTGTTGGATCCACAGCGGTTTCCCGCGGTCACGGATCGCCTGACGGAGCTGGCCAACCAGCTGGATGTCGGCAATATGGAGCTGCGGGCGATTCTGGACGAGCTGCGCGCCGGCCACGTGGTCCCGGGGATGGAGGCGCTGGTGCCGGCGATTGCCCCGGATCGCCAGGGGATTGTCGCCCATGCGCCGGTGCGGGGCAGCATTCGGCCGCTGGTGGTGGTGGAGAATCCGGAAGCGGTGGCCCAGGCCCTAGAGGCGGCGTGGCAGGTCCACAGCGACCACTACCAGGAGGCGCGGGCGGCCAAGCACATGAGCTACGCCCCGCACGAGGTGCTGCAGACGCCGGCCCAGGCCCTGGAACAACTGCGCGAGCTGCCTCGGCTTTACGTGCGGCCGTTTGCCCTGCTGGAAGAGGGTCGCCAAGCGCCGACTTTTCAGCTCGACGTGGGCAGTAACCGCGACGTGGCTCAGGAATTGCGCGAAGCCCGCGCCAAGGATGAGGGGCTGCGGCCGCTGGTCACGCGGATTCGCCAGGCGCGCAAGCTGCAGCAGCTGGTGGTGGTCGCGGCGCACTCTGAGGGCGGTCGCCAGCGCTTGCAGAGCATCTTGCGCCACTACGGCGTGGGCAGTGAGCTGCACGAGGGGCCGCTGCGGCCGGCGGACGTAGAAGCGCTGAGAATCCGCCGCGATCTGGACGCACTGCTGGTGCTGGGCGGATCAGGCGAGGGCTACCACATCGACGCCCTGCACCTGCTGGTGGTCGACGAAGACGAGATTTTTGGCCAAAAGTCCCACAAGCCCGAGCGCAGTCGCCGCAGCCGCCAGGGCCACCGCGGGCTCAAGGACATCGCCGAACTGGTGGAGGGCGACTACATCGTCCACACCGACCACGGCATTGGCCGCTACGTGGGCCTGCAGCGCCTGACCATCGCCGGCAGCGAGCAGGACTTCTTGCTGATTATCTATAAGGATGATCAGAAGTTGTTCGTGCCCGTCACCAGCCTGGAGCGGGTGCAGAAGTACGCCGCGGGCAGCGACGAAGAGGGCCACAAGACCCCGCAGCTCGACCGCCTGGGTCACGACCGCTGGCTCAAGGCCAAGCGCAAAGCCAAGAAGGCCGTGGCCGAGGTCGCGCAGCACTTGGTCAAGCTGTATGCCGAGCGCCAGGCCCGGCCGGGCCACGCTTTTAGCCCGCCCGACGAGATGTACCGCGAGTGGGAGGCGCAATTCCCCTGGGAAGAGACGCCGGACCAGCAGCGCGCCATTGACGACGTGATCCTGGACCTGCAGCTGCCGCGGCCGGCCGACCGGCTCATCTGCGGCGATGTGGGCTACGGCAAGACCGAAGTGGCGATCCGCGCCGCGGTCAAGGTGGCCCTGGACGGCAAGCAGGTGCTGGTGCTGGTGCCGACCACCGTGCTGGCGGAACAGCACCGCCTGACCTTTGTGCAGCGCTGCAAGAGCCTGCCGCTGATGATTGAGAGCATGTCGCGCTTTCGCAGCCACGCCGAGCAGAAAGAGGTCCTTGAAAAGCTTGCCAAAGGCGAGGTCGACATCGTGGTGGGCACCCACAGGCTGCTGAGCAAAGACGTGCAGGTCAAGGACCTGGGGCTGCTGATTATCGACGAAGAGCACCGCTTTGGCGTCGGCCACAAGGAGGCGATCAAGAAGTGGCGATCGACGGTGGATTGCCTGACCCTGAGCGCCACGCCGATCCCGCGCACGCTGCAGCTGGCGACCCTGGGGCTGCGCGACCTGTCGCTGATTGCCACGCCGCCGGAGAATCGCAAGTCGGTGCGCACCCTTGTGTGTCGCGGCACGGATGAGGTGATGGCGGAGGCGCTGGAGCGCGAGCTGGGGCGCGGCGGGCAGGTGTTCTATATCTGCAACAAGATCAGCCGGCTGCAGGAGATCGCGGACGACCTGGTGCGCATCAACCCCACGGTCAAGCCGGTGATTGCCCACGGCCAGATGGATGAGACCTTGCTGGAAGAGGCGATGCTGGCCTTTATGCGCCGCGACGCCAATGCGCTGATTACTACCACGATTGTCGAGTCGGGCCTGGACATCCCCAACGCCAACACCATGTTTATTGAGCGCGCCGACACTTTTGGCCTGGCCCAGCTCTATCAGCTGCGCGGGCGGGTAGGGCGCTCTAACGTGCGGGCGTACTGCTACCTGATGGTGCCCGAGCGCGAGCGCATGACCAAAGACGGCCTGCAGCGGGTGGCGGTGCTGGAGAGGTTTTCTGAGCTGGGCAGCGGTGTTGCAGTGGCGAGCCACGACCTTGAGATCCGCGGCGCCGGCAACCTGCTGGGCGAAGAGCAGACGGGCCACATCGACGACATCGGCTACGAGCTCTACATCAAGCTGTTAGAAGAGGCGGTGAGCGAGCTGCGCGGCGAGGATCTGGGGGCGCCGGTGGACCCGGAGATCAAGACCAGTATCACCGCCTACCTGCCGGATACCTATATTCCCGATGCAAATCAGCGGCTCATGGCCTATAAGCGCCTGGCCGGGGTCCGCAGCGAGCAGGAGCTGGACGACGCCGTGCGGCTGCTGGGCGACCGCTATGGCCGCCTGCCGGAAGTGGCGCAGAACCTGATAGAGACCCTGCAGGTGCGGGTGCTGGCCCTGCAGCTGGGGCTGGCCAAGGTGGAGCAGGGGCCGGCGGCGCTGTCGATCACCCTGCACGAAAAGGGCCTGCTGCAACCGGAATTGCTGCTGCCGCTGGTCAATCAGCGCGGCTCGGCGTGGCGGTTGACGCCGGACATGGTGCTGAGCCGGCCTCTGTCCAAGAAGGAGCAGGACAACGCCCTGATGGCGGTGCAAGAGGTGCTGCGCCAGCTGCTGCGCCACGCCCGCTCGCCCGCGACGGTGACGCTAGAGGCGGTGCTGGAGGTGCCGGACCACCCGCCGCCGCCTGCGCTGCCGCCGCCCAAGCCCAAGGTGGCCCAGCCCCGAACAACCCAGCCAGTGCGGCGCAATGTCACGCGGCGCTGGTAGCCGGACCGGCCGGACAGGTGCCAGGGTATTGTCTGATCCATGAAAAGAAAGGGGTTTGCTGTGCACATCACCATCCGCTATCCCATCGGCCCGGATCAGCTGGTCCTGCGCACCGCGCTCGACTGGGACCGCGACGTGCGGCCGATCCGCCAAAGCGCCGATACCGCGGTATTTGACGTGGAGGTCCCGGGCAATTTCCTGGCCCTCAAGCCGTGCCTGCAGCGCGACGGCGGCCACCACTGGAGCCGCGGCAGCGACTATGTCATCAGCGCCTGCGAGCCGGACCCGGAGATTTGGCCGTTTTTCTTTGCCCAAGAGCGCGGCGCGGTCAGCGACATCCTCAACTGCAGCCGCGACGGTCGCAGCCACGCCGTGCGCGTGTACATGCCGCCCGGCTATAGCGAAAACTCCCTGCGCACCTATCCGGTCATCTACATGCAGGACGGGCGCAATTTGTTCTTTCCAGAAGAGGCTTTTGGCGGCAATGAGTGGATGGTGGATGAGACCATGGACCGCCTCGACCGCATGAACGCCGTGCGCAAGGCCCTGGTGGTCGGCATTGCCCCGCACGACCGCATGAGCGACTACACCTTGGCCGGCTATCGCGGCTACGGCCAGTTCCTGGTCGATGTCATCAAGCCCGCCATCGACCAGCAGTTTCGCACCCGCCGCGGCCCGGAAGACACGGTGGCCATGGGGTCGTCTCTGGGCGGTGTGGTGTCGCTGCACTTGGCCTGGCAATACCCTGAGGTTTTTGGCGGCGCCGCCTGTCTTTCCAGCACCTTTGGCTACCAGGACGACCTGTTTGCCCGCATCGCCGCGGAAGAAAAGCCGCCGATCCGCCTGTATTTGGACAGCGGCTGGCCCCGCGACAACTTTGACGCCACCAACGCCATGCGCGACCTGCTGGTGCGCCGCGGCTTTGTCCTGGGCCAAGACCTGCTGCAGTTCAGCTTCCCAGACGGCCTGCACAATGAAGACTCGTGGGCGGCGCGCATCCACGTGCCGTTCCAGTTCTTTTTTGGCCGGGCCTGGTCGGCACAGCGGCAAAGGCAGGCGGCGCGGCCCGCGGGGTCGGCGGTGGGCGCGTGAACCATCTCCTTGCGGTGCTGGGGGCTTTGGGCCTGTCGCTCGCGGCGATTTTCTTTAGGTTGTCTGAGGTTTCGCCGGCCACCGCCTCGACTTTCCGCGCGCTCTACGCCTTGCCACTGCTGCTGCTGCTGGCCCGCCGCCATGCGCTGTCGCCGCGCCTGCGGCTGCTGGCCTTTCTGGGCGGGATGCTGTTTGGCATTGACCTTGTGTGCTGGCACGCGGCGATTGAGCGCATCGGCGCCGGCCTCGCCACGGTCATGGCCAACACCCAAGTCGCGTGGGTTGGTCTGGCCGCGTGGGCCCTGCACGGCGAGCGCCCGCCGCAGCGATTCCTCTGGATGCTTCCGGTCTTGCTGGGCGGCGTGGCCCTGCTGGCCGGGGTGGGCGACCTCCAGGCGTACGGCCGCGACCCCGTGGGCGGCGTGGCCCTGGGGCTAGTGGGGGCGCTGGCCTACACCGCGTATCTGCTGGTCCACCGCCGGGCGTGCCGGGGGGAGCGCCGCCCCGTTGGCCAGCTGCGCGACGCCACCTTGGGGATCGCCGCGGCCTCAGCGCTCCTGGGGATGGGCCTAGATCCCGGGTTTTCGCTCCAGCCCGCGTGGCCGGCCCACGGCTGGCTGGTCGCGCTGGCCCTGGTCGTTCAGGTGGGCGCTTGGCTGGCCGTGTCCATCGCGTTGCCGCGCCTGTCTGCGGTGGAAGGGAGCTCGCTGCTGCTCATCCAGCCCGTGGGGACTTTGCTCTGGGGTAGCCTGCTGTTTGGCGAGGCGCCGTCTGGCCGCCAGTGGCTGGGCGCCGTGGTGGTCATCGCCGGTCTCGCCGCAGTGCAGCTGTGGCCGCATTTGGGGTTGGGGAAGGCGCGGCGGTAGCGGGGGTGGATTCTGCACGGGCCCTAAGAGGGTGTTTACATTCGACCAGGATTCTGCGATAATCCTCCACGAAGTTGGGAGGTTAATCATGAGCAGTCCTCAGCCAGAATCAGAAGTCGGACCAGATATCGAGCAGGCAAAGGCGGGTGCGTCAGGTTCGCGCAAGCGAGCTCCAGGCGGAGGGCGCAAGCCAACCTTTGACGAGGCCGGTGGACTCCAGTTGGTTGAGTTGCTGCGGGCCCACCCTACGGCGACGCTCGATGAACTTGTCGATTTGGTGCGGCAGGAGATGGGTGTCGTCGTTGGCCGGCAGACCCTGGTCAAGACCTTGAATCGACACGGTGTTTCGAAGCGTCAGGTTCGGCGGGAGTGGGTTGCCCCCGGCGCGGCAGACGTGGGCCCCAAACCCACCAAGCGGTACGGCTACCTGGACCGCCACCGGCGCGAGATGCAGGACGGGCGCTACCCATCGAGCGTAACGGACGCGGAGTGGGGGCTGGTCCAGGATCTTTTTGCGCACCATGGTGCTGGCAAGCGCCCGGTCACCGACCGTCGTGTGATGCTGGACGCCGTGCTGTATGTAGTCCGCGGCGGTGCGTCTTGGCGTATGTTGCCTGCGGAATTTCCCGATTGGAATAATGTTTACGCCACATTCCGCCGATGGGTGCGCGACGGTGTGATGGAGACGATGTACGACCGCCTTCGCACGATGATGCGTGAGCGAGCCGGACGCCCCGCCGAACCGACGGCCGGCGTACTTGACTCGCAGTCGACGCGTACTTCGCCGCAGGGTGGCCCTAAAGGCTACGACGGCGGAAAGAAAATCACTGGGCGCAAACGGCATTTGCTAGTCGATACGATGGGACTGCTGCTGGCGGTGTTCGTGTCCACCGCCAATGTGCAGGACCGCGACGCAGCCGGCCCCATCCTGGCCAAGGCTAAGGCCAAGCACCCGACGCTCACTAAAACCTTTGTCGATGCGGGATATTGTGGCAGCAAGACGGCCGCTGCGGCGGCGCAACACGGCGTAGACTTGCAGGTCGTAAAGCGCCCCCAATTTGGCAACCGCGAATGGGTTACGGGAGGAATGCTGCCGCTTTTTCCAGAGATCGCCGGTCACGCGGCGCCCTTTCCAATCCTGCCCAAGCGGTGGATTGTCGAGCGCACCAATGCCTGGTCGGAGCGACCGCGCCGGATGAATCGGGACCACGACCGGCTGTTGAGCGTGTCGGAGGCGTGGATCTGGCTTGCACATGGGCGTATGCTGCTTGCGCAAATCGCCGATGTCGCATGATCAGGGCGACGGCTGGTTGTATGTAAACACCCTCTTAGGGCCTTGGTGCTTCAAGGCGGCGCGCCGACGGAGGTCCGCTGCGCTGCTGGGGCGAGGGCTCGCGAAGCGCAAAACTGCGGCGCGGCAGATGCCCAGACTTCTGCAGCCTCAACTACTCGGAGTCACAGACCTTGTTGAGTCCCTTGACGATTTCAAGCTCGGGATCGGTCGCTTGCTGCATGGTCGCCTGCGCCTGCGCAGCCTGGGCATTGGCTTTGCTCATCGCGGCCTGACCTGCCGGATCGCCCTGATCGACAAGCTGCTGGGCATGGTCGACGGCATGGGTCGCAGCAACCATGCCGCGAAAAGCCGCTGCCGACGCCGCGCACATGCTCAGGTAGCGGTCGCCCAGCGCCTTGAGTTCAGGCGTTTCGAGGGCAATCTGCTCGACTGCGGCCGCGCCGGCCGTGACCTCGTTGGCCATTTCTGTAAAGGTCTTGGCGGCTTGAGCCCTGGGCATTTCGGGTTTGAGACTCGCCGACAGCTTGCGCACCGCCTTGATGTGCGGATTGATGGCGGCACTGACGGCCCGACATTCGCGGGCTTTGGTCACGACGCCGCACCCAGCAGGGGCAATTGCCAGCGCGACGATAACGGCGATGTATCCTTGAATCGACATGAAGATTGCCTCATCACGAAAATGAAATCTCTTCTTAACGGACCCTTGGCCGCTCTTCTGGCGCCGTGTGGGCAGCCCGACACAACAGGCCCAGGTCTACTTGGTTCGCGGCGGCTGCCAGACAGAGTATGGATAACAACAAGAGTCTGAGGGGTTATTGCCAGAGCCGTCGCACGTCGCGCCGCGTACAGCGCTCGCAGGGGCGGCGGCGCCAGCGGATTGGCGCGCGACTGTCGCGGCCGTTGGCCCCTTGCCCTGCAAAAATCTATCCCTTGAACCTGTGGCGCACGGTAAAGCCCGCCGTCAAGAATGCGATTTCGACGACGCCGCTGCCGACCATCCAGGTCACCACATCCGAGCCGCCAAAGCCGTAAGAGTGCATGCCTGCAGCGAGAATGTAGTTGACGCCCAGGTAGGTCATCAAGATCGTCCAGAAGGCGCCGATGCTATAGGCGGCCACGCCAAAGGGGCCGATAAAGCGGTCAAAGCGCCCGTGCAAGATGGCCATGTAGGCCAAGAAGGCGATAAGCGACCAGACTTCTTTGGGATCCCAGCCCCAATAGCGGCCCCAAGACGAAGCGGCCCACACGGATCCCGTCAAGATGCCGGCGATCAGCAAGATCGAGCCAATCAGAATGTACCAGTACAGCAAGTCATAGAGTTTGCGGGCAAAATCGCCGGGCGTCTTGGAAAAGATCGTCACGCCGATTTGCATGTGGGCGACCAAGACGCCCAGGGTTAGAACCGAGTAACTAACCATGATAATAGGGACATGGATGGCCAGCCAGACCGTGCCGGCCAGTACCGGTGCCACGGGGTGGATAAAGCCGTCCATCGGCAACAGGTCGACCAGCAGCATCGTCACCGCCGCCATCGCCGCAGCGTTAAAGATCACCATGCGGTTCTTTAAGAAGATCGACGCTACCACGGCAAAAAGGCCGACGCCCCAGCCAAGAAACAGCAGCGATTCGTACATGTTTGACGCAGGTACCCGGCCGGCAATCTGCCAGCGCATCCAGATGCCCCAGCTCATCGCCGCAAAGCCGCCCGCGAGCCCCCAGATGCCCAGCAGGTCAAGCGCTCGCTTGGGCCGGCGCAGGCTCAGGGCCGCAAAAATCGCCGCCGGCACCAGGATGAGCCAAGCCAGGCGCGCCGGCCTTGCGGCGTTGTACAAAAGTTCGCGGTCGATCTCGGCCGCCGTGGGATAGTGGGCCACGCCCTTGGGTGGAGCATTGAGCACCTGCACCAGCGTGTCGGGGGCGCGCAGCGAGCTTGGCGGAAGCCAGGTTCCCATCGGATCCGCAGTGGGCGTCACCCGCAGCGATTTCTGCACATAGAACGAATCCAAGAGCTCAAGGCGCTTGGCCAGCTCTTCGGCATCGCGCAGCATCTTGGGCTTGCCCTTGTCGGGCGCGTTGGAGGCGTCGTGCAGAACCTGCTGTAACTTTGGGTTTGCAACGAGCGAGTTAAAGGATGCGCAGCGGGTTGACGGCGCCAGACCGAGCGCCGCGGCCAGGTCCGAACCGCCCACCTGCACGTTCTGCACGTCGCTCCAGCCCGCGGCGTCGTAGTACCAGCCCAGCGCATACCGCACCGGGTCCGCAGGCGAGACTTGGCAGGCACCTGAGACTTTTGTCACAGATTCCAGCGCCAGCGTCTCAAACGGCATGGCGCGACCATCGTGTTGCACGGGCAGGCGGTGCAACTGGTCGGCCACGCCACTGGGCGGCAGGTACGCCGCCTCGGCCAGCCATGGCGTCAGAGCACCCAGCGCCACAAGCGCCACCACAGCGGCTGCTTCGGCCAATTGCTTTTGGGCGGCCAACAGCTTGCGCCGCACCTGGATCCGCGTACCCAGGACCCAGCACATGCCAAACACCAAGAGGGCATAGCCGACAAACACGATGTTTTGGCCGGGATCGCGCGACACGCTCAAGACGGTCATTTCGCGGCCGCCTTGCATATCGTAGCTGCTCTGAAAGAAGCTCCAATCGCCCACAAACATCGGCTGATTCATCTGGATTTGCACCCGAAAAGTCTTGCCGGTTTCGGGGATGACCGTCACCGTGCTGCGAAACTGCGAAGGCCGCATCGTGCCCGGGTAGTGGCCGAGCTCAAAGTCGTCGAGCCGGACCGCAAAGCCTAGGTCGCGCTCGTGGTGCTGACCGCCGCCGTCATCGACCATAAAGACCTTGCTGGTTTCGCCCTCGTAGAGCGGCAGTTGGCCTTCCACCTTGTAGGTGAGCGTCGCCAGCGAACCCAGCAAAATCAGGACCATCGACAGGTGGGTGATCGCAAAGCCGATGCGCTGGCGGCCCCACGGGTAGCGATCGATCAACGCGCAGGCGTTGTTGACGGCAAAGGCGGCCAACAAACCGCGAAACCAATTGGCCTCGTAGACGGCCTTTGCCGCCTCGACACCTTTGGACGACTCCAAAAGGGTTCCGGCTGCCAACGCCACGCAGAGCACAATCAGCAGGACCACCGCGATCCAAATGGCGCCGAGTTTGCGAATCAAGAAACCCATGACGAATCACCTTGCCTGCGGGCCAGAAGAGCTGCCGCATGAATAAAATCTAACAGGCACCGGCACCTCTGCGCTTCGGCTCAGGCCGCGTCGCCTTCGCTGCGGCCTAGTTG
Organism: Myxococcota bacterium; assembly: GCA_044347905.1. Lineage (GTDB taxonomy): Bacteria > Myxococcota_A > UBA9042 > UBA9042 > UBA9042 > SXRM01. The sequence goes on from JBIKTV010000059.1 coordinate 10,172, forward strand.
GGCGCCGGAAGCTGGCCGCCCATGTCGTGCGGCTGCGGCCGAGTCGACACCGGGGGCATTGTATCGGTCGCCTGGGGCGCTACAAGGGCCGATTGTCACGGAATTTTCTCGGCATGCATCGCGGTCCTTATCAGTGGAGCCAACAGTACGCTAATCAAGGTAGTAGACAGCTTTTTGGGAACGCTGTTGGGGGCCGCTGGCAGCCTCAAAGCCTTTGGGGACTACACCGTCCAGCTGGAGCGCCAGGCGATGCGCGACCCCTTGACCGACCTCTACAACCACCGAGCATTTTGGGAGCTTCTGATCTTCGCCATCAGCCGTGCAGAGCGGCAGAAGTGCCCGGCAAGCCTGATTGTCATCGACTTCGACTCGTTCAAGCTCATCAACGACTCACGTGGCCACGCGAGTGGCGATGCCTTTCTTCGCGCGGCAGCAAAGGAATTGACGGCTGCCGTGCCCACAACGGCGACGGTGGCGCGCTACGGCGGCGACGAATTCGCAGTCTGTCTATACGGCTTCAGCGCAGAGGCCACGGCGCAGGTCGCGGACGACATCCTTCACGCGTTCAGGTACTTCACTCTGGACACGGAGGGAGGCAGCTCTCTCCGGGCGACGGTGTCGGTCGGCTATTCTTGCTACCCGCACCACGGCGCGACGGCCAAGCAACTGTTTGCCGCAGCCGACCGCGAGATGTACCGAGCAAAGTCCCGTGGTCGGAACCAAGTGGGCGCCCCAGGAGGTGCAGATCTAGGAGCCAAAGCCGACGAGTTTGCGGGAGAGACGGCCGAACTGCTGCGGGCAGCCATCGATAACCACTGGATTATGCCGTATTTTCAACCGATTTTCCGGGTGAAGAATCAGCGCGTCGTGGCCCACGAAGTGCTAATGAGGATCGTGCGACCGAGTGGGATCCTGGTGGCCGAGGACGTCATCGCGACAGCCGAGGCGACCGGACTCGTCCACGTCATCGACGAGATCATCATCGCCGGCGCATTTCGCAAGTCTCACGAATTCGAATACTTGGGCGACATGTACATCAACGTATCCCCGGTTGCTCTGGTCAATCCCGAGTTCACGGCCAGGGTCCGAGCGCTGGCCGAGCGCTACGAAGTCATGCCCCGTCGAGTCGTTTTCGAACTGACAGAGCGGCAAACCGTGGGCAACGTACAACTCCTCGTCGCCGCGATTCACGCGCTCAGCGCAGAGGGTTATCGCTTCGCTATCGACGATTTCGGCACAGGCTTTTCGTCCTTCCAGTACCTGCGGCGCCTGCCCATCGATATCCTGAAAATCGATGGAGAATTTGTCGCAGGACTGAAAGATCCAAACGGGCAAGACCGCGCCATTATCGCCGCTATGTCGGCGCTGTCGCATGGCATGAGCGTCGAGACCGTGGCCGAATTTGTCGAAGATGCAGAGACTTTGGCGGTGGTCACTGCGCTTGGCGTTGACTTGGTCCAGGGCTACTTTGTGGGTCGACCGGCCCCGTACTTTACGGCAGCCCGTCCGGGGCAGACCGGACTCCATGCTGTACCCGCCGTCCAGGGTCATGGCCAGTCTGGAGCTTACGCGAAGATTGCTGCCGGCGCTTAGGGCCTGTCGGAAATCAATCGGCGAATCCGATCAACCGCATGAAATTATTGCGGTCTTGTTCTAAGGCAAAGATGCGTTTTCAGTGAGTTTGCAAGATTCTCCGACACGCTCCTAGCCTTCCGCCGGCAGCTCGCCAAAGAACGGTTCGACCGCTAGGTGGCGCGTGGCGCCAGCGTCAACCCGCACCGCCAGCCGACGCCCGCGCCCGCGCTCAACCACCGCCAGCGGGTAGGGGCGGGTCTCCGCGCCCGCCAGGTTCAAATCGTCAACGCCAGCACGAGCTTAGGCGTGGGTCGCCCCGTCGCCAGCGTCACCCCGCACCGCCAGTCGACGCTCACATCCGCGCCCAACCACCGTCAGCGGGTAGGGGCGGGTCTCTGGCCCGACCGGTTAAAATCGTCAACGCCAGCACGAGCTTAGGCGTGGGTCACCCCGTCGCCAGCGTCGAGCTCTACAGGCAGCCCGGCGTCATCGAGATCCGGTGGGTCGAGCTCTGGCGGCGGCCCCGAGGTGCAGCCTTGTCCCATGAGCATCGCCCAAGCCCCGTTAGGGCCCAGCCGTGCAAGTCACCGCGCCCGGCAGCAGCACGCCGCCGTACTTGCCATTCTCCGGCGGCAGGTAGCACGGCGTGATGCACCACTCGCCTTTGGGCTGCCACATCAGGCTCTTGCCGGCCTTGCAGGAGAGGCCCGACTGATAGCAAGTCTCAAACACCTTGGCCGAGCCGCCGCTCATGCTGTTGGGCCAGTTGAGCTTGCCGGCATACCACATGTCGAGCGCGTTCATCTTGACCTTGACGATTTGCACGGCCAGCCCGCCGGACAGATAGATCGACAACGTTGCGTAAGAAGGGCCAAAGCCGTGGTCAGCGGCGTAGTGCACGCCAATCGAGTACGCCATCGGCGCGGCTGGGCTGCCTGCCGCTTTCCCAAGGTTAATTGACTCTGGCCCGGCGCCATCCGTGTCGTCCAAGTCCATGTTGGGGTTGCCTTCACTGCCGGCACCGCCCCAATTGGGAGCGGGATTGAACCAATAGAGCGTCCAAGGATTGTCAAACCACGGGTCTGGCTTGCCGTCGCAGTCTTGGTCGGGCTGGCTGGCCAGCGGATGCGCCATTTGCAGGTCCAAGTCCGCGCCTACCCCAGGGCCTGAGTCGGTCTGATCGGCGTCCTTAGGCGTATCCCAGGTCAACTCGATATGAAAGACGTCATTGGGAATCACCAGCACCGTTTCGCACGCCGATTGACAGGACTTCCAGCCGCCGTTGTCCCAGACGTCCAAGCAGAACTCGTACTCGCCGGAGTTCATGGCCTGGAGCTCTACATCGGCGACCTTGTTGTTGGGCAACAGCGGCTGGTTCGACCCCAGCGGCTGCTTGATGGTCCAAAAGTATTTGCCCACCGGCGCACCGCTGGCACTGTGAGAGCCCTCGCCCTTGGCGTGCAGAATGGTCCCCGGCACGACTTCGCCGCCTTCTGCGATCTTGATGACCGCGACGGGGCACGCCGTCTCCACAACAGAATCTGCCGCGGAATCAATGGGCTGAGACACCTCGATGCCGCCGTCCTGACCCTGCCCGTCGCCGCCCTGCCCATCGCCTGCCGCCTCCGCCCCTGCAATGTCTGCGGCAACGTCGTCCAACCCATCCGCCGCGGCGGTGGTATCGCCTTCCTTGGTCCCTTCAGCGGAGTCACTGCAGGACACCGCCAAAACCGAGAATACGCCGAGCAGCCAAGCCGCCGCGACCGTTGAATTGGCTGCCCTTGCCCTGGCCATCGCCTCACCCCTTCCTTCTGTCGGTCCTGCAGTTTCCACACGGACAGGTAGGTCACATCCGCGCCCCCCATCAGCACCGCGCGAACGCTGCACAGTGTCGACCAGGGGCTTCTCAGTCGTTGCTGCCGAGGCTACGCCTGGAGACTCGCGCCGTCAACGGCAAAACTGCTTGCGAATACTGGCAATGTTGGCCTATCGACTCGGCTTGAAGTGCTGCGCCTAGCCTTGTGGCCAACGGGTCGATCCTGCGAATAGGCTGCGGCTGCGGCGTCCGGGCGTTTGAAGGGCATGCCTACTACCCGCAAACGCCCAGCCCGCCCACTAGACCAACCCGCCAGCGTCCTGTCGTCAGCCGACCGCGATGCTATCCACCAGTCACCGCTGCCCCTGGCCAACCGTGAGCCAATTGAGCAGGGTCGCGTAGAGCTGCCCGGGCGTGACTGGCTTGGCGATAAAGTCGTTCATGCCCGCGGCAAAACACCGCTGCTTGTCTTCCTGAAAGGCATTGGCCGTCATCGCCAAGATGGGGGTTGAAGCGCTCTTGGGCAGCTGGCGGATCATCCGGGTGGCTTCCAGGCCGTCCATAAACGGCATCTGCATGTCCATGAGAATGAGCGCGTAGTCGTTGGCGGTGGCTTTTTGCAGCGCCTCGCGGCCATCTTCCGCCGTGTCCACCAGCAGGCCGACATTGTCGAGCATGATCAGGGTAATCTCGCGGTTGACCGGCTCGTCTTCTGCGATGAGGATGCGCAGGCCGGCAAAATCGCGCCTCAGGGCCAGCTCCGCGTCCTGTCTTGGCCTGCTCTCCGCTCCCCCCGGTTGGTCCCGGCGCTTTTTGAGGCGAACAGTGAACCAGAAGGTGCTGCCCGCGCCGGGCGTGCTCTGACCGCCGGCATCGCCACCCATGAGCTGGGCAAGCTTTTTGGTAATCGCCAAGCCCAGTCCGGTGCCGCCGTACTTGCGCGTGGTGGTGTTGTCGGCCTGTTCAAACGCGGCAAACAGCTTGGGCAGGGCCTCCGCTTCAATGCCAATGCCGGTATCGGTGACCTCAAAGCGCATCAGCACGCTGTCTTTGGCGTCCTCTACCGGCGCAATGCGCAGGACCACGCTGCCGCGCTCGGTGAATTTGACCGCGTTGGTCGCGTAATTGAGCAGCGCCTGCTGCAGGCGGGTCGGATCGCCCACCAGCCCCTGCGGCGGCACTTCATACTCGCAGGTCAGCTGCAATTGCTTGGCTTTGGCGCGGCCATGGAGCATGGAGATGACGTTGTCCAGGATGGTCTCGACATCGATGGTCGTCTCTTCAAACTCAAACTTGCCGGCCTCAATCTTGGACAACTCCAGGATCGCGTTGATGGTGTTGAGCAGGTGGGTGCTGGCGTTCTCTAGCTTTTGGAGCTGTTCCTCTTGGACACCCGTCAGGCCGCCGCGGCGGATCAGGTGGGCCATGCCGGTGATGGCGTTGAGCGGCGTGCGGATCTCGTGGCTCATGTTCGCCAGGAAGGCGCTTTTGGCCACGCTGGCCGATTCTGCCGCCTCTTTGGCCACCTGCAGCTCAGCGGTGCGGGCCAAGACCAGGCCTTCTAGGTGGTGGCGGTGGCGGCCCAGCTCAGCCTCCGCGGCCTTGCGGTCGGTGATATCGCGCGACGAGTTGAACAGCAGGTGCTGCCCGGCCACCTGCAGAGGGTAGCTGCTGACTTCCACATCGACAAAGCGGCCGTCTTTGCGCCGGTGGCGCGCCTCAAACACCGAGCGGACCGGCCGGTCAAACTGCTGGTGGAACCTCTCCAGCAGCCGATCGGCGGCGCACTCTGCGTCCCACTGGGAGACATGCAGGCCGATGACCTCGTCGCGGGCATAGCCGAGCATTTCGCAGAAGGAGTCTGAGGCGTCGACGACCGCACCTTCGCTGTTCAGGATGTGGATGCCGTCGCTGGCCGAGCGCAAGATCGCCCGGTTCTTCTCGCTCTCTTGGCGCAGCGCTGCGACCGACTGCCGGTGCTCGGCCAATTCGCGCATCAGCCGCAGCGTATTGGCAGACAGCGTGGAGTAGATCGACAAGATGATGTCGATGAGCGTGCGGGTGGCGCCGCCCATCTGCTCCTTGGCGCGCTGCCTGGCCGCTTCGGGCGCAAAGCCTTCCTGCCGGGCGAGCACCACGTAGGTCATAAACCGGTCGGTTTCAAGGATGTGCGACGCCAGCCAGCGCGCCAGAAAGCCCAGCGTGTCCTCAATCAGCTCCGCTACCGGTTTCTCCTCCAGATTGCTGCGCAACCGCGTTACTTCTTCGACAAAGGATACATGCGTCTTTTGGTGCTCGCGTTCCGCAGGATCATTGGCCAGAAACTCATGCCAAATCGCCTCTTCGGTCTCAAAGTGGTAGACGGCGTAGTCAGAAAGCTCATCAAAAATTCTGTTGAGGTGGGGCAGATCCGCCCGGAAGGCGACGTGACTCGCCAAGGTGTTGAGCAGCTGCACCAGCTTGCGGTGCTGCTCGTCTACCTTGGGCATACCGGTGTTGAAGTTGTCGTCCCAGGGGAAGATGTCGATCGAGTTCATCGGCGAACCAGGGCCGCCATCGGCCACCGCCCGCAGCCTACGCCCCATAGACCCGGGCGTCAACCAAAAAATAGCAAGTGAGTTCAATGGGATCTGCCGGATTGCCTGTAGACGCCGCGCTCCGGCCGGCGCTGCGCGGATGGGTATCGCTCTGAGAATCTTCTACGCGCTGCCGGCTCCCCTGCCGCCGGGGCTTTGGCCTTGACAGCGGCGGGCCGCGGGCTACCTTCAATATCCATTCAGAATCATTTGTGATTTCTGAACTCAGCCGAGGTGCTCGCCGGCCCGCGCGCGGGCGACAGCGAGGCGGCGGCGCTGATCAGCGGGCGCGGCAAGCGGGTGATGGACTCGATTCGCCAGGAGGTAGCTGAGTTTTCGCACCTTCAGGACGCGGTCGCGGAGCAGACAGACGCGAATTTCCCGGCGACGCTGCGGCGGATGTTTCTGGTGCTGGGCGTGGCCAGCGCCTTGGCGGACCGTCCTTCGCCGCCCGCCCTCGGCAAGAACATTCCGCTGGCGGCGCGCCTCATGGCCGTGGCGGACGTTTACGACGCGCTCATCAGCCGCCGCGTCTACAAGGAACCCATGGATCACCAAGCGGCGATGGAGATCATGACCCGCGGGAGGGGGACGCACTTTGACCCTGAGGTGATCGATGCTCTGCTGGTGATCGAAGGCGAATTTCGCGCGATCGCCGGGCGGTTCTGCAGCCCGTCTGAGCTGTTGGCCGTCGCCGTGCCGGTGCAAGTCGCGCTTCAGGCTGTTCAGGCGCCGCAGTGGGCCGGCCAGTGACCCGCCTGCCTCCGTGGCGCTTGCATCTGCGCGCGGCGGGTCGCGCTACAGGCCGCGTCGTCCGGCAGATCTACCGCCAAGCCGACCGCGATGACCTGCTGGGCATGGCCTCAGAGCTGGCCTTTCAGCTGTTCTTGGCCCTGTTTCCATTCATGATTTTTCTGGCTTCGCTGGGGGCGTTCCTAGCGGCGCTGCTGCCGGTAGAGGATCCCACCGCGGCGATCCTGGCCTCTTTGGGCAGCGCCTTGCCGCCCGATGCCGCCCGGCTGGTGCGCAGCGAGCTGGACCAGGTCATCGGCGAACGCAGCGCCGGGCTGTTGTCCTTTGGTATCTTGGCCGCGGTGTTCTTTGCCAGCGGGGCGGTGCGCGCCTTGACCAGCGCCATGAACCGGGCGTTCTCTGTCAGCGAGACCCGGCCGCTGTGGAAGCAATTCGCCGTGGCCATGGGCCTGACGCTGCTGGCCGGTGCGGCAATTCTGCTGGCGTTTACTCTGTTTGTGGCAGGGCAGCTGGCAGGCACCGCCCTGGCCGAACGCGCTGGCGCCGCCCAGGCCTTTGCCGTCGCCGCCGAGTGGGTCCGGCTCCCCGTCGCCATCGCCCTGCTGCTGCTGTCGGTGGCCGCCCTGTACCGCGTGGCCCCCAACGTGCGGGTGCCGTGGCGCGGCGTGCTGCCCGGCGCGGTGCTGTTCGTGTTCACTTGGCTGGCGATGACCTACCTGTTTGGCGGTTACGTCGCGCGCTTTGGCTCCTATGCGCGCACTTATGGCGCCCTGGCCAGCGTGGTGGTGCTGCTGATGTGGTTCTATCTCTCTTCTGTGCTGCTGCTGGTGGGGGCGAGTTTGACCAGCGTCCTGACCCACGCCGTCCGCAGCCGCAGTTCAGCAGCTATTCCAGCGCCGACCTAGTCCATCCAGCCTCAATTTCGCTGCGGGTGGTCGCGAATTCCGAGCTCGATGTACAAAAAGAGACCCTGCAGCAGTACTTCCTACTGTGGCGGGCAAACGCCCAGCTCCGTGTCCAGGTAGATGTTGCGCTTCTGCACGTAATCGATGAGCTCCTTGTACGCCGTCTCGATCTGCGTCGCCGTCAAAATCCCCTTGGGATCCTGGGTTAAATCGACCCACAAGAGCTTCTTGTACGCCAGAATCATCGGCACAAACGCCTGGGTGGCAAACAGGCCGCAGTGGGCCTTCTGCATGGTCGCCACCAGTTTTGCCTTGAGCGAGGCGGTGTTGACGATACGCGTATACAGGTCATCCACGCGGTTCTTGCACCAGGTATTGGGCGGACCCCAGGGTGTCCACAGCGGGTACCAGCCGGCTTTATAGCCCAGCACCAGGTCTTCGCCCGTGGGGATGAACTCCATGCGCGCCGTCGCCTGGTTCATGTACAGCGTGTAGTTCTGACCCGCCGCCGCCAACGTATCGACATCGCTGCTGATCGCCTCCCACGCGTACTGAGCTAGCAGGGAATCCAAGTCCACCAAATTGGCCAGCTCGGTGGGCCAGGTCGCCTCACTCGCCGACTTGACCGCGCTCCCCACCGCCACCACTTCGGTCGCCGCTCCGGGATCGCCCACATAGTAGGTCGCCAGCGCCGCGCAGTTGCCGCCGGGGCAATTAAAGCCGGTGCAGGAGACTTTGCGCTGGTATTCATTGCCGTCATCGTTGGCAAAGTTGACCTTGTAGAAGTGCTTGTCCACGTGCTCAATCATCTGGTACAGGCCGTGGGCCTCGCCGTTGATCCACACCCGCGCCCAGCCAAAACGCGGCCCATACCCGCCGATCTGCTGGACAATCATCGGCCCCAGGATCTGCTTGAGCCAAGTTCGGTCCTGCCCAGAGGGCTTGAGGCGCAGGCTGTGCACGTCATCCGGGCCCTCCTGGCCGTCCACCAGCGCGTCAAACTTAATGCGGATGTTGGGCTTTTGCGGGTTGGCGTAGAGGCTGCCAAAGCCAAACGGGCGGATGCCGGTGGTGCCGTAGTCTTTGCCGTCAAAAGTCACCTGCGCTGGCCACCACGTCGTGCCCTTCTGCTTTTTGGCCACCAGGGCCTGATACGCGTCCCAATCCTCCTGGGCGACGGTCAGCTTGATCTCGTGCAACCCCACGGGATCGAACAAGGTATTCGCCTTGGCAAAGCCCGTTGGGATGTCCACCGGCACGATCTCGCGGCCCTTCTTGTTGGGGCAGTTGGCGGGCGGGTCAATACAATTGCCGGCGCTGCAGCTCGCCTGGCCGTTGCACGATCCCTTGCCTTTGCACGGCGTGCCATCGACCACCGCGACCGCCGGACTGCACACGCCGGCGCTGCAAGTGCTGCTGGTGCAAGGATTATCGTCGCCGCACTTCATCTTGGCGCCCTTGCAGGTGCCCGCGGCGCAGCTATCGGCCAGGGTGCAGGCGTTGCCGTCATCGCACAGAGCGCTGTTGGCGGCATGGGCACAGCCGCTGGCCTTGGCGCAGCTGTCGTCGGTGCAGGG
>JBIKTV010000330.1:0-6589 GCA_044347905.1 Myxococcota bacterium
CACCCGCCGCTTCAAAGAGGGCGAGCACGACCTGGCGGCGCAGCTGTTCATGAAGGCCTACGCCCTGGACAAGCGCCCGGACCGGGTGTTCAACGCCGCGCGCGCCTACGAGAAGGCCGACAAACCGCAAGAGGCGGTGGCGCTCTTTAGGCTGTACCGCCAGATCACCGACGATGAAGCGGGGCGGCAAGAGGCCCAACTGCGCATTGAGGCTCTGGAAGCCCAGGCGCGGGCCAAGGCGGCAGCGGCGACCACTCCGCCGGCGCCAGCTGAGCCCGCGGAAGCGCCGGTCGCGCCCCCGGCGGATCCGAGCCCCAGCACCGCAGCGCCGGCAGGTCCGCCAGTGGGGGTGAGCCAACGCGCCAAGCCCCCTGCGCCGTCGCGCTTGCCCGCGGCGTTGGCCTTGGGCGGCGGTGGCCTGCTCGCGCTGGCCTCTGCGGGGCTGTACGGCTGGGTGCGCCAGGATGAGGCCGAGCTGGAGCGGGCCCTGCAGCAGCGCGACACCGCGGGCCGGGTGAGCGGAATTAGCCAGGCGGACGCTGAGGATGCGCGCTTGCGCCAGGGTTCCCTGCGCACCTGGTCCGCCGTGGGGGCGGGTGCAGCGGCGGCGGCCCTGCTGGTGGGCGTGTGGTGGTGGCGCGCGGGCACGGCGGAGGTGCAGGTGAGCCCGGAGGGCGCAGGTTTGGCCCTGCGGTTCTAGGGCTTCCTGAGACCTGTGGGCGTCCGCGTCCCCGGGGTGTGGTTCATCGATTCAGCGTAGCGAGGTCGCCCATGCAGCAGAAAATCGGACCGCTCTGGCCTTGGCGGGGGGCGGCGCTCGCAGCGATCGCCACGCTGCTGGGGCTGTCCGGCTGCCAGTCCGCGGTTAGTACAGAGGGCTTGGCGTTTGCCTGCGGGCCAAGCCAGCCCTGTGCCAGCGGTTTTGCGTGTGGCACCGCGGGGGCGTGCGTGCCCTTGGCCGCCGCGAACAACGCCGATGCCCTCGCCGACGCGAATGCCGACGTTGCCCCGGAGATCGACACTGCGATCGACACTGCGATCGATGCTGCGGTCGATGCTGCGACCGATGCGAATTCCCCGGCCGATGTCGACGCCGCCGCAGAGATCGACGCCGCGATTGACGCCGCAACCGACGCAAATACCCCTCAGGACACCGATACTTCCCAAGATGCGGATGCGACCACCGCCACTGACACGGTGAGCGACACTGACTCGGTGAACGACACCGACCCGGCGAGCGATACCGACACAGCAAGCGACACCGACACTGCGAGCGACACTGGGCCATCGAGCGACACCGACGCCACGCCCGACGCGACCGCTCCTTGCGTCCCCGTCAATTGCGTCGATCAGAACCCCTGCACGAGCGACCTGTGCGCCAAGGGTCTCTGCAGCCACACCAATGTCGCAGACGGGTCGGCGTGCGCAAGCGGCGGCGTGTGCCTAACTCCGGGGAGCTGCTTGGCGGGAAAGTGCAACGCCGGCCTGCCCGCGCTGTGGTCCAAGGCGGTGGTCGAGGAGCACTACGCGACGGCCAGAGCGGTGACCGTCGGCCAAGACGGCACCTATGTGGCGATTGGCTATCAGCATGTGACCAATCAGCCCGATGACGCGGTCGTTTGGCGCATGGATGCGTCCGGTAAATTGCTGGGCAAGGCCACATTTGGCGCGCCGCTGGGTCAGGAATTGGCCGTGGACGGGGTGGCCAATGGCGCCGGCTACGCGGTGCTGGCGGTGGCGCGAACGGCGTCGGGTCAGCCCGCTGATTTTTGGCTGTTTTTTGTGGATGGACAGCTGAACCCCGTCGGCGGTGAAGGCCTCAAGTACGGCCAGCCGGAGACGGAAGACGTGCCCTATGCGCTGGCGCCTTTGGCCGATGGCTTTGTGCTCGTCGGCGGAAAGGGCGCGTACAAAGGGCCCCAAGACGTCTTTGTGGTGCGCACAGACAAGCTCGGCAAGCTGCTGTGGAGCAAGACCTATGGGGTGGCCGGCCTAAATGAGTTTGCCACGGCCGCACGCGTGACCAGCGACGGCGGGCTGCTGCTGGCGGGCCAGGTCAGCCCAAACGCGGCGAACCAAGACAGCCTGATCCTTCGCGTTTCTCTGGAGACCCAGCAGCAGCAGTGGCAGACCACGCTGTCGTGGCCGGGGGTCAACGACTATGCCGTGGGGGCAGCGCTGGTGGGTGGGCAGCTGATGGTGGCGAGCTACGCCGACAGCGGCGCGGCGGGCTACGGCAAAGCCGGCCTGACCCTGGTGGACAGCGCGACCGGGGCGATCAAGTGGAGCCGGCTGCTGGGGAGCCAGCCGATTCAATTTGCCTCCGATATTACCGCCACGGCCGACGGCGGAGCGCTGGTGGTGGGCACTTCTGAAAAAGACGCCCAAACGGGAATGTGGCTCATGCGCGTCGACGGCGACGGCTGGCCGCTGTGGGAGCGAAGCCACGTCCTGGGCACGGGGAGCGATGGCACCAGCGCGGCGATGTTGCCTGGCGGTGGGGCGATCGCCGTCGGCGGCACCTATGGCGAGAAGATGGACTTTGGCGATCTGTACCTCGCCCGCATCGACGCCTTTGGCAACGCCAGCTGCGCGACCTCTGGCGACTGCCTGGGCAAAGGCCCAAGTGACTGCAGCGACGGCTTGCCCTGCACGAGCGACGACTGCACCGGCGGCACCCTCTGCCTCCACAACCCCTTTGACGCCCTGTGCGACGATGGCAATGTCTGCACGGCCGACGCGTGTGGCGCCAAGGGCTGCGTCCATACGCCCGTGGCAGAGGCGACGCCGTGCAGCAGCGGCCAGGCCTGCACCCTGGGCGACCAGTGCTTGGCCGGGCAGTGCACGGTGCGACCGCCGCTGTGGTCCAAGACCCTGGGGAGCACTGGAGGGGCAGCGGCGATCACCGCGCTGGCGACGTTGGGAGAGGACGCTGTGGCCGTGGGCAATTGCGCGAGCCAAGCCGGCGATATCTGCGTATGGCGCGTCGACCCAGCGGGAAAGGTGCTGTGGTTCAAGACCTTTGGCACGGCGGCGGTAGAATCGGCTTTGGACATCGCGGCGTTGAGCGATGGCACCCTGGGGATTGTCGGCCGCTCCACCGGCAAGACCTGGCTCTTGCACCTGGACGGCAGTGGTCTCCAGCTCGCAAGTGTCCTGGTTTCCCTCCCGGGCACCACGGCGCTGGCGATCGCCGCCACCGGCAACGGAGGCGCAGTGATCGCTGGCTATGCAGAGATGGCCCTGGGCGATGAGAACGCTTGGTATGCCCGGCTCAACAGCGACTTTTCCATTGCCTTTCAGAAGAATCTGGGCTCTGTCTTGCCGGAACGATTTGTCGATGTCGCCTGGGCCAACAACCAGCTTTGGGCGGTGGGCTACACGACCCTGGTCAGCGGCAAGTCCCTATGGGCGGTGCGCACGGACAGCAGCAACAACCACGAGCAGTTCAACCTAGAGGCGTCCACAGCCGGCTTTACCGCAGTGCGCGCGGCCCCCCAAGGCGGCGAGGCCGTGGCGGTGGGCACCAGCATCGCCGGCGCGCCTGTCTACTACCGCTTGGCCGCGGGGGGCTCGACCGTGGCCAAAATCACCAGCTCGGCGCTGGGCCAAAAGCTGCCACTGGCCATGGTCGCCTGGATGCCGACCAACGCAGCTGGCGGCGGCGCCGCGGTGGTGGCGGGCGATTTGCTGTGGCGCTACGCGGAGACCGGCGGCATCGCCTGGCAAGCGAGCCTCGCCGGCTCACCAGACAGCAAATTTGCGGCGATCGCCAGCTCCTACAAGGCCCTTTGGCTGGGCGGCTCCCAGGGCGAGAGCGCTTGGCTGGCGCGCCGCGACGTCTACGGCAACGCCACCTGCAGCGCGTCTGGACCGTGCTTTGACTTGCCCGCGACCTACTGCACCGACGGGATCGCATGCAGCGGTGACACCTGCAGTGCCGCACAATTCCAAAGCAATTGCCCAGGCGGCAAGTGCGAGCCGACGAGCGCGTGCGGCCACACCAACCTCGCGTCGTGCCAGCCGTAGCCCTTGGCCAAGCTCAGCGGCCGGCGGTTCTTACGCCTGCTCTTCCCAAATCCGCGCCAGCTCCACAATCACCTCGGCCGATTTCTGCATGTCCTGGGCAGAGATCCACTCCAGCCGCGAGTGGTAATTGTGCTCGCCCACAAACAGGTTGGGTGTCGGCAGGCCCATAAACGACAGCCGCGAACCATCCGTGCCGCCGCGGATCGCCGACTCGTGCAGCGTCAAGCCGGCGCGGCGGATCGCCTGACGGGCGTTTTCCATCACCTGCGGGTAATGATCCAGCACTTCCTTCATGTTGCGGTAGGACTCGGTGACGTGAGTCTCTGCGCGGGCCCCCGGCCAGTCGGCCGCCGCAGCCTGGGCCAGTTGCGCCAGCAGCGCCTCTGAGGCCCCCAGCTTGGCGGCGTCAAAGTCGCGGATGAGCAGCTTGATCGAGGTCTTTTCAACCGACGAATCCATCACATACGGATGAACAAAGCCCTCTTTGCCTGCCGTCGTCTCTGGCGACAGGCCGTCGCGGGGCAGGCGCGCCAGGAAGTCTGCGGCCACCTTGATCGAATTGACCATCTTGCCCTTGGCCAGCCCCGGGTGGGTGTTCCAGCCGTGAAAGGTCACCGTCATGGAATCGGCAGAGAAAGTCTCGCCTTCTAGGTGGCCCAGGGTCTCCCCGTCGATGGTGTAGGCGTATTGCGCGCCAAACTTCTGGACGTCAAAAAACCGCGTGCCGGCGCCGACTTCTTCATCAGGCGTAAAGCCCAGCCGCAGAACACCGTGGGGGATCTCTGGATGGGCCAACAGGTATTCCGCCACGCCGATGATCACCGCGACGCCGGCTTTGTTGTCTGCGCCCAGCAAGGTGGTCCCAGATGCCGTGATGATGTCGTGACCCAGCGAGGCCGCAAGGGCCGGGTGATCGGCGGGCCGAAGCACGGCGCTGGGATCATCCGGCAGCACAATGTCACTGCCCTGCCAGCCGCGGTGGACGATCGGCTTGACCCCCGCACCGCTCGCTTCTGGTGAGGTATCGACGTGGGCAATCAGGCCAATCACCGGAACTTGCTGCTTATCTGTGGTCGCCGGCAGCGTGGCAAACACATAGCCGTGCTCGTCTCGGCACGCGTCGCGGAGCCCCAGGGCCTGCAGATCGGCCACCAGCGCGTCGAGCAGCAGCAACTGCCCAGGGGTGCTGGGGTAAGTCTCTGAGGTTTCACAGGCTTGCGTGTCAAAGGTTGCGTAGCGCAGAAAGCGCTCGACAATGGAATGGCGAAGAGAATCGGGAGTTTGCATGGGGGAACCCGCCAGTGGCTGTCCGTCCGCGACAGCGAGGGCGGCGGGAACCTAGTGCAAGCAACCGACGGACGCAAGCACAGCAGGTCATGTGCCTGAATTCGCGGTTTTCGCCAAGCGCAGCGCCGATTTGCCGTCAGGGGGAGGCTATGGGCCGGCCGAGCTCAGGCCCGCACCCGCCGCACGGCCGCGAGCAACGAGGCGATGCGCGTCTGGTCCAGCGCCGGCAGCTTGGGCAAATCGCTTTCAATCTGCTCAAGTTCCAGGGCCATCGCCTCGCGGGTGCGGCGCAACAGCTCGCGGGGATAAGAGTCGTCGGGCAAGAGCCGGGCGTTGTAGCGCGAGTCGGTGTCGATGCCGTACCAAGCCCCGACTTCGCGGCGGATGCGCTCGGCCGGGGGCGCCACATCGCCCACAGCGGCGCGGCGGATCAGCTCAAGATCCTCTGTACGCCCAAGGGCTTCTGCGACATGGGCCGTGTCATCCAGCAGCCGCGACAGGGCTTCGCGCGCCGACATCGCGTGCATCGACGAAGGAATCCAGCGAATCTGGGCGTTGAGACCGCCGTTGAGCACGGCTTGCTCATTGCTTTTGGCCGCTTGCAGCTCCAGCTCGCCGTACTCTAGCTCGTCGATCTGCGCGGGATTCTCGGCGAGCCAGATGAACACCACGTCCAAGAAGCTGTGCACGGCGCGCATCCACTCATACGGGGTGCGGTAATCGCCGCCCGGACTGTCCGCGGCAAAGGCGGGCGGGGTCTCCAGCGTGCGCACTTCGACGCGGTTGCGCGGCGCCCGGACGTAGCGCTCCAGCAGATCCTGGCGCCAATGCTCCATTTTTTGCCACGCCGGGTCGCCGCGGTGCGGATTCTCCAGGTAGTGGGGGCCGTGCTGAAAGCAGGCGTGCAACAGGGTCTTGGCCCGCTCTTCGCCTTCGGGCGTGGTCAGGTCCAAGCCCGCGTCGGCGCAGAATTCCTTGAACGAAGGCCCTGGCGCCACCCGACCGGGCTGAGCGCGCACCGCCAGCCAAATGTCGCGGCCGGACAGCAGCGTGCCCGACTCGGCGAACTGCCGCATTGTCCTGCGAAATTGCACGGGGTCGTGGTAGAGCCCCGATACGTCCATGAGCGTGCGGCCCGGCCAGACGTGGCCCAAGCGCGCAGAATCCCAAGGGGTGATGCTGGTGCCAAATACCGGCGCCGGCCGCTCAAACCCCGCGCCAAAGAACAGCGGCGAAGAAGCGGACAAGGCGATCGACAGCGCTCCGGCCACGA
>JBIKTV010000331.1:0-6582 GCA_044347905.1 Myxococcota bacterium
CCAACAGAATCAGCCGCTGGCCAGAACCGCGGGCCGTCAGCAGCGCCGCCAGCCGGCCCATCCCCGCGCCCACCAGCGCCGACATCAGCGGGCCCAGCAGCCAAAATCCCAAGCCGTGCCAGAACTCACAGGAAGGCCGCCACGGCGCCGCCGCCAATAGCAGCGCCAGGGGGGCCAGCGCCAGGAGGCTCCAGCGCCGCCGATCGAGGGCAGGTTGCCGCTGCAGCCCGAGCCAAGCCGCCGCCAAGGCGTGCAGGGGCGCCAGGGCCAAGGCCGCGTGGTAGTCGATGGCGCCGCCGCCGCTCGCCAGCAGAAGCGCGGCGCCGAAGAGCGGCACGCTGGGGACCAGCCAATGGCCCAACCAAGCCATCACAGCTCTGCCTGACGGGCGAGATCGACCGCGCTTAACCAGGCTTGCATCCACACTTTTCCTGCCAAGCAGCCCTGGGCCGGGTCGCCGCTGCGCCAGCCGCGCTCCGGGTGGAACTGGCTGGCGAGCCACCGCCGGGTGGGGTGGGCCCATGCCTCGATTGGCGTGCGGGCGCTGGAGGCCAGTAGATGCAAATCGCTTGGGATGGAGCGCGGTTGTTCCGCGTGACTCTGCCAGACCTGTGCCCCCGCCTCGCGCCAATCGCCGGCGAGGTTTGGAGCGGCGTCGCGCAACCACGCGGGCCACGCACCTGTCTGCAGTGCATCTGTCTGGAGGGTGACCGGGGTAACCCCTTGGATTCGCGGGCGAGATCCGTAGTCCGTGCCCTGGGCCTGGGCGCCGCCGTCCACCGTCTCCAAGGAGCCGCCCAGGGCCAAGGTGAGCGCCTGCATGCCGCCGCAGATCGCCAGGATCGGCAGGGGGGACCCCAGCGCAAAGCTCTGCAGCCACGGGAGAAACTCGCGATCGTACGCCGCAAAAGGCGTGCCCTGCGGACCGAGCACCAGGGCGTCGCCCAGCTCAATTTCGCCCGGCGCCTTGCGCAGTTCAGCAAAGTGGACGATCGGTGCTTCGGCCACCCCCAGCGCCGTCAGCGCCGCGGCGATGTTGCGGCAGCCGTCGAGGTCATCGGCGCCGACGTTGAGGTTGACGATGGTCACGCGCATGAACGGGTCACTTCTCAAACACTAGGTAACTGCTCATTTTGATGACAGGTGCGTAGTCGCCCTTGCCGGTGGGGACGGGGACGAACTCCTTGCCGCCCAACAGCGCCTTGTAGCTGACGTCCAGGTCGCTGCCGGGCTTGATCTGGGCGCTGACGTCGACGACCCACGGCTTGACGTCCCATCCCGGGCACCAGCCCGCGCGGCCGTAGGGCCAGGTGCCATATTGGTTGGGCAGGACGCCCTCGGCCACCTTGTTCATGCAGCCCTTGGCGGTGCCCGCATCCGGGTGGGCCAGGCTGAATTCCTTGCCGCCGATCGCAAAGTGGTTGGTGAAATTGCAGAATTCGGCGCAGTTGAGGGTGTCAGTGGCCGATCCGTGGCCGGTGATCAGAGCGACCAACTTGGCGCCCTTGGCCTCGGCCGGCACCTTGACCTTCTTGGGGGCAAAATTGCCATTGTAGGTCTGGTTGAACTGCTCCGTGCCGTACAGGGCTACGGCGGCAAAGGGCCGAAGCGCGGCAGTTTCGCCTTTGAAGAATCGGAGGTTGGCCGTGACGCGCCAGTTGTCCACGGTGTACCAGCGAAAGCGCGTCTTGCCGCCCGGCTGCAACAGCGGCAGCATCGGCGAGAGGTCGGTGACCCAGCGACCTTGGCGCTTGTAACTGGTGATCATACGGTAGATTTCTGTGTCACAGGGGCACTCGCAGGCGCCAAAGGCCTTGCCGCCCACGCAGCTGCGACTGCCGGGCTGAGTGCCGCCGCTGGCCAGTTCGCAGCTGCACGCGAGCTTGGCGTCGGCCTGGCAAGCTGAAGCGATCTCAGGTAGTTCTGCGGCGCTGGGCCGGCTGCAGGTGTAGAGAAAGCCTTCGCGGTCCCAGTCCGGGCAGCTGCTGTCGCTGTGGTCGTCGCCGCACAGGTGGGTCAGGTCCAGCTCGAGCTTGGTATAGGTCGCCAGTTCGGCGGCGGGCGGCAGCTCGACTTCCAGCACGGGCCCACCGCTGCTCCAGCCAGCGCCAATCGCCTGATCCTGCCAGAGCGGCACCAGCTTGTCAGCGGAATTGGCAGAGGAGCCGTCGCGCAGTCTCTCAAACTCAAAGAGAATTGCCTCATAGCTCAATAGACCCAGGTCCAGCTTGGCGGCTCCCGGCAGCTGTGGCATGCCCACGTCGCGGCGGCGCTGGAGCGCGTCGATCGCCCACCAGAAGGCGCCCTTCTTCTTGAGGGCCGGCCCGATCCACCCGGGGACGTCAAAGCCGCTGACGCTCACAAAATGCAGCCGCGCCACCCAATGGTTCTGCTCCGCTTCTGGAAGTTGGGCCAAAGCCTCCAGAATTCGCTCGCGCTGGGCGGTGACGTCGGCCTCCACCTGCGCCTGGGTCGCGGAGTACGACACAAAGAACACGTGGACATGCTTGGGCAAACCCTTGATCCACGCCGTGCCCAGCGCATTCCAGGCGGCCTGCACCGGCGCGTACTGCGTGCCCGGGGCATAGCCGATGAACAGGTAGCTGTCGCAGCCGGTCCATTGGGCAGACAGCGTCCAATCGCCGTCCAAGGTGGGGATCGTGAAATCCTGAACCTTTTCCCAGCTCTTTCCCGTGCCCTTTGCGGCGGAGTCAAACGCCACGGGATGGTCGCAGGCGGCCACGGCGGCCGAATCGCCCAAGGTGTCGGCTTGGGTGTCCGCCTGTGCGTCGGCTGCGGCGTCGGCTTCGCTATCGGCTAGGGCGTCCGCTGCCCCATCCGCTGCTGTATCGGCGGCGATGTCAACGGCCACATCGGCGGAAGAGCTTGATTCAGCGGGTGAACTGCAGGCCGCGATGGCTGCCGCGCAGAGGCCAAGGGCAAGAGCCGCCAGAGGCGAGCCGTGCAGGGTCATAGAGCATGCCTCCGCGGCCTAGGGCCGAGCAATTTGTCGATCTTGACCGCTACTTAAAGTCGGCGACCGCCTCGCCGTCCAGCAGGGTCGATCCCAAGAAGCGCTTGTACAGCCGCGCCACCTTGTCCGTCGTGAAAATCGCAAAGTGATCCAAGGTGTCCCACTGCGATAGCACCGCTGTGACCGCAAAGCCGTTGCGCTGCAGGTTGCCGGTCTGCGGCGGCAGGAGCACCCGCACGTTGTCGATCTGCATCGCCTGAGACAGGTGGACCTTGGGCGCGAGGATCTCCAGACCCATCGCCGACGCCAGCGCTTCAGACGTGTCCGCCGGAGTCGCCGCGTCCAGCAGGCCCTCTGTCAAAAGCACATGGGGAGGGCGCACATCCGCCGGCCTGTCTAGCACCAGCCGGCCGTAGCTCAGCGGATCGGTGATATCGGCGAGCATTTGCACGAGCGAGATCGCCGGGTGAAACTCGCTCAGTTCGCCGGGATCGATGCTCAGCAGGGCCTGGATAAGCGCGGCGATATCTTGGGGATCTTTGCGCTGCATGATGGTCAGAGACAGCCCCGCGCCGGCGCCCGACAGCACATAGGCGCGCACGCTCGGTTCGACCGCCGCCGCCAGGGCCCCCGACAGACCGCCCTGGCTGTGGCCGATAAAGCCCATGCGCATCGCGTCGAGCTGCACCGGCTTGCCGTCGGGCGACATCTCCGCCGGTACGTCAAACAGGCCGTCGCGGATCAGCCGGGCCATCGCCACCGTGTCCAGCGCGCTCTGGCGAAAACCGCTGCGGCCTGCGGTAATATTGATGAAGTTGAAGGTCTTGAGGTCCAAGGCGTCGCCAGAGATCTCTGGACTACAGCGCGGCCCGTGCAGCGGCTGATCCGTGCTGACGATGACCGCGCCCTGGGTGCCCAACTGCTCAGAGATCTTGAATTTTCCGCCGTTTGCGTACGAAAGGTAGTCGCCACCCGTGCCGTGGGCGGACATGACCACGGGCGGGCGCCCTTCCAAGTCGGCGCTGCGGTCCACGGGGATGAGCATAGAAAGCCGCATTGTTTCATCGGCTTGGACTATGGGGTGCCCTTGCTTGTCAAAGGCAAAGCCGCCCTCGCTGTCATACGGGCACTTGCCCACCTGAAAGTTTGGGCTCTGGTAGGTCGCGGTCAAGAGCCAGAAATCTTTGGTTTTCTTCTGGATCTCCCACTTTTTGGCCTGCTTGGGCTTCCACTGGGTCTGCACCCACTGGGCCATGGCCTGCAGCTGGCCGGGCGGATTGCCGGTGGTGAACACGCTCACCGCGGCGAGATCGTCATACGGCACCAGGATTTTACCCGCCTTCAGGGCGGCGCGCAGCGGCTCCAGGCTCGCGGCGAGCTTGCCCAGGCCAGACTGAGCTTCGGCCGGGGTCTTGCCGGCTTTCCACAGGGTAATCAGGTCTTTGAGTGGCTGAGGCTGGGCCAGCACCTTGCCCGCGGCGTCCTTCCAGCTGCGCCGCACCACAAAGGCGTAGCGGGTCAGCGGCCGCAGCGGCTTGCCCCAGAGCGGCTGGACCATCAGCAGGTTGGGCAGCAGGTATTGTCCGCGGCTGGGCGGAGAAATCAGCCCGCGCAGCGGCTTGAGCTGGCCGTACTCCGGGCTGGCGGGATCGACGTCGGCAAGAAAATAGCCAGCCTGCTCCAAGGTTTTGGCGGGGCTGAGCAGGTTGGCCTTGGCCAGCGGCTGGTCAAATTGCACGTAGATGGTGGGCTGGATCGAAAAGCCCCGCAGCTCCTGGGTCGCGTGGCTCAGGTAGCTGCCGAGCAGGTCCGACAGCTCGCCATCGCGCGGCGGCGGAAAACCGCTGAGGTCCAGGCTGCCGTCGGCAGAGCGCCGCATATCATTGGGAAATGGCAGGGCATGCCAGTCCTTGCCGGGGCCCGCAGCCTCCAACTCCATGCGCGCACTGCCGCCGGTCAAGGTTCCGGGCGGGTACAGGACGGCGTTGAGGTCCACCGTCGCTGCAGAGTCGCCTGCGGCTGTAGCGTCAGAACTGCTTGCGGTGTCTGTAGGTTTTGCGGTCGAACCGTCACAGCCCCAGCCGCTCACCGCCAGCTGTAGGGCCAGGGCGATCCAGGGCAGCGCGACGGACCGGGCCATCAGTACCCGCCGACGCGGCGCAATTGCGGCTTGCCGGCCTCTGGCTTGACCGGCGGGGTACCGCGCACGATGGCCACCGACGCGCTGGCGCCAATGCGGGTCGCGCCAGCTTTGATCATGGTGTCCACATCTTCGCTGGTGCGCACGCCGCCGGAGGCCTTGACCTCGAGCTCCTCGCCGACCACCGCCTTCATCAACGCCACGTCATCTGCGGTGGCGCCGCCAGGGCCAAAGCCCGTAGAAGTCTTGACAAAAGCTGCGCCGGCCGTCTTGGAGAGCGCGCAGGCAATCACCTTCTCATCGCGGCTGAGCTCCCCGGTCTCCAGGATCACCTTGACGCGCTTGCCGCCCGCGGCCTGGACCACCGCGGCGATGTCTTCAAGCACCAACGCGTAATCCTTGGACTTCAGCGCGCCGATGTTGATGACCGTGTCGATCTCTTCCGCGCCGTCCCGCACTGCCTCGCGCGTCTCAAAAGCTTTGGCCGTAGGCGTGCTTGCGCCAAGCGGGAAGCCCACCACCGCCACCACCGGCACGCCGGATCCGCGCAGTTCGCGGGCGCAATACGCCACGTTGACCGCGTTGACGCACACCGAGGCAAACTTGTACTTGGCCGCCTCTTCGCAGACTTTCTTGAGCTCGTCGCGGCTTGCGTTGGCCTTGAGCAAGGTGTGGTCGATGTAGCGGGCCAAGTCCTGGCGCAGTGCGCCGCCGTCAAAGCCCGGGGCCGCGGAGACGCGCTGGGCGCCCAGGCCGACGATCTTGGCCACGTCATCCGGACGCCGCGAGATCGACCAGCCGCAGCCGGTGCACTCGCCCTTGCCCGCTTTGCACGGCGAGCCGGGGCCGTGGTGGTGGTCACCGTGGCCTGGGCTGCGGGCTTCAGCAGTCGGGCTGCGCGTTTCTGCAGCTGGGCTGCGGGCTTCCGCTCCCTGGCTGCGCATGCCCGGGCGCGGCAGAGGGTCGTCGCCGCGGCGGCGCGGAGCAAAGCCCATCGAGGTTTGCTGGGCGGGCACCTGGGCCTTGGCCGGAGCCGGTGCCGCGGCTGGTCCCGCGCCTTGCCCAGCGCCCTGGCCCTGCCGCTGCATCTCGGCGCGCACCTTGTCGGTGATGGTCTGCACAAGCTGCTCAAACTGGCGATCCTGAGACATGGCCGGGCCTCCTTGCCCACCGCGCATCCTACCCGAGCTTAGGGCCCGCAGCAAACCCACCGGACAACCCGGAATCGCCGCCTTGGGCGCAACTCGGCGTTGTCGCTGCGGTCCGGTCCTCAACGTACTTCCATGTACGCCTCCGGTCCGGTCCTCGCTCCGCCTTGATTTGCATCCCAATTCGACGATCCGGCCAAATCCACCACGTGGATTTGGGACAACGCCCAGGGCGCTGGCAAATCCCTGATTTTGCGCCATAGCGCCGCACCTGACGCGGCCATGACAACTCCGCCGCGAGACGGAGAATGATCGCCGCT
>JBIKTV010000332.1:0-6581 GCA_044347905.1 Myxococcota bacterium
TCAACCGGCTGCTCTGGAGCGATCAGCAGCTTGCGGCGCTCCTGCGGCCCCACGGCCTGGGCCACCACACCGGCGCTGCGGCCGATTTGGTGGGTCAGAAAGCGCAGATCCCCTTGGCCAATCGGACCAACGGTGATGGCTTTGCCCAGTTGCAGGGCTTTGCGCACCAATTCGGCGGCGACTTTGTCTAGCCCTTCTGGGCGACGGCGGCGAAACCCCTCCGCATCCAAGGACAACCGCGTGCGCTTGAGCGCCAGCTTGTTCACGGCCTTGTTGAGGATGAACTGGGTCGACTCCAGCACCCGCGTGTCGCCAGCGGGCTGCAGCAGCGGGCTGACATTCTGCAGGCGCACGACGATCTGATCCTCTTCGACGCCGACCTCGATCTGCGGCACGCCGGCGCCCAGCAGTTCAAAGATCTGCGTGGCCGTGGTGCGGGCGATGTCGATTTTTTCTTCCAGCGAGACGTGTAGGCGAAGCCCGCCTCCGTCCTCATCGTCGCCGTCCGCGGCGCTGGCGGTGTCCATCTCTGGGGCCTGGGGTTCAGCGGTCATGGCGCACTCCAAAGTCACGGTCGGCGCAAGGCCGAAGGGGCGGATAAAATTCAGGCGTTAGGCTGGCTTGCCCGCGGGCACGTCGGAGCGCTGCATCACCACCGTCTGTAGCACCGACAGCGCCGTGTTGGCCAGGATGTAGAGGGTCAGGCCTGAAGGCAAGCCCAGCATCATCAGCGTGAACAACACCGGCATGAAATAGAGCATCATCTTCTGCTGGGCCGGATCGGCGCCCGCCGCCTGAGGCGTGAGCTTCTGCTGCAGGAACATCACCACACCCAGCACCAGCGGCAGCACATAATACGGGTCTTTCTGGGTCATGTCGCCGATCCAGCCAAAAAGCGGCTGATTGTACAGCGACACCGATGCGTTGATCGCCCGATAAAGGGCAATATACACCGGCATTTGCAGCAACAGCGGCAGGCAACCGCCCACTGGATTGACGTTGTGCTGGCGGTACAGGTCAAAGGTCGCCTTGTTGATCTCCTGGGGATCGACGGCTTTGCCCAGCTTCTTGGCCTTTTCCTCCATGTCGGCGCGCAGTTTGTCGAGCTCTGGCTTGAGCTGGCTCATCTTCTTCATCGAGCGCATCGACTTCATCGTCACCGGCCACAGCAGCGCCTTGACCAGCAGGGTCAGCAGCAAGATCGCCACCGGCCAGCTGCCAGAGACGTCGTGGCCCTTGCGCAGCACCCAAAGCATCGGCAAGGCGATGGAGCCAAACCAGCCAAAGTCAATGCTTTCTACCAAACCACGGCCGGCGGGCTTGAGCTGTTCGACGTCTTTGGGGCCGGTGTAGAGCTCCCACAGCCAGGTGTGCAGGTGGGCGGGCTTGTCCTTCTCGGAACATGCGGGACGCTGCAGGACGCTGGCCAGCTCCGCCGGCACGCAGCCGCCCGGGGCCATCGGCAGGGTCTCGCGGGCCAAAGCCAACCGCGCCATGACCACGCCGTTGGGCAGGGCCATCAGGGTGGCGTCGTTTTCCTTGGCAAAACCCTCCACCGGAGCGGACGCCATCAGAAAATAGCGCGACTCCACCCCCAACCACTCCGGCAGCGCCAAGCGCGAGCGCTCCGCTTTTTCCTTGGTGGCGAGGGCATGGGCGTCAAAGCGGATGGTCTCTTCGCCGGTGTGCATCGCCGCGCCCTTGAGGTCCGGCGGGGCAGCGAACATCGCCAGCAGGCCGCCGCTTTCCGTCCCAGGGGGCTGAAATGCTGTGATATCATGAGTTAGCCCAACGACCGCCGGGGCATTGCCGACATTGACCGCGCTAACCTGGAGCTTGATGAGGTAAGGCTGATCGGCGGGGCCCAGCGAGTAGCGCTTGATCAAGTACAGCGGGCTGACGTAGCGCTGCGGGTCTGGCCAAGCCAGCACCACGGCGGTGGCCGTTTTTTCTACCACGCCCCAACGGGTCTCGCGCTTGGCCAGATCGCCCAACTTCGCCGCGGCGATTTGACCGCTGCTTCGCTCGGTGACGGGCTGATCGCCGGTGTCGATGCGGTCAAAAAACTCGCGGAAGGGGTCCCATTGGGCGTCCCAGGTGCCCACGAGGTCCAACGGCCCAGCGGCAAATTTGCCGGCCGCCCAATCCGGCATCCCGGCAGGCGGGGGCGACGCGGGCATGGAGAACTGCTTATCCAGCAATCGGATTTTTGCCACACCGCCAAAGCACGGCGAGACGTGCCACTCGACCTTGGCTGAAGCAAGGGTCGCGTTGTCCGTCCCGGGGCGGCACCGCGTGGGGATCGCCGCAGGGGCCACCGCCTTTGCCGCAGGGTCCGTGGGCGCCGCCGCAGCCAAAGCCGCAGTCGCTGGGGCGGCCAGGGCAGCGGCGCCTGGGGCGGCAACTGCGGGGGCCGTTGTGGGGGTGGCGGCGGGGGCGGCCGTTGGGACAGCCGTTGGCGCGGGCGGCGGGTCAGTCGCCAGGGCAGCCGCCGGGGCGGCCAGGGCCAGCGCAAGGCCCAGAGCCAGAGGCGACCTTGGCGATCGCACGGCCCGCAGCAGCGCAAGCTTGAAGGCCAGGTGTGCATTTACCATCATGATTTCTCAATCTCCTGGGACACAGCCGCGGCCGCCTCTGCGGCGGGCTCAAGGCGGGCATGGGGTCCGGGGCGCGGCCAATCCAGGCCTCCCCGGCTCATCGGCTGGCAGCGGAGCAAGCGCCAGGTCGTCAGCGCCAGGGCCACCGGCGGTCGCTGCTGGGCCAGCGTCAACACGGCGTAATGCGAGCAACTCGGATGAAAGCGGCACGCGGGCGGCAGCCAGCGCGACACAAAGCGCCGGTAAGCCAGCACCGGCAGAAGCAGCAGCCAGGCGATCGGCCTCTGCAGGGGCCCTGGAAGGCGCTGCAGGCCGTGCTCGGCCTCAATCCAGCCCCAAGCGCCAACGGACCGACGGATCATGCCCAGGGGAGCTGCGGGCGGGTGCAGCGCCGGCTCGATCATGGCATTTCCCCTGCGGGCCTTGCGACGTGGGCCACTAGGCGCAACCTGCTCAAAAGCGCCGCCATTTCAGCAGAGACGTCGGCCAGCGCGGCGTTTGGCCACGGCGTTTTGGCGATCACCACCACGTCGCAGCTGCCCTTGAGGCGACCGCGCAAGCCGCGAAAAGCCTCGCGCAGCAAGCGCCGAAGCCTGGCCCGCTGGGGCGAGTTGCCCACGCCTTTGCTGACGGAAAGGCCCAAACGACTTGGCAGAACAGGCAATTCTTCAGCAGGCTGCCCTACCTGCCCCCGGCGAGGCGCGGCGATGAGCTGCACGTGGTCACCGCGCAGACGCCGACCCGTGCGCAAAGCGGCGGTGAATTCGCGTTTGGCAACCAAGCGGTGGGCGGCGCCAAACCGACCGATAGCCGGCGGGGCCGCGGTGGGCGCGGTCTGGCGAGCGGCACTGGCCGAAAGTTCAGACAACGGCGCAACCTTTCTCCGGAATTCCCTCACGAGGGCCGCACGAGGCAGCTGGCGGCCTTCGCTGTCGCGGCTCGGGAGACCAGTGCCCAGAGCCCCGCATGATGCAGAGCCCCGCAAGGTCTGGAGCCCCAAACGGACCGAAGCCCCAAGTGGACCGAAGCCCGGCGCGGACCGGCGGCTGTCAGAGGGCCAGAGCTTGGCCGCGTGCCCTGGTTGGGGCCAACGGCAGCGGCCTTCCCGTGGAGGATCATCGGATGTGAGCGGCAGAATGAAGCAGCTGGTTCGCCGAGCGAGGTGCTGCGGAGAACCGACCTCAAGGGCGCGGCTGGGCGACCCCATGGGCAATTGCGCTCGGCGGAAATGAATCCCGCTCCGCGACCTCAGCGGCTGGACACGCTCAGTTTCGCCCGGCCTTTGGCGCGGCGGCGGTTGATGACGGCGCGGCCGTTCTTGGTGGCCATGCGGGCCCGAAAGCCGTGGGTGCGCAAGCGGGAGACGGTGCTGTGGTTGCTGAGTCCTTTCTTCACGGCGAGTTCCTCAAAAATAGGGCGGGCGGGGGCCAGCGCGGGGCCCAAGAGTGTAGGGACACCACGGCCAAAGATCAAGCAGCAGAGCCGGTCCAGGGCGCAGTTCCGGGTCAGGGTCTCTTCGTCGCCGCAGCTCTGCCGGTCATGGGCGCACGGAGAATGTCCAAATGGACGGGTCCACAAGGGCGACCTTCCGCCCGGCCGGAGAGCAAGCGGCGGCCCAAGCGGCGGCCGAGCCAAAAGCAAGGCAATCGGCGAGTTGACAATAATCTTATGGATCTCAGAGACTTCTGCAGCAGCAACGCCAAGATCCACCGCCCGCGGAGGCAGGCCCTGGGCGGCAGCGCCGGACAAAAACTGCCCAATCCTGGATACCTGCACGACTCTCGCCGCCTAGCCGCCTAGGATGCACCGAGTATTTGCCTTTACATGCAGATGGTTAAGTAGACTCTTACCAAACTCGCGGGGTTGCCGTTGCGGGCCCGAGCGGCCGCCACACTTCAGGTG
Source organism: Myxococcota bacterium (assembly GCA_044347905.1). Taxonomy (GTDB): domain Bacteria; phylum Myxococcota_A; class UBA9042; order UBA9042; family UBA9042; genus SXRM01. Next base: position 4,500 of record JBIKTV010000332.1, read on the forward strand.
AGGGTTGCCGAACAGCCCGCCGCAGTTTCCGACGCAGGCGCGTGGCGTTGTCTCGCTCGGGAGCCTCCAATTCACTTTTGCCCCGCCCCCAGCCTGTGCACACGCTCGCACAACCCCTTGGAATCTCGACCTGAAGACAACAAATCGCCCGCCCCCCTTGTGCCCTGCTGAGCACCGCTGTACCTCTGATTTGGCAACGGCTCAAGCGGCTCTCCGCGGGCGCCAAATCCCCTCTCCAGGCCTCCATGCAGCGGCAGCGCTCCAGGCAGCGCCTCCGGACCGCAGCGCAGGTCCACCCTTTTTGCTGGCTTTGACCAGTTTTGCCGATGCGGTTGACCGCCGCCTGGACGCCATGACGCCTGCCCTGCCCACGATCGCGCCGTCTCCGCAAGCCGAGCTTCCAGGGCAAGCTTCGCCATTTTTTAGCGAAATGCCGCGCTCGGAGGGGCCGCTTCTGCCGGCTCGTCGCGCTGCCATGGCTCCCGTGGCGGCCGAGCCAGTTCAGACGCCGGACGCAGAGCTGTGGCAGCAGGTGCTGAAAACCCTGCGCCAGGGCACCAGCCGTGCCGTCGTCGATGCCTGGCTTGATCCCGTGTACATCTCGGCGATTGAACCTGACCGCGTCGTGCTTGGCGTGCCCGACGAACAGCTCGCGGAGTTCGTCAACAGCCACTATCGCCAGGCGATTGGCGAAGCCCTGCGCCAGAGTCTGGGCCGAGAAGTGCAGGTCGAACTGCGCGTAGAGCCGACCCGCGTCAACGCCGCGCACCGCAACCACACGAACAACACGGGCCTCCCCAATCCTTCCGCCCCCAGGCCACAGCTAGCAGCGCCGCAGCAAACCGACCTGCTGACCTACGAGCCCCCGCAGCTGCGGCAAAGCCAGCGCATCTCAGGTGCTTATCCAGCCATCCAGGGCCAAGCCGCCCTTGCTTTTGACGAATTCGCCGATGCGGATGACCGCACCTGGCAAGATCTGACGCCGCGGCTGACCTTTGACTCGTTCGTGATCGGCACGGCCAATGAGCTGGCGGCTTCGGCGGCGCTGGCGGTGGCCGACAATCCGGGCCGCATCTACAACCCCTTGTTTATTCACGGCGGCGTCGGTCTGGGCAAGACCCACCTGCTGCATGCGATCGGCCACCACGCCCGCATGCGCAATGGCCAGCTCAAGGTCCGCTATGCCGCGGCCGAGACGTACATCGACGATACGATGAGCGCTTGGCGCTCGCGCGACGGTTCAGCCCGCGCCGAAGTCAAGGCGCTATACCGCCACAACGTCGATCTGCTGCTGGTGGACGACGTGCAGTTCCTTCAGGGCAAACCGCAGATCCAAGACGAGTTCTTTCATCTTTTTAATGGCCTTCATCAAGCCGGCAAGCAGATCGTGCTCTCTTGCGATCGCTTTCCCAGTGAACTTCAGGAATTTCACGACCGCCTCCGTTCGCGCTTTGAGTGGGGCTTGGTCGCCGAGCTGACCCCGCCGGATCGCGAGCTGCGCCTGGGGATCTTGCACCGCAAGGCCCAGGAGATGGGCATGGCGCTGCCGCACGACACGGCGCTGTATTTGGCTGACCATTTGCGCAACAATGTCAGAGAGCTAGAAGGGGCGCTCACCAAGCTCTCTGCCCACGCCCGCATCGGCAAGCGCGGCATCGACCTGCAGCTGGCCCGGTCGGTGCTGGGGCCCGTCATCGAACTGCCCAGCCGCAATTTGACGACGGAAGTGATCCAGCGCGTCACGGCCCAGCATTTTGGCCTCAAACTCACCGATCTAAAGGGTCAAAAGCGCCATCGCTCCGTGGTGGTGCCGCGAATGATCGCTATGTTCTTGACGCGCAAGCACACTTCCCTTTCCTTCCCCGATATCGGCCGGGCTTTTGGCGGACGCGATCACTCGACGGCCATCCACGCTTGCCAAAAGATCGAGTGGCAGATCACCTCGGACGCTGAGATTCAGGCGGCGGTCCAGGCGGTCGAGACCGCGCTCGGCAAGTAGTCCAACGCAATAGGCGAACCACAGCGGGCCCAGCATTTTGGCCGCGCTGAGACGCACCAGCCGCGCTGAGACGCACCAGCCGC
>JBIKTV010000333.1:0-6539 GCA_044347905.1 Myxococcota bacterium
CGCCCTCCAGCTCACCGGCAAAATGCGCCAGCGAAGAGAAGTAGGGCGACAGCTTGATCGCCAAGGGGATTTTCAGATCGCGGCGCAGCGTTTCGACCACACCGACGATGCGCTGCTCCACGGCCCAGGCGCTCTCTTTGGGATCGGTGGCGACAAAGTAGACGTTCAGCTCCAGCGCGTCAGCGCCGGCCTGCTCGATCTGCTTGGCGTAATCCAGCCAGCCGGAAGGACTCGTGCCGTTGAGCGAGGCGATCACGGGGATTTTGACCGCCGCCTTGACCTTGCGCAGGTGCTCCAAGTAGGCGTGGGGCCCCAGGACAAACTCAGACTGCGCCGGAAAGAACGAGCCGGCTTCGGCAAAGCTGTCCGTGTGGCTCTCCCAATCCTGCAGCGTGCGCCCCTGTTCGCGGGTCAGCTGCTCTTCAAACAGCGAGCGCAGCACTAGCGCCGGCGCGCCCACGTCTTCTAGCCGCCGCGCGGTGTCGAGGTCATCGCAGAGGGGAGATGCCCCTGGAATCAGAGGGTTACTAAGGGTCAGCCCAAGGTACTGGGTGGTGAGATTGACAGCCATGGTCTAGACCTCCTTGGCGTTCGGAGCGCTGGGCGGGGTCACCGCTTTGGGCGCGTCGTCGTGGGACTTGGCCAGGTGCTGGTAGAGCGACCAGCGGTCGGCCTGGTGGAGCTGCGACAACTCCATCAGCATCTTGAAGCGCACCGGGTCGGCCTGTTCGACCATGCGGAAGCGCGTCTCGTTGCGGGCGTAGTCGGCGATCTTGCCCTTGGGCGAGCCGGAATCCAGGCGCAGGGCGCTCTGACCGTCCACGGCGTTGCGCGGGTCAAAGCGGTACAGCGGCCAGTAGCCGGTCTCCACCGCGAGCTTCTGCTGCTGCGCGCCCTTGGCCAGGTCGTAGCCGTGGGCGATGCAGTGCGAGTAGGCGATGATGAGCGACGGGCCGTCAAACGCTTCGGCCTCGACAAAGGCCTTGACCGTCTGGGCGTCCTTGGCGCCAAACGCCACCTTGGCCACGTAGACATTGCCGTAGGTCATCGCGAGCATACCCAGGTCTTTCTTGGGGATTTGCTTGCCCGCCGCCGCGAACTTGGCCGCCGCGCCGATCGGCGTCGCTTTGGACTGCTGGCCGCCGGTGTTGCTGTAGACCTCAGTGTCCAGCACCAAGATGTTGACGTTGCGGCCAGAAGCCATGACGTGATCGAGGCCGCCGTAGCCGATGTCGTACGCCCAGCCGTCACCGCCGACGATCCACACCGCCTTCTTGACCAGGTAATCCGCTTGGACCACCAGGTGTTGCGCATCGACATCGCCGTTGCCGGCCAGCTTGGCCTTGAGCTCGACGACGCGCTCGCGCTGGGCTTGGATGCCGGCTTCGTCGCTCTGATCGGCTCTCAGGATGGCTTGGACCAGCTCGGCGCCCACCAGGGGCTCGGCCTTGTTGAGGAGCAATTGCGCTTGCAGCATCTGGTGATCGACCGCGAGGCGCATGCCCATGCCGAATTCGGCGTTGTCTTCAAACAGCGAGTTGGCCCAGGCCGGACCGCGGCCCTCAGCGTTGACGCTGTACGGCGTGGTGGGCAGGTTGCCGCCGTAGATCGACGAGCAGCCGGTGGCGTTGGCGATGATGCTGCGGTCGCCAAAAAGCTGAGTGAGCAGCTTGATGTACGGAGTCTCACCGCAGCCGGAGCAGGCCCCGGAGTACTCAAACAGCGGCTGGAGGAACTGGCTGTTCTTGATGTCGAGCGGCACTTTCGTGCGGTCGGCCTCAGGCAGGGCCAGGAAGAACTCGTAGTTGGCCGCCTCGGCCTCGCGCAGGGGCGCTTGCTCGACCATGTCGATCGCCTTGTGGCGCGGGTTCTTTTTGTCCTTGGCCGGGCAGACTTCCACACACAGCGAGCAGCCGGTGCAGTCCTCTGGCGCCACCTGGATGGTGTACTTGGACGGACCGTAGTCATTGGCCTTGAAGTCGATGGCCTTAAAGGTCTCTGGCGCGCCGGCGAGCTTGCCCGGCTCGTACACCTTGGCGCGGATCGCCGCGTGCGGGCAAACCATGGCGCACTTGTTGCACTGGATGCACACCGCCGGGTCCCACTGCGGGATTTGCACGGCCAGGTTGCGCTTTTCCCACTGGGCGGTGGCGGTCGGCCAGGTGCCGTCGATCGGGAAGGCGCTGACGGGCAGGCTGTCGCCCTTGCCGGCGAGCATGACGGCGGTGACTTTCTGAACAAAGTCCGGGGCCTTGCCAGAGACAATCGGCGGCAACGTGCGGCGGGTGGTCACGGCCGCGGGCACCGGCACCGCGTACATGTTCTCTAGCGTCGCGTCGACCACCGCAAAGTTCTTCTGGATGACCTCCGCGCCCTTGTTCTTGTAGCTCTTGGCGATGGAATCCTTGATGAATTGGATCGCCTCTTCGCGCGGGAAGATCTTGGCCAGGGCAAAGAAGCAGGTCTGCATCACGGTGTTGATGCGCCCGCCCATGCCGCTGTTCTGCGCCACCTCAAGGGCGTCAATGGTGAACAGTTGCAGGCCCTTGTCGAGAATCGCCTGCTGGACCTCGCGCGGCAAGGCGTCAAACACCTGCGCGGGCGGCAGCGGCGAATTCATCAGCAAGGTCGCGCCGTCAGCGGCCATCTCCAGCACGTCATAGCGGTCAAAGAAGTTCCACTGATGCACGGCGACAAAACCGGCCTTGCGGATCAAGTACGACGACTGAATCGGCCGCGGGCCAAAGCGCAGGTGCGAGATGGTGATGGCGCCCGACTTCTTGGAGTCGTAGACAAAGTAACCTTGGGCAAACTGGTCGGTTTCTTCGCCAATGATCTTGATGGAGTTCTTGTTCGCCCCCACCGTGCCGTCGGCGCCCAGGCCGTAGAACACCGCGCGGACCACGTCATCGGGCTCAATGTCAAAGCTGTGATCGACGGGCAGCGACAGGTGGGTCACGTCGTCGACAATGCCCACGGTGAAGCGGCGCTTGGGCTGATCCTTGGCCAATTCGTCAAAGATCGCCTTGATCATCGCCGGGGTGAATTCCTTGGACGACAGGCCGTAGCGACCAGCGACGACGCGCGGCGCCTTGGCAATGCTGCCGGCATCTTCGGCCTCGCGCAGGGCGGTCACCACATCGAGGTACAGGGGATCGCCGAGCGCCCCGGCTTCCTTGGTGCGGTCGAGCACGGCGAGCTTCTTGCAGCTCTTGGGCAGCGCCGCCACCAGCGCGTCGGCCGGGAAGGGGCGGTACAGACGCACTTTGATCAGGCCGAGCTTGGCGCCGCGGGCGTTGAGGTAGGCGATCGCCTCTTCCGCGCACTCCGCGCCCGAGCCCATCATGACGATGACGCGGTCCGCCTCGGGATCGCCGTAGTAGTCCACCAGCTTGTAGTGGCGGCCGGTGATTTGGCCAAACTTGTCAAAGGTCTCTTGGACGATGCCGGCGGTGGCGTCGTAGTAGCCGTTGCACGCCTCGCGGGCCTGGAAGAAGGTGTCGGGATTGGCCGCGGTGCCGCGGAGCAGCGGGTGATCGGGGGTCAGGGCCCGGCGCTTGTGGGCGGCGATGGCGTCCAGGTCGATGAGCGAGCGCAGGTCGTCGTCCTCTAGAATGGCGATCTTGGCCACTTCGTGCGAGGTGCGAAAGCCGTCAAAGAACGGCATGAACGGGATGCGCGCGCGCAAGGTGCTGGCGTGGGCCACCGCGGCAAAGTCCTGGGCCTCTTGCACAGAACAAGCCGACATCATGGCAAAGCCGGTCGTGCGGCAGGCCATGACGTCGGAGTGATCGCCAAAGATCGACAGCGCGTGGGTGGCGATGGTGCGGGCGGTGACGTGCATGACGAACGGCGTCAATTCACCCGCGATCTTGAACATATTGGGGATCATCAGCAGCAGGCCCTGGGACGCCGTAAAGGTCGTCGCCAGCGCGCCCGCTTGGATCGCGCCGTGGACCGCGCCGGCCGCGCCGCCCTCAGACTGCATCTCTGCGACCTGCGGAACCACGCCCCAGAGATTGGGATCGCCGTGGGCGGCCCACTCGTCAGACTGCTCGCCCATGCCCGACGAAGGGGTGATGGGGTAGATGGCGATGACCTCGCTCAGCCGGTAGGCCACCGAGGCGACGGCTTGGTTGGCATCCAGCGTGCGCATATTGGGGCTGGTCATAGTACAGAACCTCCAGAATCTAGGGGCTTGGGAGTGATGACGGCCGGACCGTGGCCCAGGACCGCCTCCGCTGACCCGCGCAAAGAGCGCGCGGCGCGACAGAAGCGGCGGGTCGTACAGGGCTGGTCGTGAAGCGGCGTGGAACCCACCCAAGGCAATGCGGGCAGAGCGCCCGACCCGCGCACCATCGACCGCGGAGGGTCTAAAATCAAGGCACCGCAGCCTCAGAAAGGCCCTTGTTTGTCATCGCCGTGTCTCACGGCCGCGGCGGCCCGGCACCGGCTCCGGCGACAAGCGCAGCCAAGCCCACAGCCCCGCGGGGGAAATCGACGCACAGCAGCTCTGTCAGCGCCGATAGCGGCGGCGGCAGCACCGGGCCGCGGCGCAGGTAGTGGCGCTGGACCAGGCGGCGCTGCAGGTGCGCCAGGGCGCGATCCGGCCCGGGCAGGGTCTGCAAGCCGGTTAGGCGGCGATCAACCGCGCCCAGGGGCAGCTCCGCCAGCCACGCCAACGCCGCGCGAACGGCGCGATGTACGCCATTTTCCTCTGCCATTACCACGATCTGACGTAAGGGGGGGTCTTTTATTCTCTGCAGCCATTGGTCGGCGTCGGCCAGGTGGCGCAGGTCGCCGCCCAGCCCCGTGGCCAGGTGGACGAGCAGGTGCAGCGTCGCGTCAGCGGGGGCCAGCACCTTGGTGCCATCGCGGAGAAAACCCGCGCGCTGCAAAGCGGTTTTGGCGATCTCTGCGGTGGCATAGCGCGGATAGCGCCGCGGACACGCCAGCCGCAAGTGCAGATCCAAGGCCGCGCCGGCCCCGGGCCCGGCAAACTGCACGGTCCGGCCGCTGGGATCTCGGCGCACGCCATGCAGCCCCAGGCGCCGCAGGTGATCCTCCAGGGCCGGCAGATCCGCATCCGCCGCCAGGACATCCACATCGGCGCAGTGGCGCATGACCCCTGGGGGATAGCAGCGCTGCTCCACGGACGCGCCCTTGATCAGGGCCAGCGGCGCCGCCGCACCGTGCAACAGCGGCCTCAGCAGCAGCCGCAGGGCATCGGCTTCTAGGGTGCGGCGGGTCTGGAGCCCAGTTGCCTGCTGTAGCTGGCGCAGCTGCGGCTCCGTGAGCTCAAGCAAGCCCTCGCGATGGCGCGCCTGGAGCCAATCGGCCGCGCCTTCTTGCACGGAGCGGCGAACCAGCCACGCGCGCTGCGGCTCGGTCAGGGGCGCCGCCAAGCTGCGGGCGAGATCGGCCAGCGGCGGCGACAGTTGCGGACGCAGCAGGGCCAACAGAGCTCGATACGCGGGCAGCATGGCGCGGTCGGCGGGCAGCATGTCTGGGGGGCGGGTCACGGCGTCCAAGGCGGCCAAAGGGGGCCGGGCCCGTAGGCTACGCCAGGGCAACCGCGGCGACCAGTGCCGCCAAGCTGGTCGGCGGATCACCAGTATTTTCAACGATCAGATCAGTTGTTCGGCACTAGCCAGCCCCGCTCAGTCGCGATCCTCGCCGTGACCGCCGCCCTCGCCCTTGCTCTCGCCGCCCAGCGTGGCCTTGAGCCCAGCGACCAGCAGGGCCTTTTCCTCTGGCGTCAGCCGCGCTTCAGGATGCAACGGCAGGTAGATTTTCATGGGCATCTCGCCCTCTTGAAGCTCTTTGGCCGCCTCATGGGCCTCCTTCTGCGGCACCTGCCACTCTTGGAAGTTGAGCTTCTGGCGGCCCTCCTGAACATCGCGCTGGGCCAACCAACTCATGGGCGCGACATGGGTGTACCACGGCCACTGGGTCTCATTGCTGTGGCAGTCAAAGCAGGCGCGCTTGGCCAAGGCCCGCACCTCAGGGCTCGACCAACGCGGCTCGACGCGGCCCGGCGGGTTGGTGTGATCGCGGCCATAGGGCAGCAATTGGCCGATCAGCAGCAGCGCCGCTCCACCGCCCAGCCCACGCAACAGCATCTTCTTGCTCATCGATTCCTCCAGGTGGCCCTGTGCTTGATCGTCGCCCACAGCCAAGCCGCAGCGACCTCATGGGCAAAGTAGCTGCCCAGGGCACCGCTGTCTTGAGGCAGAGCTAAAGATTCCATCAGAATTCGCAGCCGCCACGGCTTCATCTTGGGCGGCTGGGGTGTGCAACGGCCGGGAGTGGCTAGTCAATCCCCAGCTTTTTCAGCCATTTCCATAGGGTCATCCGGCTCACGCCCAGCTCGGCCGCGGCGCGGGTGCGGTTGCCGCCGCAGGCCTGGAGGACCCGGCGAATCTCCTCAGCATCGCGGGGAGTTGTCGCCAGTAGGGCCGGCGATTCATCCGCGGCCGTCAGCCCAGGCGGCAGACAAGACGGCGTCAGCACCCCGCCCTGACACACGGCGTAGGCGT
>JBIKTV010000060.1:0-19229 GCA_044347905.1 Myxococcota bacterium
TGGCACGTTCATGGGGCCGGTGTATCGTGGCCGGCGGAGGCGCCTTGTGAGCTCAAACCCTTTGCAACCCATCGACCAGGTGGTCCTGGCCATCGATCCTGGGTCGCTCAAGCTGGGTTGGGCTGTGGTGCGGAGCCGGCAAGGTCGGCTGGAGCGGCTGGCCTCTGGGACGCTCAAGCTCAACCCCCGCGACAATCTCCCCACGCGGCTTGGGGGAATTCTAAAGGGTATCCAAGCGTTGCTGGAGGGTCACCCCGTCGATGCCCTGGCGATTGAGGCGGCGTTTGTCCACGACAATCCGCACACTGCGCTGGTGCTGGGCCAAGCCCGCGGCGTGCCAATTGCCCTGGCGGCGTCGCGCGGTCTGCCGGTGTTTGAGTATCCGCCGGCGCTGGTCAAGCGGGCGATTGTGGGCAGTGGTCGGGCCGTCAAAGAGCAGGTGCAGCGGCTGGTGCAGATGACCCTGGGGCTCAGCGAGTTGCCGCAAGAAGACGAAGCGGACGCGCTGGCAGTGGCGGTGACGCACCTGAGGCGGGCCCAGTCGGACGCGCTGGTGCCAAGTGCGGCGGCGTTGGCCCTAGCGCCAGAAGCGGCGATGACCCCGGGGCGCAACGCCTACCTGCAGGCGGTGCAATCCGCGGCAGCGTTGGGCAAGAAGAAGGGCGGAGGCTGGCGATGATCGCGTATCTGCGGGGAATTTGTCAGGCGATCGAAGACGACGCCGTGGTCGTCGATGTGCGCGGCGTGGGCTATCTGGTCAGCGTCAGCGAGCGCGATCGCGCCCAGCACCAAGTAGGTGGCGACGCAGAGCTGTTGGTGCACACAGAGGTGCGCGAAGACGCCATCGCCCTGTATGGCTTTGTCACCGCAGCGGATCGCGACATGTTTCGCGCGCTGACCGGTGTGCCCGGCGTGGGCCCCAAGGCGGCGATGGCGCTGATTTCTGCCCTGGAGCCCGGGCCGCTCGCCGCGGCGATTCAAGGCGAAAAGCTTAGCGAATTGACCAAGGCCAAGGGGATTGGCAAGCGCACCGCAGAGACGATTGTGGTAAAGTTGCGCGATCGGCTGCCGGCCTCGGCGTCCCTTCAGCCTCAAGCGGGGGTCTCCAAGGTTTCGCTGGGTTCGCCGCTGCTGGCGGACCTGCTGTCGGCGCTGATTAACTTGGGCTATCGCCCCCAAGCCGCTGAGATTGCTGCCACTCAGGCGCTGACCGATCCAGCCAACAGCCACTTTGACACGGCCCTGCGCGCTTCGCTGGCCCTCTTGCGCCGGCCGGGCAGCTAGGTAGCGCCCCACGCCCACAGGTAGACGATGATGGAACGCCCCGCAGAAGACGTGCTCACCGGCCAGCCGATCGACCCGACCGCCGATCGGGCGCTGCGGCCGCGGTCTTTTGCCGAATATGTGGGCCAAGAGACGGTGATCCGCAACCTGCAAGTGTTTATCGCCGCGGCGCGCAGTCGCAGAGAGCCGATCGATCACATGCTGTTTTGCGGGCCGCCGGGCCTGGGCAAGACCACTTTGGCCAACCTGATCGCCAATGAGATGGGCGCGAACTTGGTGGTCACCTCCGGGCCGGCGATCGAGAAGAAGGGCGACTTGGCCGGCGTGCTCACCGGGCTGCAGGAAGGCGATGTGCTGTTTATCGATGAGATTCACCGCTTAACGCCGATTGTCGAAGAGAACTTGTATCCGGCCATGGAAGATTTCCGCTTTGACATCGTGATTGGCGACGGCCCCCACGCCCGCACGGTCAAGCTGCCGCTGCCGCGCTTTACCCTGCTGGGGGCGACGACGCGCACGGGCCTGCTGACGGGTCCCCTGCGCGATCGCTTTGGCTACGTGGCGCGGCTGCAGTTCTATAGTCCTGAGGAGTTGGCCCTGGTGGTGTCGCGGTCGGCGCGGGCGCTGGGGGTGGCCTTGGCCGCCGATGGGGCGCTTGAGATCGCCCGGCGCTCGCGGGGGACGCCGCGGATTGCCAATCGATTGCTCAGGCGCGTCCGGGACTTTGCTGCGGTCGAGGGGGTTGCCGAAATCGACGCTCCCCTGGCCGCGCGCACCCTGGACCTGCTGGAAGTCGACGCCGCCGGTTTTGACCCGATGGACCGCGCCTATTTGGCCAAGCTGATTGTGCAATTTGGCGGCGGGCCGGTGGGGATTGAGGCGATTGCCGCGGCCCTGTCTGAACAGCGCGATACGCTTGAAGAAGTCTACGAGCCCTACCTGCTCCAGCAGGGCTATGTGGCGCGCACGCCGCGCGGCCGGGTGGCGATGGCCAAGGCGTGGAGCCACCTGGGCATGCCGCTGCCCGAGCGCCTGCCGGGCCAAGACGAAGCCCAGCAAAAGCTTCTGTAAAGCAAAGGGGAATGCATGGCGGAGCAGCCCCCAGTCGATTGGCACGTGGCGGTGCGCGGCGGCGATGAACGCGGCGGCCAGCCGGTGCAGCTCTGGCTGAGGGCCCAGCCCGGGGCGTCCAAGAGCCGGCTGGTGGGGCTGCACGGCGAGCGGATCAAGGTGGCGCTGCAGGCCCCGCCGGTGGATGGCAAAGCCAATGACGAATTGCTGAGGCTAATTGCGGATCTGATGGACGTGCCGCGGGCCAAGGTCCAGCTTGCCGCGGGCCAAACGAGTCGCGACAAGCGCGTGGATGTCAGCCTGCCGCGCCCCCAGGTCTTGGCGGTGCTGGCGCCTCTCTTTGGGGCGCGGTTCCAATTCAGGGGTCAAGAAAGTGACCCCTGAAAACCTGGCCCCGCGCCCCTGCTAAGTGGACCGCAAGCGCTCCGGCCCCGCACGATGTCCCCCTTTTGGCCTTGTTCAATTGGGTTAAGTCACCGCTTCCATGGCCGGCAGCGCCGCGGCGAGCCCTCCCCCCTTTTCTGGATCCTCGCCCCCTCTCCGGCAGCGTCCTTGAACCCTGGCAGGGATTGGATTACTGTCGACCCAACTGTGTCTGCGCAGGTTCAATGGCCGCACCTCACCAACTGAAGCCCGACGCCGACGAGCTGCCTTCCTCAGCTCTCGTCGACAATATGTACCGCGTGGTGCGCCTGATCGGCCGCGGCGGCATGGGCTCGGTCTATGAGGCGGAAGACATTCGCCTGGGCCGGCCGGTCGCCCTCAAGGTGTTGCGCTCTGACCTGGCCAAGCAACTTCAGGCAGATGAACGGTTTTTTCAGGAAGCCAAGATCCTCGCGCGCATCCGCTCGCCGTTTGTCGCCACGGTGTACAACATCGGCGCTACGGACACGGGCCGCACGTACATCGCGATGGAGTACATCGACGGTGAGAGCCTGGGCGACCTGCTGGACCGCGAGCGCTGGCTGACCCTGCCGCGGGCATGCCGCATCGCCCAGCGCGTGTGCGAAGCGCTGATGGAAGCCCACAAGCTGGGGATCATCCACCGCGACCTCAAGCCAGACAACATCTTGCTGACCCGCTTGGGTTCCCAGGAAGACTACGTCAAGGTCGTGGACCTGGGGCTGGCCAAGCACATTGCCGCCCAGGGCGCCGAATTTAACCCGCGGCTCACGCAAGCGCGCTTGGTGGTTGGCACGCCGGCTTACATGAGCCCAGAGCAGGCGGCGGGGCAAGAAGTCGGGCCGCAGAGCGATCTGTATTCGCTGGCCGTGATTCTCTACGAGATGGCCACGGGCTTTCTGCCGATTGACGGCGAGACGCCTCAGGATTTTCTGCGCGCGCACCAGCTGCAGCCGGCGGTTTCCGTCAATCAGCGCCGCGCCGACTTGGTGTTTCCGCCGCAGGTCGACGCGTTTTTTCGCAAGACCCTGGCCAAGAACCCGGCGGATCGGCCGCGCGATGCCCGGGCTTTTGTTGAAGAGTTGGACAAGCTTGAGGGCATCGCCGCGGAATCGCGCACCGCCCGCAGCGCCCCCAACACCCAGCCGCGGGCCCCGCGCCGCCACGACTCGGCGATTGGCCCGACCATCGATCTGCTCAGCGAGCGCATCGACCGGGCCAAAGACCGCGTGCGCCTGGAGTTAGCCGGGGTCTGCGCGCGCACGGCGGCGATGCTGGACGCGACGATGGACGCGTTTGTCGCCGAGACCCAAGCCCGCGCCGACGCGCCGGTGGTGGTGCGCATCCAAGTGGGTCCGCCGGGGCCGCGACTGCCTTTGGCGTGCATGTTTGAAGAGATCCGCGGCCGCGCGGCGCTTTTTGACAACGACCCGCCTTCGCTAGCCCGACGCAAATTGCTCAGCTGGGTCCAGGGGTTGATGCCCGACCGGCCCGACCGAGCCAGCCAGGTGGCCCACCTCATCGGCCTGTTTCTGCGGGTGGATTTTCCCGATTCGCCGCACTTGTCGCACGCCCGGGCGGTGCCGGAAGTGGCGCGGATGGCCGGTGGCGCGGCGCTGGCCGATGCCTTGCGCGGGATCGCCGGGCGCAGCCTGCTTGTGTTGGCGATCGAGCGCATCGACTACCTGACGGAGACGGAGCAGGCCTTTGTGCGCCGCCTGGTGCGCCAGCTGGGCGCTACGCCTGTGGTGGTGGTGGGCGGCTGGGTGTCGCGATCAGATGAAGTGCCGGCGAGTTTTGCCGGGCTGCTGACCCCCGGATCGGTGACGCGGGTGCCGGCGCGCGACCTGGCCTCACCGGACCGGATGATGGACGCAGGGGCGCGACTGGTGCTGGGTGCGGCGCTGCGCTTGGGGGCGCCGCTGTGGCCAGACCTGCTGGAAGCGGCGACCGATCGCCCCGCAGGCCCGGCAGTTTCGCGACTGGTGGCCGCTGGGCTGCTGAGGCCGCAGACGTCGAGCCACCTGTCCAACCAAGTCGAGTACGCCCTGGGCGAGTGTCCTGAGACCCTGCGCGCCGAAGTGCTGCGCGAACCGCTGAACATGGCCGGCGCGGTGACATGGCTGCTCAGCCAGTCGGTGGCGCGGCCCGATGTGTTTGTGGGGCGCTTGGCAGCGCTGCAGGCGGCGGCGGGCGAGCACGAGGGCTCCGCGGCCCACGGCCGGCACTTTGCCGAGATTATGTACCAGCTGGGGGCGCTGCCAGAGGCCGTCGCCGAATACGAGCTGGCCCGCGAACAGCTGGTGCGGCTGCGCGATCGCGGCGACCGAGAGACCGCAGCGCTGGGCCTGGCAGAAGTGGCGCGCGGCTTGGCCGCCAGCCTGTCTGAGCGCGGCGACCACGAGCTGGCCAGCGACAGAGCCCGCGAAGCGATTGAGGAATTGCGTCCACTGCCGCGGCTTCGCGAAGAGGACTGGTACCGGGTCGGCGTGCCGCTGCTGGCCGCGTGGGCCACGGCAGAAGTCGCTTGTGGCCGCGGCGCGGAAGCGGTGGCGCCTCTGGAAGCCCAGCTGTCCGTGATGCAGGTCACCGCCCAGACCACGGCCCACGACTTGACCCCGGTGGTGCGGCTGGCTCTGGGCAAATGCCTGAAGGCAGAAGGGCACTTGCAGCACGCGCTGGACGTGTGGAGCGAGGCCATGCAGGCGATTCCGGTGCTGGCTTCACCGGTGCTGGCGGCGGAATTGGCCCTGAGCATCTCCGACGCCTACCGCGCGCTCAACCAAGGCGATGCGGCGGTCTCTGCGGCGCGGCGGGGCCTGGCTGCCTCGCGCGATGCCCGCAACCTGATCCTAGAAGTGGAAGCCTTGCGCGCCCTTGCCCTGGCCCTGCGCGATATCGGCGAACTGGACGACGCCGAGGCCCAGCTGGGCGAAGCGCTCAACGCCCTGGGCCGTGTCGACCGCCAGCGCTTGGCCGCAGAGGTGTCTGTGCTGCTCGCGGCGGTGCTGCAGGCCCGCGGTGCCCTGGACGAGGCAGACGCCGCCCTGGCCAAGTCTTGCCGCGCCTATGCCGCCCTGCCCGACCTGGCCGGCCTGGCCGACGCCCTGCGCCAACGCGGCGAAATTCAGCAGCAGCACGGCATCTACGCCCGCGCCCTTGCCTTTGCTGAGGAATCTGGCCGTCAGGCCCAAGCGGTCGGCCACACGGGGCTGCACATTAAGGCGCTGCTCTTGGCCGCCCGGGCGTCCGCCGCTGCTGGCGATGCCAAGACCGCGCACACCATCATGGAAGACGCCTTTGGCCTCGTCGAGCCGGAGATCGCCACCCTGGAGCGCGCCGATTGCATGGTGGTGCTGGCCGATTTGCTCGAGGCCGGGGTGCTGACATCGGACCGCACGGCGCGGGCGTTGCTGGACGAGGCCCAGGAATTGTACCGCGAACTCGGTGCGTTGCGCGAGGCCGAGCGGCTCGTGCGGCGCTTGCGGGCCATGACCGCGACCGGCGAGTTCCGCGTCTCAGCGACCTAAGCGAGCGCGGCGGGGGAGCCATGGGTGTGTGCAAGCTGGTGCGCGTCAGCACGGGGGCAGGTCAGCACGAAATCGTCCTCTCCGACGTGACCACCGTGGGTCGACAGCCCACCAATACCTTGCAGATCGTCGATCGCCTGGTGTCCAAAGAGCACGCGGTCATCGCCCGGCGCCCCGGGACATCGCTATTTCTTCTGACCGACCTGGACAGCCGCAACGGCACCTACTGCAACGATCACCTGGTCGAGCAGTCGGTGGCGCTCAAGGACGGCGACGAAGTGCGCATTGGCAGCACGATCTGGCGCTTTCACCAAGAGTTGGACCTGCCGCAGCGCGCCGAGCTGGCCGCCGAGGTCAACCCGCAGGAAGAAGTCGGCTCCGCGTCGATCCACGCGACCATGCAGATCGACTTGGCCCACGATTTTCAGCGCGTCGACTTTGTGCTGGACGACCGCATGCTGCGGGCCGACTATGAGAAACTCCGCCTGGCCTTTGTGCTTTCTGGCGATCTTCACGCGGCGCACGACATCGACTCGGTGCTCGACCGCCTGCTGATCCGCATCTTTGAGTGGCTGCCGGTCGACCGCGGCGTGGTGATGTTCGTCAACGAGAAGGGCGAAGGCGACATGGCCTCGCGGCTGGTCCAGGTGGCGACTAAGCTGAGGCAGAATGCCGGTCTCAGCAAGGAAGACAAAGAGATCCACGTGCCCCGCTCGATCATTCGCCACGTCATTGGCAAGCGCGAGGCGGTGCTGTCCACCGACGCCCGCCTGGATGCGCGCTTTGGCAATGCCGCCTCGGTGGTGCTTCAGGGCATCCGCTCGTCCATGACCGTGCCGCTGTTGACCCAGGAGCGCGTGCTGGGGGTATTGCACGTCGATTCGCTGATTAGCTCTGGGCTTTTTGCGGAAAAGGACCTGGCGGTGCTGGCGGCCGTGTCGCGCCAGGCCTCCATTGCCATCGACAACGTGCTGCTGCAGCGGCGGGTGGTCGAGGAGGCGGCGCTTCGCTCGTCGCTGTCGCGAATGCTGAGCCCCAACCTGGTCGACCGCATCGTCGCCGGCGATCTGGCGATCGAGAAAGGCGGGGCGCAAAAGCGCGTGACGGTGCTGTTTGCCGACATCCGCGGCTTTACCGCCCTGACGGAGAGGCTGGCGCCGGCCGACATGGTCGCGCTGATGAACGAGTATTTTGAGCGCGTGTCCAACGTGATCTTTGCCTACGACGGCACGCTGGACAAATACATTGGCGACGCGGTGATGGCGCTGTTTGGCGCCCCTCTGGGCACCGATGACGACGAGTCCAACGCCGTGCGCGCCGCCGTAGAGATCCAGGCAGTGGTGAGGGATTTCAACCGCGAGCGGGCGATGGCCGGGATCGAGCAAATCGGCATCGGCATCGGCATCGCCACGGCCACGGTGATCGCCGGCTATGTCGGCTCGTCTCGCACCATGAGCTACACGGTGTTTGGTCGCGGGGTGAACCTGGCCTCGCGGCTGTGTTCCGCGGCAAAACCGGGGGAGATCCTGATCAGCCCCACCACTTTCCAGGCCGTAGAGTCACAGGTCCACGCCGAACAGATGGACGAGATGCGCCTCAAAGGCATGGCCGATCCCGTGACGCCGTACCGGCTGCTGAGCATTCGCTAGACCCAAGCCCCAAAGCCTGCGCCAGATGCGCTTGGCGTCCAGCTTGACCCCTTGGTGTGGGGGCGCGATCATACCGGCGTGCTCGCAAGGACGCCGATGACGGAACAGCCCCTCCAGCCCAGACAGAAATCAAGCCCTTTCAAAGCCTTGGTGCGGCTGAGCGATCTGCTGCGGCGGATGGATCCCAACACCGATCCGGCGGCCGAGCCGGTGAGCTTGTGGGCGATGTTGGCGCTGATCGCGGCTACGCTGGTCTCCTCGTATTTCTGGATGCGCTGGAAAATCCAGCCGATGCAGGATCTGGGCCATCACCTGGCCGGCGCTGCGGTCTCTAGCGACTGGGGCCGCGACGGTTCGATGTACACCGCGCTCTACTTGCCGATCGATCGCCTGGCGGCCAACTCCTTGCTGTACACGCTGGCGGGCTGGCTGGGGCGGATCACCGGCGTGACCCTGGCGGTGCGGCTGTGCATGCTCGGCTATGTCGCGCTGATGCCCTGGGCTGTGGCGTGGATGCTGCGGTCGCGCGGCCGATCGCTGTGGCCGGCGGTGGCGGTGGCGGGGCTGGTCCACTATGGGATCTTCGCCGCGGGATTTGGCAATTTCCTCTTTGCCCAGCCGTTCTTGGTGCTGTCTGTGGCGGCGTATGCCAAGCTGCTGGACGCCCCTTCGCTGCGGCGGGTTTGGCCAAGCGCCCTGCTCTTTCCGTTGGTGTTTTTGGCCCACGCCCACGTGTTTCTCTGGCTGGGGGCGCTCTGCCTCGCGCTGCTGGTGCGCGCCCTGCTGCGGCGGCCGATCGATCCGCGCCACGGGTCGCGCCCGCTGATCCTCTTGGTCTCCGCCGCCGCCGCCGCTCCCGCGCTGGTGCTGTTTGGGCGCTGGTACATGCGGACCTTTGTCAAGCCGCCGGACGTGCAGGTGCCGCTGAGCGGGCTCGCCCATGGCTTTGGCGCGATCTTCAAGACCCCCACCGAGCTGATCCGCGACCTGCCCGATGCCCTGCAGTCTCTCAAGTCTGGCCAGGACTTGGCTCTGCTGGGCCTGCTGTTGCTGCTCGCCGCGTTTGCCATGGGCGCCAACCGGCTGCGGAGCCCGCGCGAGCGAGCCCTGGAACTCTGCGGGCTGATCACGTTCGCCGCGTATTTTGCCTTGCCAGAGTGGCTGCGCGGCACGGACAACATCTCCTCGCGTCAGCCGATGATGGCGCTCTGGTTCCTGCCGGTGCTGTTGGATCCGCTGCCAGAGGCGGTCTCTCGCACGGCGCGGCGGGTGGTGACCACTGGAATTACCCTCTGGACCGCGGCCTTTCTGACCCTATGGGGCACCACGCTCTGGCAGTTTGAGCGCCAGGAAGCCGCCGGGCTGGCCGAAGTGCTCGAAGCCGTGCCGCCGCGGGTGCATGTCCACATGGTAAAGCTAGACAGCGACTCGCGATTCTACACTTGGCACACTTTTTGGCACGTAGAGAAGTTCCCGATGAGCGATCGCCTGGGCCACACCCCCGACACGATTGGCATCTTGGCCACGTCGCCGGTTCACTACCGCCCGGGCGTGCAGCTGCCCCGGGTCACCGACCACTCCGCCGACTGGGCCGAAAACGACGACATTCGCAAGCACTTTGGCGCGGTATTGCTGCGCCGCTGGAACCCGACTCCGGTGCAACGCGAGCGCGCCGCGGCCCGATTCCGCCTCTTGCGCAAAGCGGGCGACTGGGAGGTCTGGGCGCCGCTGAAGTAGAGCAGCTTTCGGGGCGGCCATGGGCGGCCCGGTCCGACGCCCCGCCAAATACGGTTGTTTGACGGCGCTAGACGCCCAGCGTAGGCTCGCCGCGGTCGTCTGGGGTGGCCCCGATGGCATTCTCAACGCGCCGTCGCGTCGGCGCAAAGTCCTTGCTAGTCCAAAGCAATTGACCAGACCCATCGACATTTCCCCGGTGGCGCACCTCGGAGGCTGCGTGGTGAATTTTCCGGCGGCGATCCTCGATCGCATCGTCCGTCGTCCAATGGTAGCCCTCTCCATCGTCGTGCTGGTCGCGCTGGTGGTGCGGCTGATGATGCTGTACACCGCGCGGTTCAGCGGAGACGAGGCCCTGTTCTTTGGCATCGCCATGGACATCGCGGAGGGCAAGGAATTTCCGCTGCTGGGCACCCAGATTACCGACGGCCAGGGGCGCTTGCCGGGGCCCGCGTTCCTGTATGTCATGGCGCTGCCTCTGCTTGTGTGGCGGGCTCCGGAGGCGCAGTACGCCTTTGTCGAGATCCTGGGCGCCGTGACGGTCGGCGTCTTGTGGCACGCGCTCCGGCGGCCGTTTTCCGAGCGCGCGGCCTTTGCAACGGCGCTGCTGGTGGCCTGTTCGCCGTGGAGCGCGCTGTACGCCGACCGCACCTGGAATCCCAACGTGCTGCCGTTCTTGGTCGCGATAGCCCTGCTGGCGGCGGTGAGGCTGCGCGAGCGCCCGGCGTCGCCGTGGATGGCGGTGTTCTTGCCGGTGTCGGCGCTGATGGCGCAGTTCCACATGTCGGCCCCGGTGGCCTGGGCTGGCCTCATCGCCATCGCTTGGCCCGCCCGCAAGGGTTTTTCGCGCAAGGCGCTGGGCCTGGGCTTGGCGCTGGTGCTGCTGCTCTACCTACCGCTCATCGCCCACGAGCTGAACACGGGTTTTGGCAACACCAAGAACATCCTTGCTGAAACCGTGGGCCAGCGCGGCGGCGAGCGCCACCCGTGGGGCTTTGCCTGGGTGCCGGTGTACGCGCTGCGCTTCTTGACCCTAGACGTCACCTACCACGAGCTCACGAGCTACTGGGGCGGCCCGGACGAGTGGAAATGCCTGCGCGCGGCCTTCCAGGGCACCCCGCCGCGGCCCTTCCACCTGGTGCGCTTGACCCTGTTGCTGTCGTCCATCGCCTTGGCCGTCTGGGCCATCGCCTCGTCGCTCCGCGCGGTGTGGTCGCGGCGCTCCTTGGGTCCGTGGGGCGCGGCGTTTCTGGCCGTCCTGGCGGTGAACATGCTGCTGATGGGCGCCGCGGCCAAGCAGGTGTTTGGCCACTATGTCACCAATCTCTATCCGTTTGTCGTGGTGGCCTGGGCTGCCTTGGCGGTCCGTCTGGAAGGGACGAGGGCAGCCGAGACGCCGGATGCTGTGCCGCAGGGGCGCGTGGGCCGGGCGCTGTTTGCCGTGCTGGTGGGGCTGTTCTGCATCGGCGGGGTCAATGCGACGTGGGAAGTGTCGCAGCGCGTGGACGCCAAGGCCGGGCTGGGGGTGCATCGCCGGGCGATGGCGGTCATCACCGAAGATGCCCGCGCCCAGGGCATCGATCCGCGCGAGCCCGTGCGCCTGGACTTTCACATTCGCTCGTCTCACTACGATTGGCACATCTTTGCCAACCGCGCCCTGGGCCAGCCCATCACCTTTGACGATCGCGCGCCGCGGCGCCGCTACATCCTGACCGATCTGGGCAAGGATCCCCCGCGGGGCGCGGCGACGCCGGCCGTGCCGGTGGGCCATGCGCTTTTGTGGCGGCTGCCTTAGGAGAATCTGCTTGGTCGAAGCGGGCTTTTGCTCGGCACCCTAGCGCAAGGCCATCGCCGCCGCCACCGCAGCCGCCAATTCCCCGCCGCCGCAGGCCGCCACCACCGTGCCGCGCGGTTCGACCAGCACCGCCACCGGCAGGCAGTTCCGTCCATCCCAGGCGCCCAGGCGCTGCGCGCTCAGACCATCCCGATCATCGCCTGATCCCACGGCATTTTGCCCGCTCGCGATGGCAATTAGCGCGGTCGGCTGCACGGGCGCCCAGCTTTGCCGCAGCGCGTGCACTTGGTCCGGCGGCCCCAGGGCCAGCAGGGTCCACGTGTCGAGCAGCCGGTTGGGCTGCCACCGCTCTCCGCGCAGCACCAGAGGCGGCAGCGGATCGCCGGGCTGAAGCAGCCAGGGCAGCGCAAACTGTGGAGCGATAACCGGCATTTAGAACGAATTGCCGATGGTAAACTCAAACACCAGCGGCTGCTCGCCCGGCTTGGGGCTGATGGGCACGCCCCACTCAAAGCGCAGCGGCCCCACCGGGCTGAACCAGCGCACGCCCCAGCCAAAGGACATGCGCATCGCCGCGGGGCTGATCTTCTCCGTCTCGCCAAAGGCGTTGCCGATATCGAAGAACAGCAGGCCGCGCAGGTTCATAGGCGCTTTGATAATCGGCACTTCAATCTCATTGTTCAAGTAGATCTGCTTGGTGCCGCCGATGGTAAAGGGCGACAGGGTCGACGCCGGGTCGCCGGAGCTGGGGATGGCGATCTGCGGACCCAAGGTGTTCCGATTAAAGCCGCGCACATTGAAGATGCCGCCGATAAAATATCGCTCAAACAGCGGCACGACACTGCCTTCTGGGGCCTGGATGGTGCCGGCCACCAAGTTAAAGCGCAGCACGCCGTCCAGCGGCAGGGGGAAGAAGCGGCGGATGCGCGCAGAGAAGCGGGTGAATTGGTTCTGCGATCCCAGGAAATCCGCGGCCCACTCCGCGGTACCGGTGGCGAACCAGCCCTTGGTGGGGAACATGCGGTCGTCGCGCGAGTCGTAGGACAGCGAACCGCGCAGAGAAGAGGTAATGCCGCCGCCCAGATACGAGGCCGTGGGCACCTCTGTGCGGCCGTTGATGCCGCCGATCTTGGAGGTGACCTGCTCGCCGGTGTAGCCCAGGTCAAAGATCAGCGTGTCGCTCAAGCGATAGCCCCAAGAGAAGCCGCCGCCGGTCGAGGTGCGCGAAAAGTCGGCATAAAGCTGGTCAAAGCGGTACAGGTCCAGGCTAAAGGTCAGCTTGCTGTCCCAAAAGTACGGCTCAAAGAAGCTGGCCTGGAACACGGAGCGAATCGACGACAGCTGGCCCTGCACGCTGATGCGCTGGCCGCGGCCCAGGAAGTTGTCCTTGGCGATCTGCATGGAGGCAATGAAATTGTCCAAGGAAGAGAAGCCCATACCGACCTGGAACTGGCCAGTAGTGCGCTCCTTAACCTCAACCACCACGTCCAGCACTTGCGGCAAGGCGGTGCCGCGGGTCTTGATCTCCACCTTCTCAAAATAGCCCAGGCGCTGGATGCGCGCTTGGCTCTGCTGCAGCTTGGCCTCGCTGTAGAGATCGCCTTCGATCATCACAAGTTCGCGGCGAATGACCTTGTCGCGGGTGGACGAACCGCCGGCCATGGAGATCTGGCCAAAGTAGCACTTCTTGCCCTTCTGAACGCGGTAGACCCAATCGACCGTGCGCTTGTCCATGTCGGGCTGCGACGAATTCTCAACGGTTGCATGGGCATAGCCGGCATTCTTCTGGGCGTCGCGGAGCTTGCCGCCGTCCTGCTGCACCAAGGCGTAGTTGAAAATGTCGCCGGATTTCAAGGCCACCAGCGGCATGAGCTTGTCGGCCGGCTCGACCGAGTCGCCTTCAATGCTGACCTTGCCGACCTTGAACTGCGGGCCCTCGTGGATGCGAATGGCCACGGTGATGTACTTCATGTCGGGCGAGAGGCTGACGATCGGGTCGTCGACCTTGGCCTGAATGTAGCCGCGGGTCAGGTACAGGTACTGGACGATCTGCACGTCCATATCCAGGTTTTCAGGCTTGAAATTGCCGCCCTTGCCCAGAAGCGAGGTGATCGAGCCCTCCTGGGTGCGCAGAACGGCTTTGATGTCTTCGTCCGCCACACCGTCATTGCCGAGCAATTGCACTTCGCGAACCTTGACTTCCGCGCGCTCGACGACGTCAAACACCACCTTGACCTGATTGCTGGGCAGCGGTTCAACGTGGTGGGCGATGCTGGCGAGAAAAAAGCCTTCGTCGCGATAAAGCTCTTTGATCTTGCCAATGTTGGCTGCGGCATCCTGCGGAGCGTAGAGGTTGTTGATGCGCAGATCGACCACTTTCATGATCGACTCGGTGCTCTGCTCGCTGTTGCCGCGGATCTCAATGGCGGCGATCGACGGGCGCTCGAGCAGCTGAAAGCGCAATTCAACTTCAATTTCAGCGGGCGTATCGCCTTTGTCGGCCGCGGCTTTGGGCTCTAGGCGCTTGAGGCCTACGCGGACATCGTCAAACAGGCCCAACTGAAACAGCCGGCGGGTGTCTTCAGCGATGAGCGACGGATCGAGCAACTGCCCTGACTTGCTGCGGATCTGCCCCAAGGCCGCCTGGGCATCCACGCGCTCCAGCCCGCCCAAGGTGATCTTGGCAATGCGGATGGGCAGAACGGTGCTGGCCTCTGGGACGGGCTCGGTGTCCTCTGGCGGCTTGGCGGGCTCGCTGCGGTCTTCCTCACCACCGCCGGAGAGGGCCCCGCGGCCAAACAGCCCGCCTTCTTGGGCAAAAGCGCTGGGCACCGCCGCAAAAAGGGCGGCCAAAAGGATCAGCCAGCGGCTGCAAAAGCGCTGGAATCGGCTGCGGCTGGGCATCACGCCTGGGCCTCCGGGAGGGCGCCGAGCTCGGAACCCGCGGCCGGGGCTTGGCCGGCGTCTGCATCAGTGGGGGACGCGGCGGCCGGAGCCACACTATCGTCATGAATGACGCCGTCTTGCATCCGAACCAGCCGGCGCATACGCCCAGCCAACTCTTGGTTGTGGCTGACGACCACAAAGGCGGTGCCGGTCTCTGCGTTGAGCTGTTCCATCAACAAGTGCATGTCTTCTGCGGTGCGGCCGTCCAGATTGCCCGTGGGCTCATCGGCAAGCACGACGCGGGGTTGCATGACCAGAGCCCGCGCAAGGGCCACGCGCTGCTGCTCACCGCCGGACAGCTCGCCCGGGTGGTGGTCCAGGCGATCGCCCAAGCCAACGCGCTCCAACAGCGCAAGGGCCCGGGCGCGCGCGGCGGAAGTATTGTCGCGGGCGATGAGGGTGGGCATCAGCACGTTCTCAAAGGCGCTCAGCTCTGGCAGCAGGTGGTGAAACTGAAAGACAAAGCCGATAAAGCGGTTGCGAAAGGCCGCCAGCTCAACGTCTGGCAGGTGGTCCAAGCGCTTGCCTTCGTAGCGAATTTCGCCGGCGCTGGGTCGGTCTAGGGTGCCCAGCAGGTGCAACAGCGTCGACTTGCCGGAGCCAGACCGGCCGACGATACCCACCATGTCGCCAGGATACAACGCGAGGTCGACGTCGCTCAACACCTCGATGCGCCGGGCCCCCAGGTCGAACCATTTGCGCACGCCGTGGGCGGCGATGAGCGGGATCCTCTCATCCATGCCTGAGGCCCTCCAGCGGCTCCAGCCGCCCGGCACTGCGCGCGGGAATCACCGTGGCGATGAGCGATACCGCCAGCGAAGCCACGATAACAATAGCGATTTCTGACACCTGCAGCCGCACCGGCAAGGTCCGGACGTAGTAGGCCTCGGGCAACTGAATGCCCAGGGTCTGGATGAGCAAGCAGGTGCCCAGGCCCAAGGTCGCCCCGGCGCTGGTGCCAATCAGGCCGATCACCCCGCCCATCTGCACAAAGGCCGAGCGCACTTCTTTGGCCGCCGCGCCCATCGCCCGCAACATCGCAATACTGTCGTGCTTTTGCAGAATCACCATGGTCAGGGCAGAGACGATGGCAAACGCCGCGACCAGGATGATAAGTCCCAGCACCAAGAAGATCACCAGCCGCTCAAAGGCCAGCGCAGAGAAAAGCGAGCGGTTGAGCTGGCGCCAATCGACCACCTCAAGCGATCCCGCGCCGCCTTGGGCCAACGCAGAGCGCACCTGGGCCAGCACGGCGTCAGGCGTTTCTGGTTCCGTTAGGCGAAGTTCCAGAACATTGGCTTGGCCGGCGAGGTTAAAGTAGCGCGCGCCCTCTTCTAGGGTCACGTAGGCCACTTTGGAGTCGGCTTCGTACAGCCCCGTCTCAAAGGTGCCGGCGACGCGAAAACTGCGCACCCGCGGCCTCAGACCGGTAGGGCCGACATCGCCGTCCGGGGTAACGACTTCGATTTTGTCGCCCAGCTCCACTTGCAGGGTGTGGGCCAGCTCAACGCCCAGAAGAATCCCAGGGATCACCGGCACATCCGCGGACTCGGGCGCGGCGGTCGGCGGGTCGTCGAGCAGGCTCCACAGCCCCGGCTTGCTGGCCTTGCCCGGCCCTTCCGGGGCGCGCGGCTGGCGGCGGGCGTCGGCGGCGGCGTCATGGGTGCCCAGATCCACGGACTCGCCCAGGGGAATCGCCTCGGCAGGCGGCGCAACCCGCGGGGCGCGGGCGCTCGACGGCGCCACGGCCTTGCCGTCCGAGGGCAGCAGCAGCACCGGTGCCGCCGCGGAATCCTGGGGGTTGGCTTGGGGGGGCCTCCCTAGAACCTCGCCCACGGCATGAGGTTTTTGGGAATTTGCGGCGCCGGGCACCGCGGGCTCCCTGGGCCCAGGCGGCAGCTGACCCAGGGCCTTGAGCAGCGCGTCGGCGTCCTCTGAGCCTTTGGCCGCGGGTTCGGCGGCGCTCGGGGTGATGTCTGGCATCAGCGGCACATCGCTGGGGGCGTCGTCTGAGCGGCGCTGCAGGGCGCGGTCGCTGCCCATGGCCGCGGGATCGCTGAGCAGGGCGAGGTCGCCGGTGCGCATGGTCGGGGCCAGCTCGCGCTGGACTTCTGGCAGCGACGGGTCGATGCCGCGAACAGCTACGAAATTGTTGACGTTAAACGACGACGACAGGATCGCATCGCCGCGCACTTGCGGGCTCACCGCGGCCACGCCGGGCAATTGGCGCAAAGCGGCCGACAGCGCGGCGGCGTGGGCAAAGGGCGCCGCTCGCCCCGGCGCTTCGACCAAGGCGTGGGCGTTGGCCACCAGCATCTTGCCGCGCAAATCGGCAGCAAATCCGCCCATGACGCTCAGCACCACGATCAGCGCCCAGGTCCCCGCGGCCACGCCGACGATCGACACAAACACCGGCACCGTCACCTTGGCTTGGCCCTGAAGCAGCAGGTAGAGCGCCACCAGGGCCAGGGCGGCCATCGCCGAAACACCAGCGACAACCCAGGGTTGGGGACCTAGCGTTGCGCGCGCCGCTACCGAAGCGCCCAAAAGAAGCAGCGCTGGCAGCACCGTCCAGCGACCGCGCCGCGCCAGCCGCCCGGCCATGCCCACCGCCGATCCTGGGCGAAAAAGCCCAAGCATCAGGCCCATCAGCGCTGCAGCCACCAGCGGCAAAGGATCGACCCACGGCAGGATCTGCGGATGGCGCGCTGCCGCTGCCCCAGCGACAATTGCAGCGATCACTAGCCCTTGGGCCAGCGCCGAACGCAGGCCGCGCCGCGGCAAGCCGCCCAGCAGCTGGATTAGCCCGGCCAGGGCCAAGGCCGCGCCCAGATTGCGCAATGCCAGCCAGCTCAGCTCAACGCCTTCTGGGAGCGCAAAGGCCACCACGGCGGCGCCGATCGCCATCATCGCCGCGCCCTGCAACAGCTTTTTGGGCGAAGCCTGGGCGGCGAGCTGCGGATCGGCGGCCTGTTCGGGCTCAGCGCGCACCAGGGTCTGCAGGCCGCGCTGGAGGCGCAAAGGCATCGGCAGCACCGTGTGCGACACCCGCAAAAACGACCAGGCGACAAAGGTATCCGCGCGGCGCTGCCAAGGCCGGCTGAGAAACTGCACGGCGGCGAGGCCCAGCGTAGAAAACGCCGCCGCAACGCCGATCGCCGCGACGATCACCCCGAGCAACTGCAGCACCAGCATGGCCTGGAACGCCACCTGCTGGTCCGGACCGCGCACCAACAGCTCTGGCACCGCAAGAGCCGCGGCCAGCAAAAGCACCAGGTGCAGCGGCGAAAAGGTCAAGCGGACTCCGGCGTTGATCGAGGATCAGCCTGGCGTGGTCTCGTCGCTGCTGCGCTGGACCGGCGATTCCGGGCGCAGGTGGGGGAACAGAATCACTTCGCGGATGCTGTCCTGGTTGGTCAGCAGCATGGTCAGGCGATCGACGCCGATGCCGCAACCGGCCGCAGGCGGCATGCCGTACTCCAGGGCGCGGACATAGTCGTAGTCCATGTCCATGGTCTCTTCATCGCCGCGGGCGCGATCGGCCAACTGCGCCTCAAAGCGCTGGTATTGGTCGATGGGATCGTTCAGCTCAGAAAACGCATTGGAGATTTCAATCTTGCCGATGTAGAGCTCAAAGCGATCGACGAGCTGGGGCTGGGCGTCGTTGCGCCGGGCAAGAGGCGAGACTTCGGCCGGATAGTCGATCACAAAGGTCGGCTGCACCAGGTGCGGCTCGGCGACGGCCTCAAACAGCTCGGTCTGGACCTTGCCCAGGCGGGCGTGGTCGTCCAAGTGCACGGCCAATTCCTTAGCCTTTGCCCGGAGAAACGCCTCGTCGTCCAGCTTGTCTGCCGGCACCCCAGCCCAGCGCTGCAGACCGTCGCGAATCGCCACCCGGGCAAACGGCTTGCCCAGATCGATGATGCGCGGCGATCCGTCGTCGTTTTGCCCCCACGGCACCTGAGCGCTGCCGCAGACCTGCTGGGCCAAGGCGCGGATCATCGCCTCGACTTCGTCCATCAGATCGGCGTGGGTGGCGTAGGCCCGGTAGAATTCGAGCATGGTGAATTCTGGGTTGTGGCGCTGACTCAGTCCTTCATTGCGGAAATTGCGGTTGATTTCGTAAACCCGCTCGATGCCGCCGACCACCAGGCGCTTGAGGTGCAGCTCCGGGGCGATGCGCAAAAACAGCGGCATATCCAGAGCGTTGTGGTGGGTGCGGAACGGCCGGGCCGCGGCACCGCCCAAAATGCTATGCATCATCGGCGTTTCGACTTCGACATAGCCGCGGTCGTCCAAAAAGCTGCGCAGGCCGCGCAGAATCTGGCTGCGCTTAAAGAACACCTGGCGCACGTCCGGGTTGACCGTGAGGTCCACATAGCGCTGGCGGTGGCGGGTCTCTTTGTCGGAGAGGCCGTGAAATTTCTCTGGCAGCGGGCGAATCGCCTTGGTCAGCAGGCGCAGCGCAGGCCGACCGTGGAAGCGCTTGAGCCACAGACTCGGCTCGGCAGTGCGGGTGCGGAAAAACAGCCCCTCGCCGCCGACGATATCGCCGACGTCCAGCAGCGGGCCTTCCCAGGCGCCGTCCGGGCTGCCCTTAAACAGCCGGTCAAAGGTCTCCGCGTCGTCTTCACGGCTGAAATAGAACTGAAAAGTCACTGCTTCGGCGTCGCGCTCCGGCAGACCAGCGGCCACGCGGGCGACATTCTCTGCCTGGCGCAGCCCGGCGACCTCGACCGATGAGCGATCCTGAACGCGCAGAAACGCCACCTTGCCCTTGACGTTGATCGCCAAGACCCGCCCAGCCATGCGCACGGC
>JBIKTV010000061.1:0-19225 GCA_044347905.1 Myxococcota bacterium
AGGCGGAAGACGAGATCGCCGGCATCGGCTCGGCCATCGGCGCGGCTTTTGGCGGGGCCCTGGCGGCGACGTCGACCTCGGGCCCGGGTTTTTCGCTCAAGACGGAGTTCATGAACCTGGCGGTGATCACGGAATTGCCCCTGGTGATCATCGATGTGCAGCGCGCTGGCCCGTCCACGGGTC
The DNA here is from genome assembly GCA_044347905.1 of Myxococcota bacterium. Taxonomy (GTDB): domain Bacteria; phylum Myxococcota_A; class UBA9042; order UBA9042; family UBA9042; genus SXRM01. The sequence continues at coordinate 184 of JBIKTV010000061.1, forward strand.
TGCCGACCAAGACGGAGCAGTCTGACCTGATGCAGGCGGTGTTTGGTCGCCACGGCGAGTCGCCGATCGCGGTGTTGGCCGCCAGCTCGCCGCGCGACTGCTTTGACGCCGCGGTAGAGGCCGCGCGCATCGCCCTCAAGTACATGACGCCGGTGATCCTTTTGACCGACGGCTACCTGGGCAACGGCGCCGAAGTGTGGCGCGTGCCAGAGCTCGACGAGCTGCCGGTGCTCACCACCCGCCTCGTCAGCCAGGCCGAGGGCTTTAAGCCCTACAGCCGCGATCCGGAGACCCTGGCCCGGCCGTGGGCGCCTGTGGGCACGCCGGGGCTGGAGCACCGCATCGGCGGCCTGGAGAAAGAGGACGGCAGCGGCAACGTGAGCCACAGCGCCGCCAACCACGAGAAGATGACCCAAGTGCGCGCCGACAAGATCCAGGGCATCGCCCGCGACATCGGCCCGACGCAAATCGGCGGCGATCCCAACGCGGAGATTCTGGTGCTCGGCTGGGGCTCGACCGCCGGCGTCATCAACCTCGCCGTCAGCCATCTGGCGCGCCAAGGCATCCCGGTCGCCACCGCTCACCTGCGCTACCTCAACCCGATGCCCGCCGATCTGGAGCAGGTGCTGCGCAGCTACAAGACCGTGTTGATTCCAGAAATGAACTCTGGGCAGCTGTGGTACCGCTTGCGCGCCGCCTACCTGATGAACTTTGAGCGCTTGAACAAGATGCAGGGCCAGCCCTTCCGCGCCGACGAAATCGAGACCAAAATCAAGAGCCTTTTGGGGGTGAAGTGATGGCTGCCATCTCATCTGCGACGCTGACGCCGACCGGCCTGGGCCTCAAGCGCCAGGACTTCATCAGCAACATCGACCCCAAGTGGTGCGCCGGCTGTGGCTGCTACAGCGTGCTGCGCTGGCTCACCGGCACCTTCCCGGGCATGAACGTGCCGCGCGAGAAATTCGCGGTGATCTCGGGCATCGGCTGCTCGTCGCGCCTGCCCTACTACGTTGACACGTTTGGATTTCACACGGTTCACGGCCGGGCGATGACCGTGGCTACCGGCCTGAAGATCACCCAACCGGATCTGTCCGTGTGGGTCATCACGGGGGACGGCGACGCCTTGTCGATCGGCGGCAACCACTTTATCCACATGATCCGCCGCAATCCCGACATCAAGGTGATCCTGTTCAACAATCAGATCTACGGTCTGACCAAGGGCCAGGCGTCGCCGACCACGGCCAAGGGCAAGAAGACCAAGTCGACGCCGTTTGGCTCGTTTGACCAGCCGATCCGCCCGCTGTCCATGGCGATCGCCGCCGGCGCGACTTTTGCCGCGCGCGTGGCCGACACCGATGGCGAGTTGATGGCTGACATCTTGGCGCAAGCGGCGGCTCACCGCGGCGCGGCCTTTGTCGAAGTGCTGCTCAATTGCGTCATTTTCAACGATGGCACCTTCTCGCACTTGACGGACAAGGCGGTAAAGCAGGATACCACCGTCCGGCTGAGGACCGGCGAGCCGCTGGTGTTTGGCGCCCAGAAGGACCGCGTGGTCACGATCGACGGGTTCCGCCCCAAGGTCGAGACCTTTGTTCCCGGGGCAGTGCCCGCCAACGCGCTGATTCACGACGTAGAAGTCGAGGATCCGTCGCTGGCGTTCCTGCTCTCCAACATGGAGCATCCAGAGCTGCCGGTGCCGGTGGGGGTGTTCCGCAAGGTGCAAGGACCTGTCTACAATGACAATTACGCGCCGCGCGGTGGCGACCTCTCCAAGGTTCTGCAGGGCGGAGATGCGTGGATCGAAGACGACCAGGGCGGGATCCGCTCGGCGCGCTGATGCTGGCCGCTGACCGCTGAGGCGGCGGGGGCGCTCTTGCCAGACCGCTGGCCTAGTTCGTGCGAGGGAGCGATGGACTACCTCTATATCCTGGTGTTCTTGGTATTTTCTGGCGTGATGGTCTTGGGTGGCCTGGGCGTGTCGCGCTTGGTGGCGCCCCATCTGCCCGGCGGGGCCAAGAACGACGCCTATGAGTGCGGCGAAAAGACCATCGGCTCCTCGTGGATTCAGTTCAACGTCGGCTTCTACTTGTTTGGCCTGATGTTTCTGGTTTTTGACGTGGAAGCCGCCTTCCTCTACCCGTGGGCAGTGGTGTTGCGGCAGTTTGGCGTGCAAGGCCTGATCGAAGTGGGCATTTTTGGTGCGATTTTGATCGTCGGCCTGATCTACGCGTGGCGCAAGGGGGCTCTGGAATGGGTGTAATCACCGACAACCTGCCCGGGGCCTTGGAGCCCTTGCCGGGCGGCAGCGCCCTGTTGACCAAGATCGACGACCTGATCAACTGGAGCCGCAGCAACAGCCTCTGGCCGCTGACTTTTGGCACCAGCTGCTGCGCCATTGAGATGATGATGGCCGCAGGTGCCGCCCGCCACGACATCTCGCGCTTTGGGGCCGAGGTGGTGCGCCCGTCGCCGCGCCAGGCCGACCTGATCATCATCGCCGGGACCATCGTCAAGCGCATGGCCCCGCGGTTGCGCACGCTGTATGAGCAAATGGCCGAGCCGCGCTACGTGATCGCCACCGGTTCCTGCACCATTGCCGGTGGACCGTTCATTTACCACAGCTACACGACGATCCGCGGCGCCGACGAGATCATCCCCGTCGATGTCTACGTGCCCGGTTGCCCGCCGCGGCCAGAAGCGCTGTTCTACGGCATTTTGACCCTGCAAAAGATGATCCGCGAGGGTGAGAGCCTGCGCCATCCCGGTGAGCGCCGCCGCCCCGTGATGTCGGCCCTGCCAGAAGGCACGACGATGGAGATGATCCGCGCCGAAATGCGCGAGCTGCTGGAAGGCGACGCCAACGTCAATATCAAGCAAGCGCAAGCCGACGGCGCCCATTGGGCCGACGAACTCAAAGACTTCTGAGGCATGCCGATGGACGACACTGCTCCCCAAGAGCCGCAAGCAGACCTGCCCGCAGCAGTAGAACTGAGCTTTGGCGAGAGGCTTCTGCAAGCCGCCCAAGCGGTTGCGCCCGGCGCGACCCTGCGCGAGAAGTCCGACCGCCCGGCAATTGTGGTCAAGCCCGAGCAATTACTTAGCCTTTGCCAATGGTTGCGCGACGACCCGGCGCTGGGCTTTGACATGCTCTACGACCACACCGCCATCGACTGGCCGGCCGAACAGCGCATCGAGTTGGTGTATACCCTGGCGGCGCTCAGCGGTTTGACCCCGGTGCGCAGCCCGCAGCTGGTGTACGTGGTCACCTCCGTGGCGCGCGACAACCCGTTGGTGCCCACGGTGATGGACATTTGGCCGATCGCCGAGTGGCAGGAACGCGAAGTCTACGATCTCTTTGGCGTTCTCTATGACGGCCACCCGGATCTGAGGCGGCTGTTCCTAGAGGACGACTGGGTCGGCTTCCCGCTGCGCAAAGACTACGAAGACGACTTTATGCTGGAGCCACCGACATGACCGCGCGCGTGACCTCTCTGCAAGAGCGCATAACGACGACCGGCACGGACTCCAGTCCGATGGCGACGCAGGAATACTTCGTCAACATGGGGCCCCAGCACCCGTCGACCCACGGCGTGCTGCGGTTGTTGCTGAGGCTCGACGGCGAGACCGTGCGCGAAGTCATTCCGGTGCTCGGCTATATCCACCGCGGCATTGAGAAGATCGCCGAGCACAGCACCTACCGCCAGGTGGTGCACCTCGTCGACCGCATGGACTACCTGTCGGCGCTGGCCAACAACTGGGCCGTCGCGGACATCGTTGAAAAAGCCGCGAAAATTGAAACCACCGATCGCATCCAGTACATCCGCACCATCGTCACGGAGCTGCAGCGCTTGCACAGCCACCAGCTGTGGTGGGGCGTGTTTGGCATGGACCTGGGCGCTTTTACGGCCTTCTTCTACGGTTTCCGCGATCACGAGCTGATCACCGACATTTTTGAGAAGACCATCGGCGCGCGCCTGACGATGAACTACATCCAGCCGGGCGGGCTGATGTACGATATCCAGCCGGATTTTGTCAAAGACGTCAAAGACTTCCTGACCTACTTCAAGCCCAAACTGGCCGAGTACGAAGAGCTGTTCAGCGGCAACATCATCGTGCAGGAGCGGCTGCGCGGCGTCGGCATTCTGTCCGCGGAGACGGCGGTTGCCATGGGCGCCACGGGTCCGGTGCTGCGGGCCAGCGGCGTGCCCCATGACCTGCGCAAGACCGAGCCCTACGGCGTCTACGGCCGCGTGGAGTTCGACGTGCCCGTGGGCAAGACCGGCGACTGCTGGGATCGCTACTGGGTGCGCATGGAAGAGATGCGCCAGTCGATCCGCATCATCGAGCAGCTGATCGACAATATCCCGGAAGGCAAGCACTTTATCGGTAAGCCCTCGGTCAAGATCAAAGTGCCGGCCGGCCTGTACTACGGCCATCTGGAGACCGCTCGCGGCATCCTAGGTGTGTCCATGGTGGCCGACGGCAAAGACAAGCCGTACCGCATGCACTTCCGCACCCCCAATTTCAACAACCTCTGGTCGATCACCGAGATGGCCAACGGAGGCAGGGTCGCCGATCTGGTGGCGATCCTGTCCTCGATTGACGTCGTGGTCCCGGACATCGACCGCTGAGGCAGGTTCACCATGACCGGACAAGCTGAGGGACTTTCCTGGCAAGTCAAGAGCATCGCTGCGCAAACCGGCGACGTCGGCGCGTCTAACGGCTGGCTGGCTCTGGCGATGGTGCTGGGAACGATCCTGGTGGTGACGGGCTTTATCAGCGTGTTGGGGATGGCGCTGATCTACATTGAGCGCCGCGTGGCCGCCCATTTCCAGTGCCGCGTGGGGCCAAACCGCGTCGGGCCCTTTGGCCTGCTGCAGACCGTGGCCGACACGATCAAGCTGCTCCTCAAAGAAGACATCGTGCCCACCCAGGCCGACGGTCTGCTGCACATTGTGGCGCCCGCTATCAGCTTTGCCGGCATGCTGCTGGTGCTGGTGGCCCTGCCCATGAGCCCGCAGCTGCAGGTGGTCGACCTCAACATCGGCGTGGTCTATGTCACCGCGGTCAGCGGTCTGGGCGTGCTGGGCATCCTGCTGGGCGGCTGGAGCTCCAACAACAAGTGGTCGCTGCTGGGCGCCATGCGCGCGGGGGCTCAGATCATCTCTTACGAGGTGTCGGCGACCCTGGCGCTGCTCGTCGTCGTGGTTTTCGCGGGCACTTTGCAGCTCTCCGGCATCGTCCTGTCGCAGCAAGAGGGCTGGTGGATCTGGCGCGCCCACGGTTCAGGCATCGCCGCCTTCATCGTCTTTGTCATCGCCGGTACCGCCGAGATCAACCGCACGCCCTTTGACCTCGCGGAAGGCGAAAGCGAGCTCACCGCCGGCTTTCACACGGAGTACTCCGGCCTGCGCTTTGCCTTCTTCTTCCTGTCCGAATTCCTCAACATGTTCGTGCTGTCGGCGATGGCGGCCACGCTGTTCCTCGGCGGCTGGATGCCCTTGCACATCGGCCACTTTGCCGGGTTCAACCAGCTGATGGACCTCATCCCCCCCGGCGTGTGGTTTGCCACCAAGACCGCGGCGATGATCTTTGTGCTCATGTGGTTCCGCTGGACCTTTCCGCGCCTCCGCGTCGACCAGCTCATGCGCCTGGAGTGGAAAGTCCTTCTGCCCATCGGCTTTGTGAACCTGTTCCTGGCGGCGATCCTGGTGGTCACCGGGCTCTACTTCTTCCCCACCGATGGCATCAAGATGCCGGCCAGCTCCGTCCCCGGCACGCTGCAGATGGGCGGACCCGGCATGGCCCCCGGCATGGGCGGAATGCCCCCCGGCATGGGCGGAATGCCCGGCGGCATGGGCGGAATGCCGGGCGGTATGGGCGGAATGCCCGGCGGCATGGGTGGAATGCCCGGCGGTATGGGCGGAATGCCCGGCGGCATGGGTGGAATGCCCGGCGGTATGGGCGGAATGCCCGGCGGTATGGGTGGAATGCCAGGCGGTGCGGGCGGAATGCCCGGCGGTATGGGCGGAATGCCCGGCGGTATGGGCGGAATGCCCGGCGGTGCGGGCGGAATGCCCGGCGGTGCGGGCGGAATGCCTGGCGGAATGGGCGGCATGGCCCCAGGTTCGGCGAATCAGGGAGGCGTGCGATGAGCGACAGCAACGACCGCAAGAACGTCGTCTCGTCTGAGGCGCCGTGGGTCGACGGCACCGGTATCGTCGTGCGGGTGGCCAAGGGGCTCAAGTCCCTGATGACCGGCATGAGAATTACCGGCAACTACTTTGTCCACCCGTCCACCGTGGTCACCCAGCAGTATCCGGACAACCGCGCGACCCTGCAGCTGCCATCGCGATTTCGCGCCCACCTGGCCTTCAATACCGACACGGACGGCTACAACGCCTGCACCGTGTGCCGGATCTGCGAAGACGCCTGCCCCAACCGCTCGATCATCATCACCCAGCGCGAAAAGCCCGCGGTGATCAAGAAGGAGCTCGACGCGTTTGTCTGGCGCATGGACACCTGCACGTTCTGCAACGCCTGCGTGATGTCCTGCCCGGTCGATGTGTTGCGCTTTGACGGCAAGTTTGAGTCCAGCGTCTACGACCGCCGCCTGCTGCAGTTCACCTTGAACGACTACGCCGGCCCGACTGGCAACCTCCTGCGCAAGATCGAGGATCCAGAAGCGCGCAAAGCCGCCACCGAGCCGCGGGATTTGTACTCGGGCCCCACGATCTTGCAGCAGCTGATCGACAAGAAAAAGGCCGAAAAGGCCGCGCGCAAAGCCGCTGCAGAAGCAGTTGCCGCCCAAGCTGCTCCCGCTGCCGCCGCCCCCGTGGCTGCCGACTCCCCCGAGGTCTGAGATGTTGGCTCCAGCCCTGGCAAATGTCGTGTTCTACCTGACCGTCGCCGTGTCGCTCTGGCTGGCGTGGTCGGTGGTGAGCTCCCGGCGGATCCTGCGCGCCGCCGTCTCGCTGATGGGCGTGCTGGGCGCGAGTGCCGCCCTGTACCTGCTGCTCGGCTTTCCGTTTCTGGCGGGCGTACAGGTGTTGGTCTACGTCGGCGGCATCGTGGTGCTGCTGGTGTTTGCGGTGATGCTGACGCGCTCTCAGGAATTGCTCGAAGACCACCCCTCTGACCTGCGCCACAAGATCGGCGTCGTGGCCGCCGGGGCGTTTTTTGCCACCCACCTGTGGGTGCTGCGCTCGATGCCGCCTCTGCCCCAGCCGCGCCGCTCCCTGCCCGCCTCAGACACGGAGATGATTGGCCAAGCGCTGTTGGGCACCGGCGCCGACGGCTATGCCCTGCCCTTTGAAGTGATCTCGCTGCTGCTCCTGACGGCGATGGTCGGCGGCATTGTGATTGCCCGCAAGACCGGCAGTCCGCAGCAGGATGCCGCCCTGGCTGACGCCGCCCTAGCCAATTCTGCCCTAGCCAATTCCGCCCTAGCCAATTCCGCCCTCGCCATTTCCGCGGTCGCCAATCCCGATGGGGCCGCCGCCAGCACCGTCACCGGGCAGAGCAATTCTACTGAGGCCACCCATGGTTAGTTACCTGGCCAGTCTGACGCCGGACGTCAACCTCTGGCTGACCTTCACCTCGGCGCTGTTTGCCCTGGGGATCTACGGCATGCTGTCGCGGCGCAACGCGGTGGGCGTGCTGCTCTCTCTGGAGCTCTGCCTCAACGCCGGTGCGGTCAACTTTGCGCTGTTCAACCGCTATGTCCAACCTGAGCGGGTCGACGGGGCAGTGATGTCGATTTTCATTATCGCCGTCGCCGCCGCTGAAGTGGTGGTGGCCATGGCGATTTTCGTCGCCCTGTTTGGCCAGCGCCGCACGGTCGATGTCACCCAACTCAACCTGGTGAGGGAATGATGCCGGACCTCAGCTTCATCCTGAGCCACGCTTGGCTGATTCCAGCCCTGCCGCTCGCGTCCTTTCTGCTCGTGGGCCTGGTCCTGCGGCCGCTGAACAAGCCGCTGGCCGGCATGGTGGCTACGGCGACCGTGTTCACCGCCGCGGCGCTGTCCTGGTGGCTGGCCATCGACTATCTGCAACTGCCCAGAACTGCTGGCGGCGCCCTGCCCACGCTGGTGCCCTTCAGCGTCGAGTGGCTGCGCTTTCAGCAAGGCCTGTCGGTGCATTTGGGCACGCTGCTCGACCCCATCTCCGTCATGCTGCTGGTGGTGGTGACGACGGTCAGCGCCCTGGTGCACCTGTACTCCACCGGCTACCTCAAGGGTGAAGACGGCTACGGCCGCTACTTTGCCTTCCTCAATCTGTTTACGTTCAGCATGTTGGGCCTTGTGCTCGCCCCCAACCTGGTGCAGATGTACGTGTGTTGGGAAATGGTGGGCGCCAGCTCCTTCTTCCTCATCGGCTACTACTACGACCGGCCATCGGCGGTGTCTGCCTCCAAGAAAGCCTTTATTGTCACGCGCTTTGCTGACCTAGGCTTCCTGCTCGGCATCCTGGTGCTGGGCTATTACGCCTTTGACATTCACACCGCCTTGGGCGCCTCGGCCGCCGGGCAAAACGCGCTGGACTTCTCCTTCCTGGGCCGCGCCGACGTGCTCGCTCAACTCCAAGGGCTAGAAGGGCATTTCCTTGGCATCGGCACCCTGACCCTGGCCGCGGTGCTGATCTACATGGGCGGCGCGGGCAAAAGCGCCATGTTTCCCCTGCACATTTGGCTGCCCGACGCGATGGAAGGCCCCACGCCCGTGTCCGCGCTGATCCACGCCGCGACCATGGTGGTGGCCGGCGTGTACCTGGTGGCCCGCACGTTCCCGATCTTTGCCGCCTCCGGCGAGGCTCTGCAAGTCGTGATGGTGGTGGGTGCTTTTACCAGCCTGTTTGCCGCGACGATTGGCTGTACCCAGGACGACATCAAGCGCGTGCTGGCCTTCTCGACCCTGTCGCAGCTCGGCTACATGATGTTTGCCCTGGGCGTGGCCTCATATGAGCATCCGCTGGGCTATACCGCCTCGATGTTCCACTTGTTCACCCACGCGTTCTTTAAGGCCTTGCTCTTCTTGGGCGCCGGCTCGGTGATCCACGCGGTCCACAGCAACGACATCTGGCACATGGGCGGACTCAAGAAGTACATGCCGATTACCCATGGTCTTTTCCTGCTCGCCACCCTGGCCATCGCCGGCATTCCGCCCTTGGCCGGCTTCTTTAGCAAGGACGAGATCCTCGCCGCCGCCCTGCACAGCGGCCACACGGTAGTCTTTGGCGTGGGCCTGCTGGTGGCCGGCATGACCGCCTTCTACATGTTCCGCATCTACTTTGTGACCTTCTGGGGCGAGCGCCGGGTGCAGCACGCGGACAGCCACGGCCACGACAGCCACGACGCCCACGGCCACGCCGACCCGCACGAGTCGCCCGCCGTGATGTGGATCCCCATGGCGGTGCTGGGCCTGCTGACCATCGGCGCCGGCTTTGTGCCGATTCCCGAGTGGGTGCGCCTGGTTCCGCTCGACGGCAAGCTGCCTGAGGCCCACCACGGCATCGACCTCGCCGTCGCCATTCCGGGCACCCTGGCCGGCGTGATTGGCATTGGCCTCGCGTGGTTCTTCTACGCCAACGGCCCAGAGCGCGCGGACGGCGCGGTGGCCAAGCTCGGCCGGCTCTACCAGGTGATCAAGCGCAAATTCTACTTTGACGAGATCTACCTGTTTGTGACCAAGAGCATCATTTTCAAGTTGATCGCCGCGCCGATTGCCTGGTTTGACCGCATGGTCGTGGACGGACTGGTCAACCTGAGCGGCATGGCTGCGCGGCTGAGCGGTTCTGCGGTCAGCGCCATGCAGACAGGCCAGGTCCAGACGTACGGTTCGTGGGTGATGACCGGTGCCGTGTTGGCCGTGGTCGTGCTATGGGCCACCACGCGTCCATAGAAAGGGGCTAGGAGTATTCACATGGGCCTCGCAAGTTGGCTGATCCTCATCCCTTTTCTCACCGCTCTGGCGGTCATGGCCGTGCCCAAGGCGCGCTACGACCTGATCCGCTGGGTCTCGCTGGTGGGCACCGGTCTGCACCTGATCGTCACTGGGTACACCACCTGGGCGTTCTGGCAGGACGCTTCTCCGGACCTCGCGGCCGTGCGCACAGAGACGGTCACCCGCGTCTACCTGGTGGAGCGCGTGCCGTGGTTTGAGAGCTTGGGCATCGACTATCTCGTCGGCGTCGACGGCGTGTCGATGTCGATGGTGATTTTGACATCCATCATCATCTTTACCGGCGTGCTCGCCAGCTGGAATGTGGTCCACCGCACCAAAGAGTTCTTTGTCCTGCTGCTGGTGCTGGTGACCGGCGTGTTTGGCGTGTTCCTGAGCTTTGACCTGTTCCTGTTCTTTATGTTCTATGAAGTCGCGGTGTTGCCCATGTACCTGCTCATCGGCGTGTGGGGCACCGGGCGCAAAGAGTACTCGGCGATGAAGCTGACGCTGATGCTCATGGTCGGCTCAGCGCTGCTGATGGTCGGCTTCTTGGCCCTGTACCACGGCGCGGGCAGCACCACCTTTGACATGACCAAAATGGCCCAGGTCCACTACGACACCGGCCTGCAGCGCTGGGCTTTCCCGGTGATTTTCATCGGCTTTGGCATTCTGGGCGCCCTGTACCCGTTCCACACCTGGTCCCCCGACGGCCACGCTTCCGCGCCCACCGCGGTGTCGATGCTGCACGCCGGTGTGCTCATGAAGCTCGGCGGTTACGGCGCCCTGCGCATCGGCGTGTACCTGCTGCCGGAGGGCGCGCAGTACTGGGGACTGTTCTTTATGGCGGTGACGACGATCAACATCGTCTACGGCTCGCTGGGCGCGATTACCCAGAAGGATCTCAAGTACTTCACCGCGTACTCATCGGTCAGCCACTGCGGCTTTGTGCTCTTTGGCGTCGCCACCCTGAACTTGATGGGCCTCAAAGGCGCCGTCCTGCAGATGTTCAGCCACGGCGTGATGACGGGCCTGTTCTTTGCCCTGATCGGCATGGTCTACGGCCGCACCCACACGCGAATCATCTCGGAAATGGGCGGCTTGGGCAAAGTGATGCCGTGGCTCGCGGCGTGCTTCTACGTGGGCGGCATGGCCTCGCTGGGCCTGCCGGGCTTTGCCGGCTTTATCGCGGAATCGCACATCTTCCTGGGCGGCTTCTTTGGCAACGACTGGTCCAACCCGATCCTGACCCGCACGCTGACGGTGCTGGCGACCCTGTCGATCGTGGTGACCGCGGTCTACGTGCTGCGCGGTCTGGCCGCGGTGTTCCAGGGGCCGATTCGCGACCCGCACCACGCCGAGCTGACCGACGCCACCCTGACCGAGCGCCTGAGCACCGGCATCCTGGTGGCGACGCTGGCGATCACCGGCTTGGTCCCCGGTCTGCTCATCGACCTCATTGAGGGGACGCTGTTCCCCATCGTCAACCGCCTGCAGGCTGTGGGCCACTCGTAGGTGTGGCTGCCGGTTCCGTAGCGGCGAGGATCCAATCATGCTGATGCTGCCCGAAATTCTGGTCATCGCCACCGCCTTTGCGGTGCTGTTGGCCGACCTCTTCGTCACCGAGCGCCAGCGACCGCAGCTGGTGTGGCTCGCCCTGGCCGGCGTGGCCTCTGCCGCCGTGGTGCTGGTGGGGCTAACCCCCGACACCGGCGCGATGTTTGGCGGTCGCTATGCCATGGACACCCTGGCGTGGTGGATCAAGCTGACCCTGCTGGTGGCGGCGATGGTCACCCTGGCCTTGGCCCAGCCGTCGCTCAACAGCCCCATGGGTCCAGCCGGCACAAGCGGGCCGCCGGCGCTAGGAAGCGGCGGAGAATTCCTGACGATTCTGCTATTCAACCTGGCGGGCATGCTGCTGCTGCCCTCTACCCGCGACCTCGTGTTCTTCTACATCGCCTTGGAACTCGCGACGATCCCGCTGTTCCTGCTGACCGCCTGGCGCCGCGACTCCATGAGCGGAGAGGCCGGCCTCAAGTACGTGGTCGTCGGCGCTTTGGCCTCTGCGTTGCTGCTCTACGGCCTGGGCTTGCTCTACGGCATCGGCCGCAGCACGGACATGGCGGTGCTGAGCCGCAACCTGTTCTTCTCGCCCTTTGTCGCCATGGCCGCGGGCCTGGTGTTTGCCGGCCTGGGCTTTAAGCTCACTTTGGTGCCGTTTCACACCTGGGCGCCGGAGGTCTACCAAGGGGCGCCGACGCCGATTACCGCTTGGCTCTCCGTGGCTTCCAAGACCGCCGGCCTGAGCGCGCTGATGCTGCTCTGCTACCGGGTGTTCCCGCGCATGCTGCCGCAGTGGACGCTGTACCTCGCCCTGCTGGCGACCCTGACCATGACCGCCGGCAACCTCGCGGCCATTGTGCAAAACAACATCAAGCGTTTTATGGCCTTCTCCGCGGTGTCTCAGGCTGGCTACCTGATCATGGGCTTTGTGGGCGTGGGCCCCAATGGTCCCGCGGCGATGGTGTTCTACCTGCTGGTGTACGCGGTGACCAACCTCGCGGTGTTCTCTGTCATCGCCCTGCACCACCACCAGACGGGCAAGGACGAGATCTCCGCTTACCGCGGGCTTTCTCAGACCAATCCGCAGCTGGCCTTGGCGATGATGGTCGGCCTGTTTGGCCTGGCGGGCATTCCGCCGCTCGCGGGATTTGTCGGCAAATTCTTCCTGTTCTCTGTTGCTTCTAAGGCAGGGCTTAACTGGCTGGTTGGCATTGCCGCCGTCAACTCTACGATTTCTTTGTACTATTACCTGCGCATCGTCCGCCAGATGTACATTGAGAAGCCCGACCCGGATCAGAAGCCGCTGCAGAGCCCGCGCCTGCTCAGCGCCGCTCTGGTCATCACCACGGCGGCGTCGCTGGCCCTGGGCGTGGTGCCGTGGTTCTATGAGAGCATCCGCTTCAGTGCCGCCCTTTGGCTCGACGGGATGCCCAAGTAAGGCAAGACATTCAAGGGGAAACGGCGCTTCTGCCGTAGGGGGCGGCCGATGGCGCGCTTGTCGATCGACCTCAACGCCATGGCGGTGTTTGCCCGGGTGGTGGAAGAGAGCGGCTTTTCCGCGGCGGCCCGCAGCTTGGACATGTCCAAGTCCGCAGTTTCAAAGCAAGTCACCCTCCTGGAAGACCAGATGGGCGTGCGACTGCTGCAGCGCACCACCCGCAAGCTCGCCCTGACCGATGCCGGTGCGGCGTTCTACGAGCGCTGTGCCCGCGTGGTGGCCGAGGCGGAAGAGGCCGAGCGGGCCCTGAGCCAGCTGCAAGTTGCGCCGCGCGGGCTGTTGCGCATCACCGCCCCGGTGGGATTTGGCGTGGCTCACTTGACCGGCGTCCTCCTGGAATTCCAAAAGCTTTATCCTGAGGTCGAGGTGGACCTGCAGCTCAGCGACCGCCTGGTCGACCTGGTGGAAGAGGGCTTTGACATGGCGGTGCGCATCTCGCGCCTGCAGGACAGCAGCCTGGTCGCGCGCAAGCTGTGCCCCATGCCGATGCACATCGTCGCCGCGCCCGCCTACTTGGCCCAGCACGGCATGCCCACAGAACCCCGCGATCTGACGCGCTTGAACTGCCTGTCCTACAGCTACGCCTCCAGCGGCGACACCTGGAACCTGCGCCACCGCGACCGCGACGTGGCGGTGCATGTCTCCGGCAATCTGCGCACCAACACGGGCGAAGTGATCCTGTCTGCGGTGCGGGCGGGCATTGGCGTGGCGATTCTGCCGGCGTTCCTGGCGGGCCCTGGGCTGTGCAGCGGAGAACTGGTTGAATTGCTAACGGATTGCCGCCTACCCACGGGCGCGGTCTACGCGATCTATCCGCACAGCCGCCACCTGTCGACCAAGGTGCGCGTCATGATTGACCTGCTGGTCAAGGCCCTGACCGATCCGCCGTGGACGGTCTGCACCGGCGGCTTGCCTGCCAGCGCCAGCAGCGGCGCAAAGGTGCCCGCGTGAACGAGTTTTTGATCTGCGCCTCGCCCGTGGGCGACCTGCTGCTGGTGAGCAACGGCGCCGCCCTGAGCCATTGCCTGTTCGCATCGGATGAAAAGGCCCCTCCCCCGGGCAATTGGCGCGACGGAGCGGACTCGCCGCTGTTGCGCGAAGCCGTCCGCCAGCTGCAGGGCTATTTTGACCGCGAAATTCGCGAGTTCACCGTGCCCCTCGCGCCCAGCGGCACGGCGTTTCAGCTGCAGGTCTGGGCGGCGCTGCAGCAGATTCCCTATGGCCAAACCATCAGTTACGGCGAGCTGGCCCGGCGAATCGGTCGGCCCAAGGCCTCGCGGGCGGTGGGGCTGGCCAACGGGCAGAATCCCCTGTCGGTGCTGATTCCTTGCCACCGGGTCATTGGCGCAAGCGGCGCTCTGGTCGGCTACGGCGGCGGCCTGGGGCGCAAGAAGCTGCTGCTGGAGCTGGAGCAGCCCCGCGACCTGACGCCAAAGGCGCCACTGCTGCCGTTCGCCTAGGCAATCAATGGATATTGCTGCGATCCAATGGGGTTACGTGACACAATTGTGACTGGACCCGCTGGCGACCTCGCCCATCGCCGCGCCATCTCGACTACAGTTCCCCGCTAGGTGGGTAATGAAGTCGCCGGGACACTCCCGGTGGGGGCAGGTGCACCATGAGCGTTTGGCGTGGGCGGACCGGTTTGTCGGTCTCCGTGGCAATGGCGGTGTTGGCAGGGGTTGTGTTGACGGCGGCGTGCAGTGAGGACGAAGGCGATCCCCTGGCGACCCAAGTGATGCCGCTACTAGAAAGTCGTTGCGCTGCAGCAGCTTGCCATGGCTCCCCCGTGGCGGATAAGGCCAATCAGCTCGACCCCCTGCGCTGGCTGACCTTCCCGATTGACGCCAACGGCAAGATCGCCGACCAAGCCAAGGCGCTGATTTCCGTCAAAGCCAAGATCAATTCGACCGAGAATCCGGCGTTCTCTACCCTCCTGCGCAAGGCCCTGCCGGTGGCCCAGGGCGGGCAGTATCACTATCAGAACGCGGTGTTCACCTCGCGCGACGATCCGGCCTACAAGACGCTGGCCAGCTGGGTCGCGACGGTCAAAGACGGCGGCGAGGCCAAAGACCATGCGCCGCTCAATCCGCGCGAAAAGCTGTTCTATGACAAGGTCTACCCGACGCTGATCGACCGCGGCTGCGCCACTTCAACCTGCCACGGCAGCCTGATGTTTGGCGGTGCGGTGTTCACGGCCCCGGCCATCCCGGGCACGCACCAGCTGCCCAAGGCCGACATCCGCAACAGCTATATTGAGGCCAAGCGCAATATCTCTTTGTGGGGCGACCCGTTGCGCTCGCGGCTCATCGCCAAGATCCTGCCGCTTGAGCAGGGCGGCATCCCCCACAAGGGCGGCAATGACGTGTTCCTGGCCAGCGAGGCTCAGGCGGGCGATCCGCGCAATGCCAAAGTGATCAAGGATATGCTGGAATGGATCGCCGCGGAGCGCCAAGACGCCCTGGGCGCCAACGCCAGCCTCGCGGGCAAGGCCGATCCGCCGGTTGTCGCCGTGGGCGGGCCGCTCCAAGTGGCAAAACCGTTTGACCAGCCTAGCTTTACCCCGGGCAGCGACCTGTACTTGCTGACCCCGCCGTACACCGGCACGCCCGTCAACCTGACCCAGGCCGCCCACAGCGCTCCGGCGGACATCCGCGATCCGGCGCCCAGCCACGACGGCAAGACCATCGCCTTTACCATGCGCAAGTCCGCAGACGATGGGGTCAATCTCTACACTATCGGCGTGGACGGCAGCGGCCTCAAGCAGCTGACCCAGTTCAAGGCGACCGCGGCCGCCGGCACGCTCATCGGCGCTTATCAACCGACGTACGGGCCCAACGGCGGCTTTGTCGACCCCAAGGGCAATAGCCCGGCAGAGCGGATTTACTTTAGTGGTGTCAAGGCATTGGACCGCTCGGACAACCTCGACACCCTCAACGCCGACCTGTACGCGATGGACCCGGACGGGGCGAATCTGGAGCAGCTGACCTGGACGGTGGTCCCAGAGAACAACCCCTGGTTCCTCGCCACGGGCGAATTTGCCGGCACGATGGCCTATACCATCCGCCGTTCGGCTGAAGGCGGCTTTAAGGGCGTGATTTTCCGCTTTCCCATCGATCACAACAGCGATCACCACATCCAGCCGGAGGCCCACCCGCACTTTGGCATGAGCGAGCCGCAGCAGCTGTTCTGGCGCCTGCGCGAGTTCCCGGAAGGCCGGGCGACGCTGACGGTGCAGGATGAAGGAAACATGTGGCGCGGCGGGCAGTTGGCTATGCTAGAGCGGCAGTTTGCCGTTGAAGTGCCAGAGGGGCAGGAGGCCAAGGCGACGGTGCCGGCCTTCCGCCACGCCCTGACGATTCTGACCCCCAAGGCCAGCCGCCAAGGCGCAAGTGAGGACGGCCTGTGGCGCGATCCCACGCCCATGCCCGATGGCTCGCTGCTGGTGGCCCACGCCGCCGGGCCCATGGACCTCAACGACGCCGCCGCCCAGCCCAAGCTGGCGCTCAAGCGCTTGACCCTCAAAGAAGATCGCCCGAGCAGTCGCCCGGTGATCGACCAGGTGACGCTGCTGCAGGACGGCGCGGCGATGAGCTGGTCGCACCCCGTCGCGGTGGTCGTGCGCGGCACAGAGGATCCGCCGCATGAGCGAAAGTGGAATCAGCAAGCTGCGTTGGCGACGCTGGTCCACTCAGGCGTGCAAGTGATTGAGGCGGTGTTGGCCCACTTGCCGCCGCTGACGGCCCGGCCGCTGCGCCAGGACATCGCCGTGGTCCGCGCGGTGGTGCCGCTGTCTGTCGCCGGGGCGGTCGACGCGAGCCCGATCCCCGCGGCAGAGACCCGCCACGCCTGGAAGAACGCCACCCAAGCCTCTGCTACCGGGCGCATGCCGCTGTTTGCCGCCGCCGAAGTGCCGCCCGCGGTCGATGGCAGCCTGGCCGCAGAGATTCCGGCCAAGGTCGCCGTGCGCATCGTGACGCTGGACAAGGACGGCCTCGCGGTCGGCGCTTTGCAGAACCAGTGGTATGCCGCGGCTCCGGGCGAGCGCTTTCCCGTCGGCATTCCGGCGAGCAGCTACAACGCCCGCTGCGGCGGCTGTCACGGCGCGCTGGACGGCAATCCCAACTCGGTGCTGCAGCCGGCGATGGACTTTGTCACCCAGGCCTCGGTCACGGCGGCGCTGTACGTCAATGCCGACCGGCGCAAGCCCGCGACCCTGCCCGTGGTGGGGCCGTCGATGTTCATCCTGGTGGATTTTGTCAAGGATGTCATGCCGATCCTCAGCGGCAAGTGCGCGACCGGCGGCTGCCACAGCGGCACCACTCCGGCCGGCGGTCTGTCGCTCCTGGCGGACAAAACCGCTCACTACAACGACGCATATGAGAGTCTGCTGGCCCCGGGCAACAAGTCGGCGGGCGGCTTTCAGTATGTCGACGCGCTTGGCTATCGGGCCCGCGCATCGTATCTGGCAGAAAAACTGATGGGCAAGGAGTACGATGCAGCGGGGACGGTATCGCAGCCGTGCCCGCCGCCCAGCGCGCCACAGCTGACGGACGCAGAGAGGCGCACGCTGCTGCGCTGGATCGAGTTTGGCGCGGCGTGGCAGGGCGTGCCCAAAAGCTGATGTAGCAAGGGAAATCCGCGGATGAAGCAGCGCATCGCTTGGTGGACGGCGGGGGTGGCCAGCCTGGGCATTCTGACCCTGGGGTGTCAGAGCCAGGAACCGCCGCTGTCCCAAGCGGTGCCTGCGGCCGATCGGGCGCTGTTTGAGGCCGAAGCGGGGCCGCTGCTGAGCAAAGGCTGCGGCGACTCGGCGTGCCACGGTCGGGCCGATCGGCCGCTGCGGCTGTTTGCCGTGGGCCGTTATCGCATGATAACCTCCGAGCAGTTCTCCCCCAAACCCCTGAGCAAAGCGGAATGGGACGCCAACTTCAACGCGGTGCTGGGCTTTGTCGACCACCCTGCCCCGCGCCACAGTACTTTGATGCGCAAGGCTTTGGGTCAAATGGCCCACGGCGGCGGCGCGGTCATGCAGGCACCCAGCGACCCGCAGTTCCGGGCGATCGAGGCGTGGCTGCTGGGCAAAGCGTGGTGAGGCCCCCATGATCCCTGCAAAATACCGCCGCTGGGCCCGGATCGCCGCCGCGTTGCTGCTGGCTTGGTCCGGGCTTTTGACGGCCTGCCAAGACGAGCCCCTTCCAGAAGCCCATGTCTTGACGGCGGATCCCAACCCGCTCCGCCCGAGTGATCCGCTGTGGAGCAAGCAGCCGCACCGCGACCGACCGCGCGCCGTGTGTGTGACGCCGGACCAGCGCAAGGCCTACGTCATGCTGTCCGGGATCGACGATGCCCCGGGCACGGACATCTCGGTCATCGACCTGAAGACCAGAAAAGTCAGCAAACGTCTGAGCTTGCCCAAAACGCCTTGGGGCTGCGCCATTGATCCCAGCGGTCGCTGGCTGGTGGTGACACTGCGCTACGCCGATCGGGCGTCGGTCATCGATACCGCTGCGGACAAAGAGGTCGCGCGGGTGCAAGTGCCGTACTACACAGAGACCGCGCTGTTTTCTCAAGACGGCAAGCGGCTGTTCCTGGCCAACCGCTGGAAAGACAGCGTGCTGTGGTGGGATGTGGAGACAAGCGGCGATTTCTCTGTGCGCAAGACCAGTTATGCCGGGATCGCCCCGGAGGACCCCATGGGCACGCCGGTGAGCGACAACCCCGCGCCGATGGCCCTGAGCAGCGATGGCAAGCGGCTTTTTGTCGGCAGTGTGGCGGGTTGCACCATCGCGGTGATCGACGCGACCAGCGGTGAGCTCATCGACGCCGACGCCAACCCAGCGACGACGACCGTGGGGGCGCCCAAGGGCATCAGCCACCTGGACTTCAAATCGCCGGTGGGCGGCTTGGCGGTGCACGGTCAGCACCTGTTCATCGCCGACATGGGCCGCGGGCTCGGGGCGCAACCCACAGAAGGGATTGATATTGATGACGATGGCAAGCCCGGCGACAGCACCGCCAACCAGGCTTTTCAGGATCA
>JBIKTV010000334.1:0-6518 GCA_044347905.1 Myxococcota bacterium
GGTCGGCGGCCGGCTCGGGCAGATCGCTGAAAAACGACTCGAATTCGCCCTCTGTCTCGGCGATCGCCGGCGGAGCCACGGCCGCGGCGACGGGCGAATACGGCGTGGTGTCCTCGCCCATCGGCGGACCGGCCCCGGGCAGGAGGGCCACGCGCAATTCGTGAGCCGTGGGCACCACATCCAGCAGGTCCGCCTGGGCGCGCAGCAAGTCAGACAGGGTGCGGTGGCCCAAGGCGCGGTGGCGAAAGCCGGGCATGGCCTGCTGCAACAGGTTGCCAATCGCCCCCGTGGTCATGGGGCCGCGCTGGCGCAGCATTTCCGTCAGCATGGCGCGCACTTGCTCGATGGAGGGCGGGCGCTGCGGCTTGGGGCTCTCCGGGTCCTCGGGCGCGGCTTTGTCGACCGCAGCGGCTGGCGCAGGGGGCTCGGCGATTTGCGGAACGGGCTCTGGCTTGGCCGAGCGATCGGGGGCCAGGCGCTCAAAGCGGTCGCACGCCGCCACCAGGGTATCGGCCACCGATCGACCGGCAGGGGCCACGCCGATGACCACTTTGCCGCGCTGACGCAGCTTGTGGGCCAGCGGCACAAAGTCGGAGTCGCCGGTCGCCAAGATGTAGACCTGGACGTCAGGGGAAAGGCTAAGGAACTCCATGACATCTACGACGATGGCGATGTCTGCAGAGTTCTTGCCGCCGGTGCGCAGGATCTGCCGCGGCACCCCGCCGACATCCAAAGTGGTGTCCCAGTGCTGGCCGTAGCCGCGGCGCCAATCGCCGTAGACCGCCAGGTGGCACACCCGACCTTGGGTCGCGCCAAAATCCGCCACAGAGCGGATGAATTGCCCGCCGACATTCTCCATGTCGACGAAAATCGTCACCAAGGCGGTCGTCACCATGGCCGCCTACCCCAGCGCTTCGCGCAGGCGTTTTTCAATGGATCCTTGGAGTTTGGTCGCGTCGATGCCGGCGAGCCGCGCCGCCATGCCCAGTTCCACCGAGACGCCCACGGACGTATCCGTCACCACCACTTCACCGCCGACACCGATGCCCTTGATCTTGGCTTTGGCGCCGCTCCATTCCAGCTTGGCGCGGTATTTGGCCAACATTTCCTCAAATTGCTTGAGGCGCACAATTGCCGCGTCGCGGCCGAGGGAGTGGGACTGCTGCACGTTGACCTGGGCCATCGAAACCTCCGCGGAAGAAGCCAAACGCTGCGCAGACTATCGCGGGGGCGGCGATTTCTCAATGGACCTCGGGTGAAAACCGCACCTCAGAATCGCCAAATCGGCGCTGAAGTCGCCCTTGCCCAGCGCCGCCGCCGGTGCCACCCTTGGCCGCGGCCGCCCCGGCCGACCCGCCTCCCCCGGAGTTTGATGGCTGTTCGCCGCCCCGACACCCTGCTGCTGCCCGGAATGGGTGACCTGCCCGGCAAGCCGTTGCCTGCCAAGCAGAAGCGCGAGGTGCCGCGGGCCCCGGACTCGGCGGCGGCTGGGCAGCGCTTTGCCCTGATCGCCGATGTGGCCGTGGCCAAAGGCCTGGATCTGCTGAGCTATGGGGTGCCCGAAGCCCTGGCGGCTCTGGTGCAGCCCGGCGCCCGAGCCACGGTGCCTCTGCGCGGCCAGCTTGCGGTGGGGCTGATCCTGCACGTGCGGCCGGCGCTGGAAGGCGATCCGCTTTTGGCCAAGCTGCGGCCGATCCTGGCTCTGCCGGGGGACAGCCCGCCGCTGCCGGCCGATCTCTTAGAAACCGTAAAGTTTCTGGCCAAGTACTACCACGCGCCCCTGGGATCGGCGGTGCGGGCCTGCTTGCCGGCGGCTCTGCGGCGCACGGGCGTGGGCGAGGATCGCGCGGCGGACAAGCAAGAGCCCTGGGTCGGCGCGACCTGGCTGCGGCCGTGGCCCGACGACGTGAGCCGCGCCGAAACCCGTGTGCTGCACCGCATTGAGGCTGAAGGGAGCATCCCGCTGGCCGATTTGCGCCGCCGGGCCCGTCCTGAAGCGGCGCCCGAGCCCGTGGACAGCGCCGATCCAAGCGCTGCGCCGGCGCCCGCGGCAAAACCGGTGGCCGCGCCCACAGAAATGCTCCAGCGCTTAGAGGGGTTGGGGCTGATCCGCCTGTGGCAGCAGCGGGTGATTCGCGACCCCTTGGGCATGCGCGAAGCGGTGCCGCGCGACGCGGCGATGCAGCTGACCGCGGACCAGCACATCGCGGTCGAGGCGCTGAAAACCGCGGTGGACGTTGGGCAATTTGCCGGCTACTTGCTGCACGGTGTCACCGGCTCGGGCAAGACCGAGGTGTACCTGCAGGCCATCGCCCACGCGCTAGAGACGGGCCGCGGGGCGATTGTGCTGGTGCCGGAAATTGCCCTGACGCCACAGCTAGTGCGGCGTTTTCGCGCGCGGTTTGGCGATCAGGTGGCGGCGCTGCACTCGGCCATGTCGGAGGGCGAGCGGCTCGACCAGCTCGATCTGGTGCAGGCGGGGCAGCGGCGCATTGTCGTCGGCCCGCGATCGGCGCTGTTTGCCCCCATGGCCCAGCTAGGCGTGATCGTGGTGGATGAGTGCCACGACAGTTCCTTTAAGCAGCAAGCGGGGTTGCGCTACCATGCCCGCGACGTGGCCCTGGTGCGTGCGCGCTCCGCTGGCGCGGTTTGTCTGTTGGGATCGGCCACGCCGGGCTGCGAAGAAGTGGCCCTGGCGCAAAGCGGCCGCCTGACCACCCTGAGCCTGCCGTCGCGGGCCGTGGCCCTGACCCTGCCGAGCGTTGAAGTCATCGACCTGCGCTTGGCGGAGAGGCTGCGGGACCCAGAAGCCGATCGCCCCAGCATGTTGTCGACCGCGCTCATCGACGCCATCGCCCAGACGGTGCGGCGCGGCGAACAGGTGATCTTGCTGCACAATCGCCGGGGCTTCGCTACGTCCATGGTCTGTGCGGCTTGCGGCTCCGCGGTCGAGTGTCCGGAGTGCGCCGTGTCGCTGACCATGCACAAGGCTTCCGGGCGGTTGCGCTGCCACTGGTGCGATCTGTCCTTGCCGATGGGCATCAGCTGCCCCACCTGCGGCGCGCGCAACCTGCTGGGCGTGGGCGCGGGCACGGAGCGCATTGAGGGCACCTTGGGCTTGGCGCTCCCCGGCGTGCGCATGGCGCGCTTTGACCGCGACACCGCCTCCGGCCAGCGCCTGCACGAGATCCTGGGGGCCTTTCGCCGCCGCGAGCTGGACTTACTGGTGGGCACGCAGATGTTGGCCAAGGGCCACGACTTTCCCGCGGTGACCCTAGTGGGCGTGGTGCTCGCCGAGGCCGGCCTGGGGATCGCCGATTTCCGCGCCGCCGAAAGGACTTTTCAGCTGCTCACCCAAGTGGCGGGGCGCGCCGGCCGCGGCAGCCAGCCGGGCAAAGTGCTGGTGCAGACCCATCAGCCCGACCACGTGGCGATCCGCTTTGCCCTGCACCAGGACCACGCGGGCTTTACCGCCCAGGAGCTGGAGAGCCGCCGCCGCAGCGCCTATCCGCCGTTTGTGCACCTGGCCCTGCTGGAAACCCGCCACGCCGATGAACAATTGGCCCGCGAAGTGATGAATCAGGCGGTGGCGGCGCTGGAGAGCTGGGGCGCCGAGGTGCGCGGACCGGTGATGGCGGCCATGGCGCGGGTGCGGGGGATTTGGCGGATTCACGCGCTGTTGCGCAGTGCCGAGCGAGCGCCGCTGCACCAGTGGCTGCTGCGCCTGCGCACGGAAGTGCTGCCCAAGCTGCCGGCGGCGGTGGAGTTCAGCATTGACGTCGACCCCGCGGCGTTTGGCTAGGTCGAGGTGGGCGGGTGGTGAGGTGATGGCCTGCGGTTCCGTCGCCAGAGGTTGCGGTTTGAGTGCGGGAGCGTCAGCAAGGTAAGGCGGAGGCCAGAGCCAGGCAGTAATCGCCGGCTCCGTGGTTGTAGTCGCGGGTTTCGCCGCATGGCGGCGGGTTTTGAGCGCCGGTAACAGGCGTAGCTTGGCATTCGGGGCAAAGGCCCCGTAATACCTAATCGTCGGCCGACCCGGCAGCGGAATCAGCGCCGCCATCCGCGCTGTCAGATTTGCCGGCGAAAGGAAGACTGCGGTCGTGCCATCGCGCCAAGCCGTCTTGAGCTCCACCCGAAACCGGCCGTCCTCTTGCTCGGTCACGCGCTTGCCGGCGATGCTGGGGCGACAAAGATACTTCACGAGCTTGTACAGCTCGTCACGCGCCGCCGGGCCGACAAAGGTGTTGGCGTGCAGGCTAAACCCGTCCATTTGCGCACAGTTTCGCCCCTGCGGCCGGGGGAGCCCCCGCAGCTGGGCCTTCTTCTTCAGGACCACACTGTCATCGATGGGCCGGCCGAGCAGCGCCGCCTTCCACAGCTCGGCCAGCGCGGGATGGGCGATGCTGCAGTGCGTGATCGAGCGGTGGACATCGTTTGACCTGGTGAGGGGTTACGGACCATCAGGGCGTGCAAATCTACAACATGGAGCAGAGGCCTTTGTGGCAATGGCCGTCCTGCGGGCCGCAGCGCAGGTCGCCCGCGCAGAGGACGTCGCAGGGGGCGCCGATCGTGTCGGGCAATGGCGCGCACACGCCTTGATTGGCTTGTAAATTTGGATACTTGCAGTAGTTGCCTGGGCCGCACATATTCGGGCCGCCGCACTTGCCACCGACGGGTGACTGTGCCGCGCATTGGTTGGTGTAGCCATCACAGTACAGGCCGGGCAGGCACAGGCTGTCCATCCCAGTGCACGTCGTGCCAGCGGGGCCTGGCGATTGGCAGACCGGGTCGGTTCCGGCGTACATGCACACCGTTCCGCTGGCACAGTTGCCAGATGGGCAGGGGCTGCCAGCGCCGCCGGCGGGCGTGCAAGTCTTTGTCGTGGCATCGCAATTGAGCCCGGCCGCGCAGTCAGGCGTGGCGCCCTTGAGGCAGGCCTGGCCATCGCCGGGGGTGGTGGCGCAGTGGCCAGTCATGTCGCAGCTGAGACCGGGCGCACACTGAAAACCTGGGCACGCTTCCCCCGCTTTGGGCAGCGGCTTGCAGAGGCTGCCGACAGAGAAATCGCAGTACAGGCCAGCTTGACACGAGTCGGGCATGTTGCACGGTTCGTCCACCCCGACCTTGGGGCGGCAGACTTGCTGGGGCGGTCCGGGCACGCAGAAATGGCCAGCAGCGCATACGTCACTGACGCACGCCTGCCCGTCGGCTGTGGCGGTGGTGCAGACGCCGCCAATGCATGCGAGACCGGTTGCACATTGGCTGCCCGTCATGCACTGGCCACCGGCGGCGACGCCCGTTGTGCAAGTATTGTCAGGTCCGCACGCGAGGCCAACCTGGCAGCCGTTGTCGCTGAGACATTGGGAACCTGCGCCACCGCGCGCGACGCAGGAACCGCCTTCGCAGACGAACCCGGCGACACAGCGGTTGGTGGCTTGGCACGATTCACCCTGTTTGGGCAGGGACTTGCACGAACTCGTTTGTGGTTCGCATACGCCCAGGCCGCTCGCGCACAGTAAGCCTGCCGAATACGAACTGCACGTGCCGCCCACGGCCGCGGTGTCGACAAAGAGCGAGCGACAGGCGTCGGGCCGGTTGCGCTCTGTGGGCTTTTCGCAAGAAGTCGCCAGCTGGTCAAACGCAGCGATACAAGCGCTCGCCGCCGCGCCATCAAACTGCAAGGCGCCGATGGAGACGCCCCCGAGGTAGGCGACGATCGACTTTTCGCAGCGGCCGCGCTGTACGTCGACACAGGTCGTCGTGCCGTAGTTGTCAAATGGGCAACTGCACGCGGTCAGGGCCGCACAAGTCTTGGCGGCGAGCATTGGGCAAAGATCCTTTTGTCCGATGCCGGTTTGGGCAGCGTCGCTGCTGACGTCGCTGGCGGCGTCGCCGGAGGTGTCTGCTGCGCTTGAGGTCACGTCGGTCGCAACGCCGACACTGTCGGCCCCGCTGGTCGCATCGCTCGGTGCCGATGCGTCGGGCTGCGCCGTGGCTTTGTCTTCGCCACAGGCGGAGACCAGGACCAAAGAACACAAGGAAACGAGCAGGGTGATTCGGTTCACAGCGGAGACTCCGATGTCGAAATTCGTGGAACAAGTGTGCGCCATCGGCCTGTCGGATTCAAGAGTTTGCCTTGGTGAGTGGGCGCGCGCAGGCTTTTTGGTGTATCGTTCACTTGCCCCGCAGCCAGCGATGTGCCCACCCAGACAGGTGCTCACCCATGACGGAACCGACGCAGACATGCATAAGACACGCAAACGCCCCAGCCGCCCATCAGACCACCCCGCCAGCGCCATGCCGCCCCCGACCAAGACCATCCCAGCCGTCAGCGGCGAGCCTACGCCGGCCATCCACCGCCGTCAACCGCGAATTTTAACGCTAGTTCACGCCAATCTACCCGGTTCGGCCAAGGCTACGCCAGCCAGCAGACCGTCAGGTCCCCCAGCTACGCTGCCCAGTCGTCGGCCGGCAGCTCGTCAAAGAACGGCTCGCCGGGGTCCTCGTCGACGGCATCGAGC
>JBIKTV010000364.1:0-5897 GCA_044347905.1 Myxococcota bacterium
GGCTTGGGCCAGGCTCATGCCGTACTTCTTGGCCAAAAGCTCTGTGATACTGGCAAAGTGCGGCCGGTCTGCGGTGGGCGTCTGGTCGAGCTCAAAGCTGTGCCACACCACCTGCACCTCTCCGGCGTGCTCAAACTGCCGCAGCGCAGTCTCTAGGCGCTTCTTGCCAATGGCGCACCACGGGCAGGCGATGTCACTCCAAACGTCGATTTTCATGGGCTCGGCTCGCGCTGGGCAGGGGACGCCCGGCAAAGGGTTTTCCGGCAAGGGGCTCTTTGGCCTTTGGCCGAGCGGCGATTATGCGGATCGGCTGGGGCTTCTGCAAAGGCGCAACCGGGGCGGCGACCCCGCGTGCCCCAGCCGGCGGCTCATCGGACGGGTGCCAGGCACTTGTCTGATCCGGGCGCCGCTGGCCAGGAGGGCGAGGGCCACTTCGCGGCCGACGTGGCCTGTGGCGCCCGTGACGAGGACTGCGGTCATGGAGCTCCCGTACGCTGGCCATGGGGCCGCCGGGCAGGCTACTGCTGGCCAAGAGCGGCTGCAATGGATCGGGCGGGGCTGGCACCCGGGCTTTGCCGCCCCAGCGCCCATCAGGCACTATGGACCGTCCGCGCCGGCCAGCGCCGGCGGCAAGGCCAACGACCGCGCCAACGCCGCTGAGGTCGCAATAGGAGCCAAGACGATGCCCAACTACGCCCCATCGCTGCAGGTTCTTGCGGTGTTCGCCGCGCTGCTGCTGCCCTGCTGCGCCGCCACGCCTGCGCCTGTGACCATGGCCGCTGCTCAGGACGTCAGCTGCGATGGGGCGCCTTCCCCCAACATCCAGCCCGCCGCAGATGCCCTCGCGCCAGCGGATGTCGCTACCGCGGATGGGGCGACGCCGACCGAGCTGGACGCAGGCGCAGCCCTCGACGCGGGTGCCGACAGCAGTGACGCCGCCGACACGGCCACCGAAACGGCCAGCGATGCCGCCACCGGTGACGCCGCGGCCGGATCGCCAGACGCCTGGTCGCCCGCGCCGATTCCCGCTCTAGACCCAGAGCCGGCGCCGGCGTGCAGCAAGGCTGCGACCAACAACGACTATTTTCAGTTTCTCGACAACCTCTGCGGCGAAAAGGCCTTGCCGACCGACAGCGACCGCGACCTCAAATGCCCGGTGGAAGACAGCTCGGCGACGGTCCTGACCAAAGGCGGCCAGCTCGTCAACTACGCCCCCAGCTCAGAGGCTGTGGCGTGGGCCGACCTGGGCCTGAGCGATCAGCTGCCCGCAGGCTTGCAGGTGGCGGTGATTGCGATTCGCCGGGTGGGCGGGGTCCCTCATTACCGCTATCTGTCTAATGGCACTGCAGAACAGGCCGTTCAGCCCTGGTCAACCAGCAAAATCCTGGCAGCCGCCAACGCCGCGGCGACTCTGCGAATCCAGTCGAATTACGCCGTGGGCCTGACCGCCGCGGTTGGCTCGCTGTCGCTGGGCGATTTAGTTACAAGCCTAGTCAATTACGACGACTCCCCTTATTCTTCCAACAGTTTAGGCGCCTACTTTCACAACATCGGCGGCCGGGCCAAGGCCAATGCGCTCATCCACGCCGATTGGCTGCAGCGCCCGGCCACAGAGAGCTTTGGCGGCAACTACGGCTCGGCGGCGCCGGCGGCCCTGGGCTACCAATTTGCCGAGTTTGACGGCGCTTCCGCCCAGGTCCAGCCCGATCAGAGCAGCGGTCCGGCCAACAACCTGTCCATGTACACCCTGGCCGAGGCCGTCAAGCGCCTGGTACTGCACCGCGAAGAGCCCACCCAGCGCCTGCCCGGCATCCAGTGGAAGGACCTGCGGGTGATCCTCTACGGCGCAGAAGGCTCCAAAAAGTACGGTGCTTGGGGCGGCATGAGCGCGGACACCGCCATCTACCTGCAAGCGGGGCACGATATCGCCTACCTGCAGGCCCGCTCCCAGGGGCGCTGGCGGATTTTCTCCAAGCTGGGCCTGGGCACCAAAGGCCAGTTTGTCCATGTGGGCTACGCCTGCCTGCCCGTGTTGGATCCGCAGGGCAAGGCCGTGCCCGGTTGGGGCCGCGAGTTTGTCATCGCCGCGCACTTGCCGACCGGCGGCGCCAGCTGGAAGGCCCGCGACCGCTTGCTGGCCAAGGCCTATCGGACCCTGGTGACCCGGCTCGTCGACGGATCGCTGTAGCTGCGCAGGTGCTGGCCCTGGGGCAAACCGCCTTGAACTGACGCAGAAACTCTACGTTGACGCCGCCTATCGGTGGGCGTAGGCTCGCCTGTGGTTCGGGGCGGTGCGCGTATGGGCACAGACCGGCGTTTTGCGTCGCCTCCCTATGTTCGGGGGGGTACCGTGGCAAAACTATTTGCGATGCTTCTGGTGGCGTGGTTTGGGATGGGCAAGACGGAGATCGCCGAGCCCAAGACGGAGGCCGACTGCTCGGTCCACAAGGGGACGGTGGTAGCGGATTGCCAGGCCTACGTGCGCGCCAAGGCGGGGCGCGAGGCCAACAACTACGAACAGTGCTTCAAAGAGATGAAAAAGGCCGGGACGTTCCGCGAGTTGCAGTTTGGCAAAGACCTCATTTCGCAGTGCGAGTCGCAGTACAAAGCGCTGGTCGCCGCCGGCGTGTACAAGACCGACGAGATGATCGCCGCTGAAAAGGCCGATGTCCTGGATCCGGCCAAGGTCAAAGCGGTGTCAATCGCCATGGACGCGGCCAACCCGGTGTGCCCCGGCAAGGTGCGCCTGTTCACCGTGACCGTGACGATGGACGACGGCAGCACCAAGCGGACCTGGGAAAAGCCGGAGGAAAAGAACGGCAAGGTCGACCACGGCCTGTTTGTCCTGACCAGCCCCAATGGCGAGTTCAAGATCGACCCCACGGACGGCGTCTGGGGCTACTTCTCAGACCCCAACCCGCTCAAGAGCCTGGACGGGTTTGTGATGCAGGTCGCGCTCAAGGACCGCCCCGACGTCAAGGCGGAGACGGTGGTGCCGGCGACCTATGAGTGCATGACCGGCCTGATGATCGTCGGCCTGCGCGGCAGCCGCGGCGTGTCGAACACCAATGGCGGCAAGGGCGCGGACGCCACGGAGGCCATCGCGGAAGTGGGCATTGTCGCAACCAAGCAGTTCCCCAAGCTCTTGGTCATGAAGGGCGTTTCCGCTGCCGGCACCTTCTGGTACGCAGGCGCCCTGGGCTCCAAGCCCCGCGTCGAAGTCCGCAACCAAGGCGGCAAGGGCGGCGGCGGCTCGTCCAACACCAACGGCTGGGGCTTTAACGGCGGGGACGGCGGCAACGGCGCGCCGCTCGAGGTGCGGTACGACAAGCGCCACGCGGAGTTGGTCGACCTCATCGCCGCGTCTGCCCCAGGTGGCGAGGGCGGAGACGGCGGCGGCGGCTCGGCGGGCGGCGGATCGAGCGGCAGGCCCGGCCAGGCAGGCCCCGCGCCGACCAAGAAGGCCGTCGACCCCAAGACCCTGTTCAAGGGCGAGAAAGTCACGCTGATTTGACGCAGATCGCCCCTTCGGCCCTTGCTCTGACCCAAAAGAGGCGCCGCAATGCCCACAAAGCCTTGGCTTTTGGCGATCCTGTTGCCGCTGCTGCTGGCGTCCGCGGTTTGGGCCGCCGCGCCGCTGCCTGACGCTGAGCTGGGCCTGTCAGAAGCCCAGGTCGCGCCCGGCGCCCCTGCGAGTGGGGACGAGAAAGCCTCAGAGATCGCGGTTGTGCAGCGCAAGGGCCTGTCTCTGTTTGGCGTGGCGGGCATCGAGGCCGAGCACCGCTTCTGGAACCACCGGCTGTATGAGACGCGCCTGCAAATGCCCCGCGGCCAGTGGCCGACGCTGATGGAGGGGATGCGCCAGGCGTATGGGCCGCCGGGCAGCGTCGAGTCTTCTCTGGGCGACCAGCGCGCGACGTGGGACCTGGGGCGCGGCCGGATTTCCGCTTACCAGTCGACGCGCTACGCCATCGTCTCGTTTACAGACTCGAGCCAGAAGGACTTTCGCTGGTCCGACCTGCTGGCGCCCGTGAACCTGCTCGTGGTCGGCGTGCTGGTGGCGATGCTGCTGCTCTGGTTTGGCGTGGTGCACCTGCTGACCTCGTGGTGCCCAAATTGCAGGCGCTTCTCCATGCGTTTGGGCGGCAGGACGCTCTCGCCCGCCCAGGACCACAGCGGCGAGCTGCTGTCGGTCGACTACCAGCACGACGTGACCTTTCGCTACCGCTGCAGCCGCTGCGGCCACGGCAAGTCTGAGCGGTATAGCGGGTTTTGGAGTCGCAAGAGTTAGGGCCCGTGAAAAATCTAGTCAATTTTCCCCGGTCCCATTTGCCTGCTGGGTGGGTCGCAAGTGCGCGGCCCTGCCGGCCGTGGCAGCGGAGACCCGCCCAGAGGCTACTTTGGCAGCGGCGCACAGGCGGGGTCGTCGCTGTCGTAAAAGCGGATGGCGAGGCCATAGGTGGTCTGGCCGGCCGAGCCGGTGTCGCTGCCGACGATGAGCCCCTCGTCGCACAAGGTGGCGGGCCGCCAGGCGATGTCGAGCAAGAACGTGTTGAAGCTCGCGGCCCAAGGCGCTTTGTCAAAGCCGGGGATGGATTGGTTGAGCCAGTCACTTTTGCTGTAGGCTTGGGACCAGCCTGGGCGATGCTCGATGACCGTGGCGGCCATGGGCGATCCCGTGGCGCGGCCGACCACCAGGGCCCGCGTGCCGTCGCCCTTCCAGCCCAGCGCCTGCGGGCTCGCGCCGTTGTTGACCCCCGGCAGGTAGGTCGAGCTCCAGGTGCCGTCAAACACGTACACGACGTTGCTGGAGGTGCCGGTGACCATTCCGTAGCTGCCCTGCGGCCGCCACGCCGCCCCGCCGCCGTTGCCAAAGCCGGGCGACCAGCCGTTGGCCAACACGGCGTTGCTGTCCAGCACCCAGGTCTGGCTGCCGGCGCCGTTGAGTCCTTGGCTGGTGACGATGGCTTGGCTGCCGGACAGACCGGGCAAGCCGGTGCCGGCCCACATAGCATCGACGATGCCGCCGCTGGTGTTAAAGGCCTTGAGTTTTCCTAGCCCTTGGCCATCTTGCCATAGGGTCAGGTAGGCGATGGTCGGGTTGGCCGCGCGGGTCGCCAGCACAAAGCGCGCGCCGCCCGGCTCTGCGGCCACCGCCACTGGATCGCCATAGGGCAACGCCACATCGGCGGCAAAGGCCACGGCGCCATCCGCGCCGACCGCGCCGCGCCAAAGCCGCGCAGCACCAGCAGAGTCCTTGCCGATGACCAGGAAGAAGCCCCCCGCGGGGTCGGCGGCCACGTCCACAGCGTCCTTGCCCAGCGTCGTGAGCGCCGCCAGCGCCTTGGCCCCCGCGTCGTAGCGCAGCACCTGGCCCTTGGTCGCCAAAAGCAAGGCGAATTTGCCGGAAGGGTGCCAAGCGACGCGGCGGATGTCGTCCAGCGCGGCCAGGTTGCCCAAGCGCTCGTAGACCAGCATGCCGGGTTCGGACGGGTCGGGGACGTCGGCGGTGTCGAGGACTTCTGCGGTGTCGAGGACCTCAGTGGTATCGAGGACTTCAGCGGTGTCGAGGACTTCAGCAGTGTCGACAACCTCAGCGGTGTCGAGGACTTCAGCGGTATCGATTACCTCAGCGGTATCGAGGACTTCAGCAGTGTCGACAGCCTCAGCGGTGTCGACAACGTCCACGGTATCGACGACCCCAGCGGTATCGCCAATGTCCACGGTATCGAGGACTTCAGCGGTATCGACGACCTCAGCGGTATCGACAACGTCCACAGTATCGACAACGTCCACAGCATCGACAGCATCCGCAGTATCCACAACCTCCGCGCTGTCCGCCGCCACCGCGGCGCTGTCCGCGCCGACCTTGCCGTCCGCGGCCGCGGCGTCGCCGC
>JBIKTV010000336.1:0-6447 GCA_044347905.1 Myxococcota bacterium
GGGTCACGTGGCGGAATTTTTGCCAGGCGCTGGCCCCATCTATGTCTGCGGCCTCATATAGCTCAGAAGGAATACTCTGCAAGGCGCCTAGAGAAATCACCATCATAAACGGGAAGCCGAGCCAGACGTTGGTGGCGAGGTTGGCGGCAAAGTTGCTCCAGACGTCGTTGCCCAGCCAGTCGACCTTCTCCATCCCCAGCGCCGACAGCATGGCGTTGATCGGGCCAAACTGGGTGTTGAACAGCCACTTCCAGGTCAGCGCGGTGATGTAGCTCGGCACGGCCCAGGGCACCACCAACAGCACGCGGTAGATGGCTTTGCCTTTGAGATGCGGGCGGTTGAGCACCAGGGCCAGGGCCAGACCCAAGGTGACGTGGAGCACGACGTTGATGGCCGTCCAGCCCGTGGTCATGGCGAGGGTGCGAAAGAAGTGGGTGCTGCTGTTCTCATCAAAAATCGAGGTCAGCACTTCCGCATAGTGGTTGAGGCCGACAAAGCGCCCCTCGGCGTCGACAAAGCTGAGCCCCACGCCCACGGCAAAGGGGATGAAGATCAGCAGGCCGGTGGCCAAAACCGCAGGGCCCACATAGGCGTACGGCGTGGGATCGCGGCGAAGCGCTTCCCAGACCCGGCCGTGGTCGTCGGTCATCGCCCCTAGGCCCAGGGCCAAGGCCAGCGCGCCGGTCAGCAGCCACAGGTGGGCCAGCGGCGAACCTACTAATTCGACAGCGGTATGCGGCACGAGCCAGTCGGCCGCCAGCACCTCAATCCCCGCGGGCGGCGCGGCAGGCAGGGCGGGCAGCAGCAGCCAGGCGGCCAGCACCAGCAGCAGCTGGATCACCGCATCGCTCCAGCGTTTTCTTTGCTCCAGGCGCCGGGCAGCTTCGGCCAAGACCGCCGCCAGCAGCGCCACCACGCCCACCAGCCACCACGGCGCCGGCGCAGAGGCGGGCAAGGCGACAATCGCCCCACCGACACCGGACAACTCCTTGCTCGCCTTGGCAGAACGGATGGGCGCGGCCACGACCAGGCGGTCGCCGTCGATCACTTTGAACATGCGGTCGGCGTGCAACTGCTCGCCCGGCTTAGCGGTTTGCGCCAGGAGCACCCGGGTCGCCTCGGCCGTCACGGTCTTGGCGTGATCCTGCACGAGCTGGGCCTGATCCTTGGGCGGCTCGCCGTAGCTGAACACCGTGCCGCGCGAGATGCCAAACTCGTCCGTGCCGCCTTCTTGCAGCACAAACACCCGCTCGACATCGGGTTTGCGGGCGTTTTCAAGCTCTTTGAGCCGGGTGTCGCGCTTGGCCTGATCGCGTTCCGTCGCCGCCTGGGCCACGCCATCCGCCAGGGCCGCAGCCCCAACCCGCCGGGCGTGGGCCATGCGATCGCCCAGCAGCGCGCCGTGCCCCGCCACCAGCGCCGCAGCCACCAGCGCCGCCGTCAAAGCCGCCGCCAGGCCGCGGGCCCAGGGCGCAGGGGGCAGAATCGGTTCGGTCAGGGCCATGGGAGCTCCAGAAACGCTAGGCCTTTAGGGGACCTGCCGATGAACCAGCGCCAAACGGCCCTACTTGGCCATCTTGCCGATGTCTTCTTCGGCGCGCTTCTGCGCCTCGCCCAGCACGTCGACGCTCTTGCCTTCGCCGTAAATCCCCTTCTGCAGAGCGGCGTTGTACGGATTCCACACCGCCGACATCTCCGCCGAGCTGGGCATCGGCAGCGACATCTCCGCCTGACCGCGGAACACTTTGACCACCGGGTCGTCCGACCACTTGGGCTGCTCATAGGTCTTGACGTTGGCCACCATCTGCTTGCCCAGCTGAATGCGGGTCAGCGCCGCCTCATCGCTGGTCAGGAAGTCAATGACGCGCAAGGCAGACTTGGCCTGGGGCGCCTTGGCCGACAGCAGCAGGGCCTCCGAGCCCAGGAACGGCTTCATCGGCTTGCCGGGCTCGACCTCTGGCAGCAGCGCCACGCCCCACTCCACCGGCTTCTGACCGGGCTCCGGAGTCAATTCGCCAATAAACCACGGGCCTTGAAACACAAACGGCACCTTGTTGTCTTTGAACATGGCGGTCAGGGCAAAGCCGCTCACCGCGCCCTGCGGCAGAATCTTGTGGGTCTTGTAGAGGTCGCGAGCGATATCCATGGCTTTTTGCGCTTCTGGCGAGTCAATCATCACCTTCTTGGCGACGTCGTCGTAGACAGCACCGCCCAGGCCAAGGAGAATCGGCGCGTGGAAGTACAGATTCGACGCTTCGTAGGCCAGGCCAAAGGCATCGGCGTCGGGCTTGGTAAAGCCCTTGGCGACCTCGATCAGCTGGGTCAGGCTCTTGGGCGGCTCTTTGACCATCGCCTTGTTGTAGAACAGAACCAAGGTCTTATACGCCATGGGCAGGCCGTAGATCGCTTTGTCGTGCACCAAAGGCTTGACGGCCTGCGGCATAAAGCGCTTGAGGCGCTCCGGCGTGGCAAAATCGCCCAGGGGCTGAATCAGGCCGGCGCGGGCCCAGAGGCCAATTTTGTCGTGGGCAAAAATGATGAGATCTGGCCCATTTCCGTTGGGTACCGCGACCTGGAACTTGTCGATAATCGCATCCGGCGGCACGGCCAGGGTGCTGATCTGCAGGTTGGGGTGGTTCTTGTTCCAGTGGCTGACCAGGTTGTCCAGCGCCTCGCGCTCTGCGTCGCGGTAGCCGTGCCAGATGGTCACCGTGCGCGGCGGGCCCTGGTCTTCTTCCGCCACGGCAGCCGAGGCAGCGGCGGCGGGATCGACAGCGGCGGCCTTGTCAGAACCGCCGGTTTTTTCAGCAGCGGCGGCCTTTTCCGCGGGAGCGGCGGGCGCAGACGCAGGGGTGGGCGCGGACTTGCCACAAGCGGCGGCCAGCAAGGCAGCAGCGGCCCAAAGGGCCAGGCGGGTGAACGGGCGCGGGGCGGTATTCACGGCAGCTTCCTCCAAGGATGACGGGACTAAACTGGCCAACGGGCCGGCGGACGGGCTCAGGCTTCGCTGGGGACGATGCGCGTACCCGCCGCGTCAAACAGCTGGATCTTCTGGCGATCGAGGTGCAGGGCCACGCGCTGGCCGTCGCTGACCGGCACCGCAGGCTCGCAGCGCAGGATGCAGGCGGACTCGCCGCGGTGGCGGGTCGAACCGTCTCGGGCGCTGTACAGGCTGCGATCGGCCAATTCCTGGCCCTGCTGCAGCTCGCCAAACACAAACGTCTCTGCGCCAAGCGGCTCGGTCACGTCGACAGCCATCCAGGCATCCACCGAAGTGTCGTCGCTGGGCACCACCCGCCAATCCTGGGGGCGAACGCCAACGGTCAGGTCGGTCGCGCTGCCATCGGGCAAAAGCCGAGCTGCGTCAGCGGGTTGCAGCAGCACGTTGAGCCCAGAGCCCTGCAGCCGCGCGGAACCATCGGCACTGCGCTGGGCCTGCACCGGCAGCAAGTTCATGGCGGGCGAGCCGATAAACGTCGCGACGTAGGTGTTGGCCGGGCGATTGTAGATTTCCTGAGGTGGCGCGCACTGTTGCAGCACGCCCTCGTGCATCACGGCGATGCGGTCGGCCAGGGTCATGGCCTCGACCTGATCGTGGGTGACGTAGAGGATCGTCGTACCCAAACGCTTGTGAAGACGCGCGATTTCAAGGCGCATCTGAACGCGCAGCTTTGCGTCTAGGTTGCTAAGGGGTTCATCAAACAGGAAAACCGACGGCTGACGCACCACAGCGCGGCCCATGGCCACCCGCTGGCGCTGACCGCCCGACATGGCCGCCGGCTTGCGCTGCAGCAGCTCCGTCAGGCCGAGCATCTTGGCGGCGTCTTGCACGCGCGTCTCAATCTCTGCCTGGGCCACGCCGCGAAGAGTCAAGCCAAACGCGAGGTTCTGGTAGACCGTCATGTGCGGATACAGCGCGTAGGACTGAAACACCATGGCGATGTCGCGGTCTCGCGGCGCCACGTCGTTGACCTTGCGCTCGCCGATGAGCAGGTCGCCGGCGGTGATCGCCTCCAGCCCCGCCACCATCCGCAGCGTCGTCGACTTGCCGCAGCCAGAAGCGCCGACAAGTACGAGGAATTCGCCATCCGCCACGTCGAGGTTCAGGCGGCGCACCACCCGCACGTCGCCGTACGCTTTCTCAATATCGCGAAGCAGCACTCTGGCCACGGGTAGCCTCCCCAAGGACCGCCGTTTTACACCCATTGCGGGGCCGGCGTCACGGGCCGCGGGCGTGATTTCGCTCAACAGAGGACTGAGCCGTGACAATCCCCCGATGCGCGTGGCGATTTGGCGGATCTACAGCAGTTCTCGCAGCCGCGCGACCACTTCGAGCTGATCGGCTTCCGTCATCGCGTGGTACAGCGGCAGCGCTAGGCTCTGGGCCGCCCACGCTTCGCTGTAGGGCAGCGGCGGCTGATCGGCGTTGAACCACGCGGGCTCCAGGTGGGCAGCCAAGATGCCGCGGCGAGCGCCAATCCCGCAATCGTTCAAGGCCTTAAGCACCCGATCGCGGCGTTCTGCATACCCTTGCCCGGGATCGGGCGCCAGGCAAATGCAATACGTTTGCACGTTCCAGTGGTCGCAGTCGCGCGGCCAAATCAGCGCCAAGCCCGGCAGATCCGCCAGCATTTCATCATAGCGCGCAGCCAGTTGCCGGCGCTTTTCAAGAATGGCCGTCAGGCGCCCCAGCTGAACGAGGCCCAGAGCCGCCTGCAGATCGGTCATGCGGTAGTTCCAGCCCGGCTCCGCGTACTGCTCGCGCTGAGCCCCGCCGTGGCGCTGATCGGCCGCGACGGTCATGCCGTGCTGGCGAAGCCTGCGCAAACGCTCTGCATAAAGCGGATTGTTGGTGACGACGGCGCCGCCCTCGCCGGTCGTGAGGATCTTGCGGGGGTGGAAGGAGAACACCGCCAGCTCCGCATCCGCGGCGATGGGCTTCTTCCAGTGCAAGCTGCCCATGGCGCAGGCCGCGTCTTCGATCAGCACGGCGCCGCGCTGCTGGCAAAGGTCGCGCAACCCCTGGCGGTCAAACGGGATTCCCAGCTGGTGGACGGCGATCACCGCCTTAGTCTTGGGCGTCCAGACCGCGGCGACGCTGGCTACGGAGACCACGGGCAGGTCCGGCGCCACATCGGCGAACACCGGCCGCGCCCCCACCATCCACGCGGCGTTGGTCGTGGCGATGAAGGAAAGCGACGGCACAATGACGTCGTCGCCCTGCCCCACGCCGGCCACGTGCAGCGCTAGGTGCAGCCCGGCCGTCGCCGAAGACACCACCACCGCGTGGTCTGCCCCGACGACGGGCGCCAAAGCCCGCTCAAACTCAGCAACTTTGGGGCCTTGAGCCACCCAGCCGGAGCGCAGCACTTCTATGAGCGCCGCCTGTTCTTCAGGGCCAAAGTGCGGTTGGATAATCGGAATCATGGGCCCCCAGGATCGGCTCGACGGAGGCAGGAGCGTACGCCAGGGGGCCGGGAGCCTGCAATGGAGCGGCTAGATTCGCTCGACGACGATGGCCACAGCCTCGCCGCCGCCGATGCAGAGCGACGCCACGCCGTAGCGCTTGCCGGTGCGCGCGAGATTGTGCAGCAAGGTCACAAGGATGCGAGTGCCCGAGCCGCCAATCGGGTGGCCCAAAGCGACCGCGCCGCCGTGAATGTTGACCTTGGCCGGATCGACGCCCAGGCCCTGGTTGCAGGCGAGCGAGACCACGGAGAACGCCTCGTTGATCTCAAACAGGTCGATGTCGTCGATGCTTAACCCGGCCTTGGCCAAGGCTTTTTGCACGGCGAACACCGGCGCAGTGGTAAACCACTCGGGGGCCTGGGCGTGGCTGGCATAGGCGACGATGCGCGCCAACGGCTTGAGGCCCAGCTCGCGGGCTTTGTCGGCCGAAGCGAGCACGACTGCGGCGGCGCCGTCATTGATCGAGCTGGCGTTGGCGGCGGTGACCGTGCCGGCCTTGTCAAACGCCGGGCGAAGGCTAGCGAATTTGGCGGGGTTGCCGCGGCCCGGCTCTTCGTCGCTGTCGACGACCGTCTGTTCGCCCTTCTTGCCGGCGATGGTCACCGGGGCGATCTCGTCTTTGAACACCCCAGCGGCGACGGCGGCCTGGGCGCGGCGGTAGGACTCGGCGGCAAAGGCGTCTTGGTCTTCGCGCGAAATTCCCTTGTCTTTGGCGCAGATTTCGGCGGCGTTGCCCATGTGGAAGTCGTTGTAGACATCCCACAGGCCGTCCTTGACCATGGCGTCGGTGACCTGGCCGTGGCCCAGGCGGTAGCCGTCGCGGGCTTTGTCAAGGTAATACGGCGCTTGGCTCATGTTCTCCATGCCGCCCGCCACGGCAATCTCGGCATCGCCCGCGCGAATCTGGCTGGCCGCCAGCATCACGGTCTTGATGCCGGAACCGCAGACCTTGTTGACCGTGGTGCACGGCGTGGACTG
>JBIKTV010000337.1:0-6442 GCA_044347905.1 Myxococcota bacterium
TCACCGCTCCGCCCATTTCGCCCGGGCCAGGCCCCATATCGACCAGCCAATCCGCCTGGCGAACCAGGTCCATGTGGTGCTCAATCACCACCAGCGTGTCGCCGCGCTCCACCAGTTCTTGCAGCACGGTCAAGAGCTTCTGCACATCCTGCAGGTGCAGGCCGGTGGTCGGCTCGTCGAGCACGTACAGCGTCTCTACCCGGCGTTTCTTGGCCAGTTCCGTGACGATTTTGATGCGCTGGGCCTCCCCACCAGACAGGGTGTCGCTGCCCTGCCCCAGCTGCAGGTAGTCCAAGCCCATGCGAGCGGCCAGCTCCAGCGGCGCAGCGATTTGCCGCACGGCGCGAAAGTGCTCGGCCGCTTCGGCCAGGCTCATCGCCAGCACATCGGCCACGCTGGCGCCTTTGTAGCGGACCTGGAGCACGTGGTCGGCAAAGCGCTTGCCACCGCAGGCCTCGCACGGCACCCGCGTGGACGGCAAAAAGCTCATCTCCACCTTGAGGGCCCCACCGCCCAGGCACACCGGACAGCGGCCGCCTTCAACGTTAAAGCTGAACTGGTTGGCCTGCAGACCGGCGACTTTCGCTTCCGGTAAGGCGGCAAAGGCCTGGCGAATCGCGTCCCACACGCCGATGTAAGTGGCTGGGCAGGAACGCGGGGTGCGGCCGATCGGCGACTGATCGATCTCGACGACCCGACCCAGATTTTCGATGCCCCGCAGCTCGCGCAATTCGCTGTTGCCGGCAAAGGCGGCGGTGCGCCGGTCGGTCACGGTAACGCCCAGATTGCCGTATTCCACCAGCAGATCGCGCACCAGCGTGCTCTTGCCCGAGCCCGACACGCCCGTCACGGCGTTAAAGCGGCCGCGGGCAAAACGCGCGTCGACGTTGCGCAGGTTGTTGCGATTGGCGCCTAGGAGCTCGATAAAGCGGTGATCTTGGGCCACGGGCCGCGGATCCTGGCGCAGCCATCGGCCGTGGTGGGCCGCCAGCATCGCCCCCGTGGGTGTAGAGCCGGAAGCCAGCAGCCCCGCCATCGTGCCTTGGTACAGCAGCTCGCCGCCTTGCCGGCCTCCCGACGGTCCCAGCTCGATGAGGTGATCGGCGCGGCGGATCGTGTCCTCATCGTGCTCGACCACCAGCAGACCGTTGCCGCGCGCCACCAGCTGCTCCAGCGCCGCCAACACTTTCTGATTGTCCGTTGGATGCAAGCCGATGGTCGGCTCATCTAGCACGTACAGCACGCCGCGGAGATTGGACGACAGCTGCGCGGCCAGGCGCAACCGCTGGCTTTCGCCGCCAGAAAGGCTCACGGCGCCGCGGTGCATCCCCAGGTAATCCAGCCCCACTTGGGTCAGAAAAGCGCATCGCGCCTGCAGTTCTGCGGCAATCGGCTCGACAATCATTTGATCGCGCTTAGAGAATTCCAAGCCCGCCAGCCAATGCCCAAGCTGCCGGGGCCCTTGGCTGGCCGCCTGGTCGATCGACAGCCCTCCCAGGGTCACCGAGCGCGCCTCTGGCCTCAACCGCGCTCCTTGGCAGCTGTGGCACGGCTGTAGCCGCCGCTGGGCCTCGTCGGGCGGCGCTTCACCGCCATCCGCCAAGCCGGCTTTGGCCAGGTCGCCTGCGGACTTGCCATCTTGCTGATGCTTTGCCTTGGGCTTCTTCTTCTCCTCTGCGGGCTGCACCCCCGTCCCTTCGCAGACGCGGCACCAGCCCGCCGCCGAGGTAAAGGCAAACAGCCGCGGATCGGGTGGCTCGACCGAGCGCTGGCAGGAGGCGCAGTGGCGGCGCAGGGACCAAGCCTGCAGCGGCTGGTCGTGGGTGCGCGTGCCCAGCGTGCCGTCGCCCAGGGCCAAAGCCGCGTCCACCGCTTGAGCCAGCAGCCGTCCGTCCTGCAGCTGATCCGGGGTCAGCCGCGCCACCACCCAGTCCAGATCGTGGCTGGCAAAGCGCCGCAGCTCGGGCACCGCCGCCACGGCCAGCAGCGATCCGTCCACCTGCAGCCATTGGTGGCCCAGCTGACGGGCCTTCTCAACGATGTCCTTGTGGTGGCCCTTGCGACCGCGGACCGCCGGGGCCGTCACATACAGCGCGGGTTGCCGCGGATAGCGCTCGCGAATCGCCGCCACCACGTCGCCTGCACTCTGCCCCGTCACGGCCCCGCCACAGTGCGGACAGCGCTGAACACCGCAGCGCGCATACAGAAGCCGCAGATACGGGTACAGATCGGTCAGCGTCGCCACCGTGGACTTCAGACCGCCGCGGGTGGTGCGCTGGGCAATCGCCACCGTGGGCGGCAGCCCCAGCAGCTGGTCCACGTCCGGCTGCAGCGCTGGCGGCAAGTATTGGCGGGCGTAGGGGCTCAGACAGTCCAGAAAGCGCCGCTGGCCCTCGGCAAAAACCACGTCAAAGGCCAGCGACGACTTGCCCGAGCCGGACACGCCGGTCACCACGGTAAAGCGGTCGCGCGGCACATCCAGGTTCAGATTCTTGAGGTTGTGGACCCGGGCGCCGCGAATCTGCACGCAGCCGGGATCCACCTGGGCCTCCGCGTCAGGCCCCAGCCCTGGGGTGCGCCGATAGGCCAAGCCCCCTGCGGCAATTTCTTCTGGCCTGGCGCGGTGTTGCCGCAGATAGGTCGCGGTGGGCGTGTCCTGCGCCAAGAGATCGACCGGCGGCCCCTGGAACAGCACCTGGCCTCCGCCCGGACCGCCGTCGGGACCCAGTTCCACCAGGTGATCAGCGGCTTGCAGCAAGTCCAGGTGGTGCTCGACCAACAGCACGGTATTGCCTTGGGCCACCAGCCGCCGCAGATTGGCCAGCAGCACCGCTACGTCGTGGAGGTGCAGACCTGTCGACGGTTCGTCCAGGATAAACAGCGCCCCCTTGGTGCGGGCCTGGAGCAGGTGCCAAGCGATTTTGAGCCGCTGGGCCTCGCCGCCAGAGAGGGTGGACAACGGCTGGCCCAGGCGCAGGTACCCCAGGCCCAGCTCGCAAAGCGCGCGCATCGGCTGGCTTAGCCCCGGATCATCTTGGAATTGGTCGGCAATTTCCTGAGCCGTGCGCTCCAAAAACCCGGCCGCGTCCAAGCCGCGGTGGCGCACCTGCAGCACCTCAGAGCGAAAGCGCTTGCCTCCACAGCTTTCGCAGGTCATGTGCACGTCGGAGAGGAACTGCATCTCCACGCTTTCTATGCCCAGACCCTCGCATGCCGGGCAGCGGCCGCCGTCGCGGTTAAAGCTGAACGTCGCTTGACCGTAGCCGCGCTGGACCGCCAGGGGCTCGGCGGCTAGACGGGTGCGCACGGCATCCCAGACCTTGAGGTAAGTCGCGCAGTTTGCCCGCGACGACGCCGCCGGCAGCTCTTGATCGACCAGGACCACCGCGCGGATCGCCTCGGCCCCGTCAAAGCCGGCACAGGCTCCGGGCTCATCCACCGGCTCGCCGCGGAGGCGCTGAAGACCGCGAAACAACACCTCTTCTACCAGCGTCGACTTGCCCGAGCCCGACACCCCGCACACCGCGTTGAGCGCTCCGAGCTGCAGGCGCACGTCCTGACCGCGCAGGGTCCGCGCGGTGGGTTGGCGAATTGTCAGCCACGCCGGAGCCAGGGGCCGGCCTTTGCGCGACACCGGAATGGCCGCCGCGGTGTCGACTTGCCGCCGGCCGCGCAGGTAGTCGCCCGTAAGACTCAAAGGCAGATCAAGCACTTCTTCCGGGCGCCCGCAGCCAATGAGCTGACCGCCCTGCTCGCCCGCGCCCGGCCCCAGGTCCACCAACACGTCCGCGGCCAGGATGAGCGCAGGGTCGTGCTCCACCACCACCACGGTGTTGCCGGCGCTCTTGAGGCGCTCCAAAATCCGCAAAAGCCGGTCATTATCGCGGGCGTGCAAGCCGATCGACGGCTCATCCAGCACGTAGAGCACCTGGGCCAAGCCAGTGGCGAGAGCCGCGACCAGTTGCACGCGCTGCAGCTCACCGCCCGAGAGGGTCCGCGCCGCGCGGTCCAGGCTCAGGTAGCCCAGGCCAATTTCCTCCAGCAGCGCCACGCGTTGACGCAGATCGCGCAGGGCCAACTCCGCGGCCAACTGCTCTTGATCGCCCAAAGCTAGCTCGGCTAGGCGCCGGTGAATCTCGCCCACCGGCAGCGCCTGCCACTCCGCCAGATCTAGGCCGCCTAGCTTCCACGCCAGCGCCTCAGGCCTCAGGCGCCGCCCCTGGCACGCCGGGCAAGGCAAGTAGGTGCGGTAGCGCGCCAACAGCACGCGCACGTGCATTTTGTAGTTCTTTGTTTCCAGCCACTTGAACCAGCCGCGCACGCCCTGAAACCGCTGCGACTTGCGCCCCGTCGTCTCGCCGTTGAGGATCTCGCGGCGGGTTTCCTCGCTCAGATCGCGCCACGCCAGGGTCATGTCGACGCCGGTGCGCTCGCAGTATTCGGCCAGTTCTTGGCGCTCTTGCTCGGTGGCCTCCGTGCTCCACGGTCGAATCGCCCCCAGGTTCAGGCTCAGGTTGGGATCGGGCACGACGCGGCCAAAATCGATATCGGCCAAGCGCCCAAAACCATTGCAGGTCTGGCACGCGCCGACCGCGGAATTGGCGCTGAACAGCTGCGGGCTGGGATCGGCCACCGCGGTCGAACAAGCCACGCAGCGGCGCGTTGAGGTTGCGGCGAAGCGCACGAACCCTGCGCCTTCGCCCTGTCGCTGCCAGGGGCCCTGCTCGGTCTCGGCCAGCGGCCCCTCTACCCATAGACGCGCCACGCCGCCGCCGCGCCGCTGACTCTGACGCAGCGAATCGCCCAGGCGCGAGCTCTCGTCTAGCTGCAAGCTGAGGCGGTCTTGCAGGACCTCTACGCTCGCCCCGACGCGCTCAGCCGTGAGCACTTCTGCGAGATCGACAGCCTTGCCTCCCTCAAAGGCCCGGTGATAACCCGCCTCGGCCAGGGCGCGCAGGCTCGCCCGCGCAGCCACCTCCGACGGCACAGGCAGCTCAAACGTCACCGCGGCGCGCCGCCCGCTCCAGCCTTGCACAGCCGCGTCGACCAGGGCATCCACCGGCGCCCGCCGCACCGCCGCACCGCAATGGGCGCAATCCGGCGCAGAGGCGTGGGCAAAAACCGCGCGAAAGCGCTCGCCCAGCTCGGTCAGGCTGGCCACTGTGGCGCGGGCGGCGCGAATCGTCCGGCCTTGACGCAGGGCCACCGCCGGCAAAATACCAGAGATGTCATCAACCTGTGGGCGATCCATCCGCTCAATAAACTGGCGGGCGTAGCTGGACAGGCACTCGACAAAACGCCGCTGACCTTCGGCATACAGCGTGTCAAAAGCTAGAGAACTCTTGCCGGATCCAGACACTCCGGTCACGCAGATCAGCGCGCCGTGGGGCAGATCCAGGTCAAAGCCCCGCAGGTTGTTGTGGCGCACACCGCGCAGGCGAATGGCGGCGCTGGGCGGGGTCAGCAGAACGGGGGGATCGATGTCTGGCACGGTCGCCACCTGCAGCTGTTGGGCTGCGGCGGGTAGGATGCCAGAGGCGGCCCCGGGATGCCCAGCTTGGGGCGGCCATCCCGCCGGCGGCTAGCGAGAGGCCAATTGTCACAGCTCTCTCACACAGCGTCACGGCCTTCTCATTCTT
Source organism: Myxococcota bacterium (assembly GCA_044347905.1). Classification (GTDB taxonomy): domain Bacteria; phylum Myxococcota_A; class UBA9042; order UBA9042; family UBA9042; genus SXRM01. Next base: position 5,640 of record JBIKTV010000337.1, read on the forward strand.
GGCTGTTGGCGCCTTGCCGATGGACCAAGAGGGCTTCTACAGTGGCGTTACTGTCAGCGCGCCCGGTGGGTCCGGATGCTGCGGGCGGCCAACGACCTCAACGAGAGGCACTCATGAATTCCTCAATGCGCAAATTCCTCCTGCTGGCAGGGTGCAGTGCCCTGACCGCGGCGTTGGCCGGCTGCGAAGGCGCCGAAGGGCCAGAGGGCAAAGCCGGCGCTGCTGGCGTGTCTTGCACGGTCAAGGCCAACACCGACGGCACCAGCACCATCACGTGCGGCGATGTCGTGGCCACCGTCAAGGACGGCGCGGCGGGCAAGGGCTGCAGCGTCGCCGACGACGGCAAAGGCACCAAGACCATCACGTGCGGCGATGGCACCACGGTCAGCGTCAAGGACGGAACGGCAGGCGCGGCGGGCAAAGACGGCGCCTCGGGCACCAACGGCACCAACGGCAAAGACGGCGGCTCGTGCACGGTCAAGGACAACGGCGACGGCAGCAAGACCGTCAGTTGCCCAGACGGCGCGACGGCCACTGTCGCCGACGGCAAGAACGGCACGAACGGCAAGTCCTGCAGTGTCAAGGACAACGGCGACGGCACCAAGACCATCAGCTGCGAAGACGGCACCACGGCGATCGTCGCGGACGGCAAGAGCGGCGCCAATGGCAAGTCCTGCAGCGTCAAGGACAACGGCAACGGCACCAAGACCCTGAGCTGCGACGACGGCACCAGCGTCACCATCAACGACGGCAAGACCGGGCTCAATGCCGCCCAGGTATTCAATATCAACGTTGAAATGCCG
>JBIKTV010000338.1:0-6423 GCA_044347905.1 Myxococcota bacterium
CTCGCCCGGGTGCAAGACGGCATCAAGCGGGTGCAGGACCGGCTCAAGAAGCTGGTGGCGGCCGGCAAGCTGCGGATCCGTTCGCGCCAGGGCCTGCTGGTGATCGAGGTGAATTCGGACATCCTTTTTGACACGGGCAAGGCCGAGGTCAAGGCGGCGGCCAAGCCGGTGCTGGCGGAAATCGCTGCGGCGATCAAAGACTTGTCTGACCGGCGCTTCCAGGTGGCGGGGCATACGGATGACACGGGGGCCGATGCGCTGAACTGGCGCCTGTCGACCGACCGGGCCCTGGCGGTGCTGACGGAGATGATCGGCCTGGGCGTGCCCAGCAAAGCGGTGTCAGCGGCCGGCTTTGGGCCCTTTTTGCCCATGGTGGCCAACGACAGCGCAGAGAACCGCGCCAAGAACCGCCGGGTAGAGCTGCTGCTGATCCCCGACTTGGGGGCGCTGTTTGAGCCGACGGTACCGTGACGCAGCGCTGACCTGGAAGGTGGCCGCACGCCCAAGAATCGGAGGGGGACCTCCGTAGAACCCCGCTCCGTGCCACGTGTTTTTGGCGTTTTTCCTGTGTTGACTGGTTGGGCTGGACTTGTGCCCGGGCTGGCGCTACCTTGCTGCTCCCCGCCGCGCCCATGCCTGCGCCGGGCCAGGAGCACGCCATGACCTCGCCGATCGCCGCTTATCCGACCCGCAGCTATGATTTTGCCCCGTACGTCCCCTGCCGCAATTGGCGCGGCGGCCAACTGGTCGATGCGGCCGGTGGCCAGACGATGGCAGTGGAAAACCCTAGGCATGGCAAGGTGATGGGCCACGTGGTGCTCTCCGGCGCGGCGGATGTCGAGGCGGCCGTGCAGGCGGCCAAGCTGGTGCTGCCGGCGTGGAAGGGCACGCCCATGCGCGAGCGGGCCCAGGTGCTGTACCGCCTCAAGCAACTGCTGGAACGCGACATGGACGAGCTGTGCTGGCTGCTTTCGGCCGAGAACGGCAAAACCTACGGCGAGTCCAAGGGCGACATTGAGAAAGGTATCGAGTGCATTGAATTCGCTTGTGGTTTGCCGCAAATGGCCACGGGCGGAGGCATTGACGTGTCGCGCGGCGTGCATTGCGAAGTGACCAACGAGCCGCTGGGCATCGTCGGCGGCATCGTGCCGTTCAACTTTCCAGTGATGGTTCCGCTGTGGATGCTGCCCAACGCCCTGGTGGCGGGCAACGCCTTTATCCTCAAGCCGAGCGAAGTGGTGCCCTACGGCGCGCTGCGATTGGGCCAACTGCTCAAAGAAGCTGGACTTCCTGACGGCATCTACCAGACGATCAACGGCGGCCGAGACGCGGTGGAAGCGGTGGTGGATCACCCGGCGATCGCCGCCATCGGCTTTGTGGGCAGCACCAAGGTGGCCAAACTGGTGTACGCGCGCGCGACGGCCCTGGGCAAGCGGGCCCTGTGCTTGGGCGGCGCCAAGAATCACGTGATCGTGGTACCGGACGCCGATCTGGAGCTGACGGCCCAGACTGCGGTGGCCAGCTCTTTTGGTTGCGCCGGGCAGCGCTGCATGGCCTCCTCGCTGATGGTCGCGGTGGGCGATGTGCAGCACATCATCGATGCGATGGTCGACTACACCAAAAAGATGGTGCTGGGCAAGGACATGGGCACGGTCATCTCCGCGGCGGCGCGCGAGCGGATCGAGGGCTACATCGCCCAGGCGGAGAAGCTGGGCGCCAAGGTGCTGGTGGACGGTCGCGGGGCCAAAGTCGCCGGTGCCGATGGCTATTGGGTCGGCCCGACCATCCTGGACAATGTCAGCCCCGACATGCCCGCCGGCTGCGACGAGATCTTTGGCCCTGTGCTCAGCATTGTTCACGCCAAGACGCTGGATGAAGCGATTGCCATTGAGAATGCCAGTGTTTACGGCAACGGCGCGGCGATCTTTACCACCCGCGGCTACGTGGCCCGCTACGCCGTGGACCGCCTTGAGGCCGGGATGATCGGCGTCAACATCGGCGTTCCGGTGCCGCGCGAGCCGTTTAGTTTTGGCGGGTTCCACGACTCCAAGTTCGGCCACGGCGACATTACGGGCATGGACGGCTTCCGCTTCTGGTCGCGGCCCAAGAAGATCACGAGCAAGTGGGCGCTTCAGAGCGACGCCTCGTGGATGTCCTAATTATTTTAATGCCTTAGGCGAGGTCCGATGAGCCGCGAACAGCAGTTGCAGTGGCTGATGCGGGCCTACGTGGTCAGCTACGGCGTGTTCTTCTTTTGCGTGCTGCTGGCCGAAGCCCAGGTGTACGCCCTGCTGGAATTCAACCGCGGCCTGCTGGGCTTTGGCGAGGCGGCGGGCGAGGCTCCAGCGGTCGCGGTGTGGAAATACGTCGCCTTGAGCTACATTTTTAGCCTCGGCCTCTTTAGTTGGTGGGCCCAGCTCGACGTGCGCCGCGGAAAAGTGTTTGTCCAGCTGATGATCTACGGCAAGTTCGTCGCCGCGGCTCTGATGGTGGGGCACTTTGCACTGGCGGGCTCCGTCACGGCTTTCCTGCTTTCCGGCCTTTCAGACGCCGCGATGGGACTGCTGGCGCTGGTAGGCCTGGAGCGAGCCTTTCCGGGGACCGCCAAGCAACTACTCACGCTGCGACCGCTCAGCTGACTACACCCGAGAGATCGAGGGGGACCTGCCTGAAACCTGACGAAAGGTAAGGTTAATTCTCTCCTCAAACACGTGAGCTTCGCGGGGAACGCCGTGCTTCCAGTCGCGCTGAAGGGGCCCGCCCATCACCAGCAGCGTGCCATGGCGCAGGGGCAAGACGACCTTGACGCCCGGCCGGCCTTTCTTAGGCGCGAGCACAAACGACCGGGTCATGCCCAAGGAAACGGAGGCGATGAGCGGCTCGGGGCCCAACTCGCGCTCATCATCGGCGTGCATTCCCATGGCGTCGCGACCGTCGCGATAGCGGTTGGCAAGCACGCTGTTGAAAGATCTCTTAAGCAATTCCTCAAGTCTTGCGCGAATTTCACGGAGGGCAGGCACCCAAGGCAGCGGCTCGTGGCGTACCCCTGAGTACACATAGCAGGCTTCTGGCTCGCCGTGCCAACTGGACAGCCGCGGCTCAGCCACCTGTTTGCCCGCGATGCGCACATGGCGCTGCTGCCAAGGAATTTGCCAGCGCAACTCCTCTTGCAGCCGGCTCGCATCCTCGGCCGTTAGCCAATCTGGGATGCAGTCGCACCAACCGCCCCCGGCAAACTCCAGGCGCGGTGGACGCGGGTCCAGCAGCTCAGGTTCCGCGGGAAAGATCGAGAATTGCTTTTGCATACTAGACTCTTTCACCCAGCCCCCCCCAAAGGGGTACCTCACTGCATCGGCAGGTCGCCCAGGTAATCGCCCTTGCCCACAGGCACGCCGCCCGCGCGGAGCAAATCATAGGCGGTGACGACGTGAAAGTAGAAGTTGGCGATCTGGCGCATGACGATATAGTCATGAAGGGTCATGGTCTTATCCGGCGGATAGCCGGCCGACACGCGTCGCAAGCCGTCTTTCGCTGCCGGGCTATCGAGGTCCAGGCCCTGGACAAAGGCGCGGGTCTTGGCGATGCGCTCGTGCAGCTCGGCAAACGTCGACTCCGTATCGGCAAAGGCCGGCGGCGGAACATCCGCTACGCGGGCAGCGGCGAGCTTACACCCGTCGCAGGCGATCTGAATCTGTTTGACAAACGGCAACATATCGGGCGAGAGCCGCACGGCAAGGAAGTTCTCTGCCGCAAAGCCCCGGGACGCCGCGTACTGCTCGGCCTTGGTGAGGACGGCGTCGAGGTTGCCCAGGGTGAATTCGAACTGGCGGATGATCTGACCGTACATGTTGGCGCTCCGCTGGCCGCATGAACGCCAGCTTGCCGTCAATTACGCCAAGACGCACCGCGACGCCAGCCGCTGCAGCGGAGGACACCGGTCTGCAATGCTTTTCCTGCGCCTGGGGCGCCGGCTGCGATGGGCAAGTAGGTTGGGGGGACCTTCTTGCAGCACCTTGTTATGACATCCGATTCTCCTGAGCCGCGGCGGCGGCTTCTCGGTCAAGCGCAGCTACTGTGGAGCGAGGCACCCCGGCAGCAGCGAATGCCGCGGGAATATGATGCGGCCGCGGAGGCGCACGCCGTCCGGGCTGGCGTAAAGTCTCCGCTGAAGCTTGGTCATCGCCTTGGCGTAATCACGGCAGAAGTCGCTCAGATCGTCTAGATACTGGCTGCGGGCGGCCGCGCAGTACGTGAGGATTCGCAGCTTGCCCCGGCGCTTCTTGCCAGCCTCCCCCTTGGGTTGGACGGGGCCGCGAACCAGGGGGGTACCGTCGTCTTCGTTGCGTCCGCTCTCGACGTGAACTTTGCCTGGCGCTGTGGGAGGGGTCGGCCTGCCATCGGCAGTCTCGTCAAAAACCTCAGCCGCGGCGCTTGTTTCTGAGGAGGCCCCCCTCGCCGAGCCCCTCGCCGAGTCGTCGCCCGCGGGCAAGTCCGCCGCCTCCAATTGGCTAGAAAAGTCCTCGTCGGCCGCCTGGTCGTCGGTGAGGTCGCGGTCGGCGTTCGGCGCTGTTTCCCCAACGACCACTTTGGGTAGCGGCGCTTCACGGCCCAGCGGGCTCGGCGGCAGGCCGGCCTGCTCGTCCGCCAGTGCGGCGTACATCGCGTGGAGTTCCGCCCAACTGCGGTCCTCAAAGCAGGGCAGCTTGGCAATCGCCACCTCGCTCGCCCTCGGATCGGCTTTGGCGGGCACTTCTGGCGTGGGATCAGGCGTCTTGTTGCCGTAGCGCCCTACCAAAGGCACGCCAAAGAGGAGCCAATCGACCGCGGAAACGCCCGGGAATTGGCTTGGCTGCGTGACCAGTCCGGCGCTCAAGGCCTGCCCGGTGAGGTATTTCATGCGTGCAAGCAGCGTCTTCGCGTCGCTCGTCACGGGCAGGGGCGTGAACTTGCTGCTCCACACAGTGCCAGGATGCTTGCGGTTCCTGTTGATCAGCTTAGCGATTTCACCATGCAGAAAGTTGAGGAAGCGGGCCATTTGCAGCGGCGTCCGGGCGCGGAAAAGTCCGTGGTAGTGGTTGCTCATGAAGTGGATGTGGTAGATCTGAACGCCGTAACGACGCTGACCTTCCGCGATAATGCCTACAATTGAAGATACTTGACCGGGGTCGTTGGCATCGAACAGGTCCTCACCGCGGTTGGTGCGGCGGGCGACTTCAAACACGTAGCTGGGATGATAGAACCGCGGCATGGCAAACTCCCGCGGGGCGACAAATCGGCCCCCACAGAGTTATCGCCAGCTGGCGGAAAAAACCGCGGCGCGATCAGAAAAAACTTTCGCCCCTGTCTTGCCTGCCAGGGCGGGCTTGGGCTGTGAGCCGCCAATCGGCAAATTTACTATAAATTAAGCGATCTTCTAGGGAGGTCCCCCTCTCAGCCTCTCAGCGCCGCGACCCAGTCGTCTAGCAGTCGGCCCGCGCGGTGGCCAAGGACGCGGGCAGCGCCGTGCAGGTGGCCGGCCATCCGCTGGTTTCGCTCCGTCCGGCGTTGCGCGGGGGTAGGCGGCGGCCCAACGCGGTGCTGCGGACCTGCGGCGAGGGTCGTCTCAGCGGCCCGCACGAGAAAATGCAGGCGATTAAAGGCATTGGCCTCACTCACGTTGTGGTCCATGTCGAGAAACAGCAGGTTCAGCGTCGGGTGCAGCTCGCGCAGGCGCTTTTCAATGCCCTTGGCGACCACTTGATTGGCAATACAGCCAAAGGGTTGCACGCAGACGATGTTGTCGATGCCGGACTCGGCCAGCTCAATCATCTCGCCCGGCAGCAGCCAGCCCTCGCCGTACTGATTGGTCAGGGACACGATGGGGGCGGCGCGCTCGGCCAATTCGCGGGGGCGGCTCAGCGGATGGCCGTAGGCAAAGGGCTCCAGGGCGCGGTTGACCCGGCCGATCAACTGGTCCGTTGCGTCGTCAAGCAGTCGCGCGCCCAGCCATTTGAGGTCGGGCGGGGCAATGCCGGCTTGGGCATCGGCCTGCAAGTTGATGACACTCTGAATAAAGAACGTGGTCAGGTTGGGCACTACCGTCTCTACGCCGCGCTCTGCCAGCCACTGAACCACGCCGCCGTTGCCGTAATCGCAGTATTTGACATAAATCTCGCCGACCATGCCGATCCGCGCGAATGGCCCGGGGCGCACAGGTAGCTGGGCAAAAGCTTCTGCTGCGTCGGCGATGAGGCGGATACAGCGTTCGGCACTGCGCTCTGGCGCTGCCACCCAGCGCTCCACAAACCCCTGGGCCAGCTTTGCCGCCGATCCCGCCTCGACCTCGCGCACGAGCATGGCCCTTTCCATCATCGCCAGCGCGTCGGCCAAGACGATGGAGTAGAGGCCACGCCTGGCCAACTTCAGGCGATCCAAGGTGAATCC
>JBIKTV010000339.1:0-6408 GCA_044347905.1 Myxococcota bacterium
ACCCGCCAGCTTGCGCGCCCTGCCCTTGCCCGGCGGCGAACAGGCCATCCGCCAGACCTGGCGCAGCGGCTACAGCGCTTTGCGCGCGGCTTTTGGCGACGAGGCCGACGAAATCGCCAAGCGCCTCCCGGCTTTTCGCGGGGTGACCCCGGCGCAACTGCTGACGGTGCAAAGGATGTTGCAGTCCGGCGTGCAAGTGCCGCGGTCCCGCGGGCTGGGGCGCTGGTTTGACGCCGTGGGGGCCCTGCTGCTGGGCCTGCCGCGGGCGGCGTTTGAGGGGCAGGTGGCGATGGCTCTCCAGGATGCCTCCGCCAATCCTGAATGGTTTCAAGGCTATCCCGTAGGGTCCCCCTCTGAGTTCTCCGCCGGCATTGAAGCAAGCGAAGCCAACGAGATCGACCTGCGGCCTACCGTGCGGGCTGTCGTCGATGACATCCTCAGTGGCAGGCCAACTGCGTTCATCGCCGCGCGTTTTCACCGGACCCTCATCGACGTGCTGGCCGACACCGCCCGCGCCGCCTTTGACCAGTTCCCGGCGGAAGCGCTGATCCTCAGCGGCGGGGCGATGCAAAACCGCTGGCTGGCAGAGGGGTTGCACCAGCGCCTAGCCGATCTCCCCGTCCGCATGGCCGCGCAGGTGCCGGTGGGCGACGGCGGGCTGGCCCTGGGCCAAGCATTTGCCGCGGTGCTGCAGTTACAGCAGGATGCGCGCTCCACGGCGAGCGATAGGAGCTAGCATGTGCCTCGGCGCCCCAGGGCAGATCACAGAGATTCGCGGAACTACAGCGATTGTCGACTTCTGGGGCGTGCGCCGCGAGGTCGCGCTGGACGTGGTCGATGAAGAGGTGGCGGTGGGCGACTACGTGCTGGTGCACGTGGGCTTTGCCATTCGCCGCATTCCCGCTGAGGAATTGGACGAGACCTTGGCCTACTTTGCCGCGATGAGCGAAGACGACCTAGAGGGCCTGCAGCCGCCCAGCGCCACGGGCGATCGCAGCGCCAGCAGCCAGGGGGACCTGCCGTGAACTACCCGCCGCGCCTGGAGTTTCGCAATCCAGCCCAGGGCCAAGCCCTGCAGCAGCGCCTGCAGCGCGCGGTGGATCGCGCCGGCCGCGAAGTGACGGTGATGCACGTCTGCGGCAGCCACGAGCAGGCGATGGCGCGCTACGGTCTGCGGTCGAGTTTCCCAAGCGATCTGCGGGTGTTGATGGGCCCCGGCTGCCCGGTGTGCGTGACCGACGCGCCCGAGATCGACGCCTGTATCGCCTTGGCATCGCAGGGCATTCGCGTGCTGACCTATGGCGACATGCTGCGGGTGCCCGGCCGGGCCCTGTCTCTGGCCGACGCAAAAGCGGCCGGAGCGCGAGTCGAAGTGATCTATGCGGCGACCCAGGCCAGCGAGATTGCCCGCCAATCGCCTGAACCTGTGGTGTTTTTTGCCACGGGCTTTGAGACGACCGCGGTGGCCACGGCAGCGCTGCTGTTGCAGAACCCGCCGGTGAATCTGCAGGTGCTGTCGGCGCACAAGTGGGTGCCCGCGGCGATGGAAGTGGTTGCCGCCACGCCGGATTCGCAGGTTGAGGGCTTCTTGGCGGCCGGCCACGCCGCGGCGATCACCGGCTACGGCCTGTTTGAGCCGCTGGTGCAGCGCCATCAGCTGCCGGTGGTGGTGGCGGGCTTTGAGCCGCTGGACATCCTGGCGGGGCTCGTGGAGCTGGTCGAGCACGCCGTGGACAAAAACCCCAAGGTGGTCAACGCATTTCCCCGGTGTGTGAGCCGCGACGGCAACCCCAAGGCCTTGCGCGCCTTGCATCAGGTCTTTGAGCTGGGCGACGGCCAGTGGCGCGGCATCGCCGAAATTGCCGACGGCAACCTCAAGCTCCGCCCGGAATTCGCCCAGTGGGACGCGAGCTTGACCTACGCCGACACCCTGCGCGCCGTGGCCGAGCTGCCCGAACGGCCGTGGGCCAGCGACTGCCGCTGCGGCGCCATCATGTCAGGCCAGAGCGAACCCAGCGACTGCAAACTGTTTGGCAAAGAATGCCGCCCCGAGGCCCCGGTGGGCGCGTGCATGGTCAGCTCAGAGGGCGCCTGCCGCATTTGGTTTGAGCACGGCCTGGACGGCCATCACCGCCCGCGCGGCCGCAACGAGGTCCGTTGAAATCATGAAGACTCCCTTTGTCGATCAGCTAATTGCAGCCAAGCACGGCGCTGGGGGTCCAGCGATGCGCGGCCTCATCGAGTCGGTGTTCCTGGCCGATATCGACGACGGCGAGGTGCTGGCGATGGACGACGGCGCGGCGATCCCCTTTGGCGATCAGTGGTTGGTGGTGACGACCGACGCCCACGTGGTCCAGCCGATCTTCTTTCCCGGCGGCGACATCGGCCGGCTCAGCGTCTGCGGCGTGGTCAACGACTTGGCGATGATGGGCGCCTGCGACGTGCTGGCCCTGACCTCCAGCGTGATTCTGGAAGAGGGCTTTCCGATTGAGCAATTGCGCCGCATCCATGCCTCCACCCAGCAAGCCTGTCGCGAGGCGGGCGCCAAAATCCTCACCGGCGACACCAAAGTGATGGGCCGCGGCGAGATCGACCAAATTGTCTTGAGCACCGCGGGCATCGGCGTCACCCGCCGGGTCATTCGCGGCGGCGGCTTGCAGGTGGGCGACGCGCTCATCATCACCGGCACCATCGGCGACCACGGCCTTGCGGTGCTGAGCGCCCGCCACAACCTGGGCCTGCAGGGCGACCTTCTCTCGGACGTGGCCCCGCTCAACGGCTTGATTCGCCAGGTGTTGCTGGCTGGCGGCGACGGCATCCACGCGCTCAAGGATCCCACCCGCGGCGGGGTGACCGCGGCCCTGTCTGAAATGGCCGAGCGCGCGGGCGTGGCGATTGTGCTGCAGCAGCAGGCCCTGCCGATGAGCGACGCCGCGCGGGCAGCCTCAGAATTGCTAGGGATTGACCCACTTTCCGTCGCCAACGAGGGCAAGGCGCTGATCGGCGTGCACCCGGACCAGCTGGACGCGGTGCTGGAGGCCCTGCACAGCCATCCCTTGGGTCAGGCCGCGGCCCACATTGGCACGGTGCGCGCCGCTGACAAGGCCGCGCTGTTACTCGACACCGGTTTTGGCCAGCGCCGGCTGTTTGAGAAGGATGCCGAGCCGCTGCCGCGCATCTGCTAACGGAGGCCAGAGATGCACGAAATGTCTTTGGTGGACGCGCTGTTTGACCAAGTCGATGCTTCGCTTCGGCCCCACCCAGGGGCGCGCCTGCGTCAGGTGAGGGTGCGCATCGGCGAGCTGGCGGGGGTCGAGCCAGAGCTGTTCCGCACGGCGTTTGAGGAGTTGCGCCGCGAGCGCCTCTACCCGTCGAGTGAGCTCGAGCTGACCTGGGAGCCGGCGCAGTGGCGCTGCCCGATGTGCGGCCAGGCGGTGGTCCAAGGCGAGGTTCTGCAGTGCCCAAGCTGCGACGTGGCGGCCGTGATCAGCCGTGGCGACGGTATCTACCTGGATCACTTAGAAATGGAGGTGCCCGATGTGTGACGTGTGCGGCTGCGGCGACCCGGCGATGACCAAGCTCGTACAGCTGGAGGTGGGCGCCTCGCTCATGTCCAAGAACGACCGCGAGGCCATGCAATTGCGCCAGCGATTCCAGCAGATGGGGGTCACGGCGATCAACCTGATGGGCTCACCGGGGTCGGGCAAGACCGCCCTGCTGGAGGCCACGGCCCGGGCTCTGGGCGGCCAGCGGCTCAGCGCGGTCAGCGGCGACTTGGCGACCACCAACGACTCCGATCGGCTGGGGCGCGCTGGGCTGACCTCGGCCCCCATCACCACCGGCACCGCTTGCCACCTGGACGCGGCGATGGTCGAAAAGGCTTTGCAGGAGCACAGCTTACTGAACGAGGCCGTGCGCCAAAGCGACTACTTCTTCATCGAAAACGTGGGCAACCTGGTCTGCCCCGCCATCTACGACCTGGGCCAGCAAGCCAACGTGGTGGCCCTCGCCGTAACGGAAGGCATGGACAAGCCGCTGAAATACCCAGTGATGTTCAAGAACGCCGACCTGGTGGTGCTGACCAAGACCGACCTGCTGCCCTACCTGCCCGACATCTCCGCCGCGGCGATCCTGGAAAACCTCGCGCGGGTGATGCCTGTGCCGCGGATGATCCAGCTGGCAGCGACCCGCGACCAGGGGCTGGACGAGTGGCTGGCCTGGCTGCAGGGACAGCGCGACCAGGTGATGGCGCGGAGCGGGACCCAGCCCAAGGCCGAGCTGCTGCGCAGGGCGAGCCGAGGGTTGAGGCCACTGGGGTAAGGGGAGGATGGAGCGGAGCGGAATTTCGCCCAGGCCCAGCACCGACCGGCCTTGCGTCCCTCATCGGACAAGTACATGGCACCTTGCAACTCGGTTTTTTGGATGGGCTAAACCGCCACCCCAGCAAGCTCCTCCAGCGCCTGGGCCATCGCCGCCCGCACCTGGTCCGCCTGCTCGCGAAACTGCGCTGGGGTCGCGTCGCTGGGCAGCGGGGCAAACTCGCCGGCGAGACGCACGGTGACCGTTCCGGGGTGGCACTGGCGCTGACGCCTTGGCCACAGCTGGGCCGTGCCGTGCATGACCACCGCGACGATCGGCGCCTCGGCCTCAGCGGCCAGGTGAAAGGCGCCCATCTTAAAGGCTTTGAGCCGGCCGTCCGGGCTGCGCGTGCCCTCGGGGGCGATCACGGCGGTCAGCTCGCCCAGGCGCAGCCTTGCCGCCACGCGCTGCAGGGAGGCCACGGCCTTGTCCCGCCGCCCGCGGTGAAGCGGAATAAAACCAATGGCCATGGCGCCCCAGCCGACGATCGGCACCCACATCATCTCGCGCTTGACGATGCACGTCGCCGCCGGAGCCCAGAAGGACGGCATGGCAAAAAGGTCCATATTGGACGCATGGTTGAACACGACGACTCGCCGCCGCGCCCGGGCAAATTCAGCGTCCACCGCCGGATCGACCCGCAAGCGCACCCCGCACGCCCACAGGATGGACTGGCCCCACCAGCGCAGCAGCCGCGGCATGAGCCGGCGCCGGGCCCGCCCGAGCGTGGTGATCGCCAAGAAGATCAGCGATGCGGCCAAGATCGGCGTGACCACCCAGAACACCAGCAGCTGCCACAGGAACCGCGGCCAATCGGTCGGGCGGGCGGCAAAACCGCTCGGATCCTGGGTCAGAGGCTGGGGAACTGCGGTATTGGCGGGCGGAAGAGGCGTCTGCATAACCGCCGAGTGTAGCGGAGGCTCAGGCGGCTGAATAGCACGCCCCCCCGTCGCCCAAGCGCGGTCTGTCTGCGCAGGGGCAACGGCGGCGGCGGCTACAGGGCTAGGTCGGCAATCCCCAGCAATTGCATGGATCAGACAAGGGCCTGGCGATTGTCCGAGCTTCCCGGGATCTTACGAACCCGTGGCGTCCGAAGGGGGATCGGCGGCGTCATCGGCCGGGCTAGCGTCGTCTGCAGCGTCGATGGCCGAGGCGGCGTCGGCAAGATCCACATCCTCCGCGGCGCTGTCTTGGGGGGCGGCGTCGTCGATGGCCGCGTCTGCCATCGCTGTATCGCTGGCGCCGCTGTCTTGGGCGGTGTCCACGGCGGCGGTGTCGGCGGCGCTGGTGTCGGATGCAGCGTCGGCAAGGGCGGCGGCGTCAGAGCTGTCACCGCTGGCGTCTTTGGCGGCGCTGGTCTTGGGGGCGTCTTCAGGGTCTGCGTCACAGCCGTAAGCGCCGGTCAGCAGCAGGGCAGAGGTCAGCAGCGCGGTGAGGGTGATCGGATAATTGCGCATGGTCTTCTCGCTTTCTCAGGTGGGCCCGGCATTGGGCTCCCCCTTACGCTAGCGGCAGGCCGGGCTCTTCGCGAAATCGCGACACGCAAGGCTGACATGGCTGTCAAGGCGGGCTCGAGCGGGCCCCATCGCCCCGGCGGGCAGGATAACCCTCAAGACATCTTGCAGTTATTTCAGTCAATTGCGGCAATCGTGATCGGCGTGTCAGGTAGGCGGTTTGCGCCGACCGCGCCGGGCGTGCTCCCGCAGCATAAACAGGTAGAGCCCTTCCACCTTTTCGCGGGCCCACGGAGTTTTGCGCAGGAATTTCAAGCTAGAACCCATGCTCGGGTTGTCAGAGAAGCAGCGCGCCGGGATGCGCTCGGCCAGCCCAGGCCAGCCCAAATTCGCCAGCAAATAGCGCAACATCACCTCTAGCGTCACGCCGTGCAGCGGGTTGTTGGGCTGCTTGCGGGTGTGGGCCAAGTCGGCGGCCTGCGGTTCGGCGGGCTCCATCGGAGGGGAATCTGTGGGAGGAAGATCTGGCATGGTCTGTTCTGCGTCGCCCATCAGGTGCCTCGGCCGGCAGTGCGGGTGCGGCCGGGTGCAGCTT
>JBIKTV010000340.1:0-6402 GCA_044347905.1 Myxococcota bacterium
TGCTGGCGTCGGCGCAGACGGTGCTCTTGGCCACCGGCTTGGTCTTGCACAGGCCCAGCAGACAACTATCGGAGGTACAGGCATTATTGTCGGTGCAACTGCCTTCGCAACTGCAGCCGAGCAGACCACTCGCGGACAACTGCAGCAGCCAGCCGTCCTGATTGGCCTGGGGCGTGGCGAGCTCGCCCACCACGGCGATGCCCCCCGCCGGCCGCGGATAGAGGCCCCACAGCAGCTCGGCGCCACTGCTCGATGCGGCCACCGTGCGCTGCCAGGCCGCCGCGCCATCCGCGGGCTGGATCGCCCACAGCAGGCCGTCACTCTGATTATTGCTGACGATTTGTCCGGCCAGCACCAGCTGGGAGCCGTTCTGCACCGCGGCCTGGGCGATCGACGTGGTGCCCGCGGCCGAGACGGCGGTCTTCTGCCAGGCGAGCTTGCCATCCGCCGCTGCGAGCCGCGCCGCCATCGCCCGGTTGCCGCTGGCGCCCCCCTGAGCGCCGCTGACCAGCAGGTCGCCGCCGCCGATCAGAGCCAAATCCGTAGGGCTGTCGTTGAAAGTCGAGCCGACATAGCTCGTCCACACGACCGAGCCCCCGGGCTTGAGGCGCATGACCACGGCATCCGTGCCCGCATCCGCCTTGGGGCCCGGGCCAACGACGGCGATCTGGTCGCCCAGGGGCACCACGCCCACAAGCTCGCTGACATTGGCATAGGTCTTTTCCCACAGAATTGCTCCCTTGGCATCTACCTGTACCAAGTAGCCGGCGTTGCCTACCCCAGAGACCAGCTTGCGCCCGGCCACCAGCAAGCCCGCGGCGTTGACCGCGACGGCCAGGCCGCTGTCATTGCCCGCCGCGCCCAAGTTCACGTCGACGATGACCGCGCCGCTGTCGTCCACGACGACCAACCACAGTTGCTCTGCCTGATTAGCGGTTTGCGTGGTGCCCACCAAGGCGTAGAGCCCGCCCGAGGTCACGGCGCCGCGGCGCAGGCTGTCGTGGTAGGCGCCGCCCAGGTACTTCTCCCACAGCGTATTGCCCTTGGCGTCGACGCGCACGACCCAGCCGTCGTCGTAGCCTCCCGCAGAATTGCTAGGGTTTTTGCCGGCCATCAGCCAGCCGCCGCCGGGCGCCGCCAAGATGACCTTGAGCGCGTCCGCGCCGTTGCTGCCGTAGCTGTCTTCGACGCCCGTGTTGGGATCCTCTAGGCACTGACCGCCCTTGCAGACGTTGCAGCCCGAGCCGCACGCGCCGCCGTCCAGCGGGGAGTACACGCAGCCGCCGGCCTCGCATTTGTCCTGGGTGCAGGGCGAGCCGTCGTCGCAGCTTTTGGCCGAGCCGACACAGCTGGCGCCGATGCAGACGTCGCCCTGGGTGCAGCCGTTGCCGTCATCGCAAGGTCCTGATTTTTCTTGGTGGGCGCAGCCGGTGGAGAAGCAAATGTCGGTGGTGCAGGGGTTGCTGTCGTCGCAGCTCTTGCCGGCGCCGCCGCAGCTGCCGTTGGAGCAGGCGTCTGCCTCGGTACACAAATCGCCGTCATTGCACGGATTATTGTTGGGTGAAAACAGGCAGTTTCCGCCGACACAGCCGTCGTCCGTGCAGGGGTTGGCGTCGATGCAGATTTTGGCCACCCCCGTGCAGAGGCCGCTGAGGCAGAGGTCGCCCAGGGTGCAGGCGTTGCCGTCGTCGCACGCGCCCAGCTTGGGCACAAACACGCAGGCGCTGCTGCCGCAGCTGTCGTCGGTGCAGGGGTTGTCGTCGTCGCACTGCAACAACCCAGCGGTACACTTGCCGTTTTTGCAGAGGTCTTGCTGGGTACACGGGTTGCCGTCGTTGCACGGGCCGTCAAAGGCGCTGGCCAAGCAATTGCCGTTCAGGCAGAAATCCTTGGAGCATTCCTGGCCGTCGTCGCAGGCTTTGGGCAGACCCTGGCAGGCGCCGTCCGCGCATTTGTCGCTTTGGGTGCACGCATCGCCGTCGTCGCACCCGACCTGCAGGGCCAGCTGCACGCACCCGCTGGAACTGCTGCAACTGTCAGCGGTACACGCGTTGCCGTCGTCGCAACTCTTTGCGGGACCGGGCTGACACTTGCCCGCCGCGCAGCCATCGCCGGCCGTGCACGGGTCGCCGTCCTCGCAGGTCAGGCCTGGGCCGTAGCCCAACTTGGCGCCCAAACAGGCGTATAGCTTGGCGCCGCCGCAGGCCGTGGCGGTGCAAAACTCGGCCATGCAGCCGCCTTGGATGCACGCCTTGCCCTGGGGGCAGTCGCCGTCGCCGACACATTGGGCGCAGACGCCCTTGGCGGTGTCGCAGACGTCTGGACAGCCGGCGTTAGCCGCGCAGGCCTTGGCGGGGGCGCACTGAAAGCCCTGGCAGACGGCGCCGCTGGGGCAGTTGCCGTTGACCAAGCACGGCACGCAAAAGTGGGCCGCGACTAGGCATTTGGCCCCGCTGGCCGCGCCCGCACAGTCGAGATCGGAGTCGCAGGGGCTCAAGGGCCCTAAGGCCGGCGGCTGGCCGATATCGCTGAAACCGCCGTCGCCCGGGGGGGCATCGCCAGAAGAATCACTGGCGTCTAGGGCGGTTGCGTCGGCAGACCCGCTGTCGGCGGCATCGCCCTGGGCGGCATCGGCCGCGTCTACGGGATCGGCGTCTGGGGCCGCGGGGCCTTCGTCCGGCAAATCTGCTGATGATCCATCAATTTCTGCATTTGAGGCATCCTCTGCGACTTCAGAGGCCGGCGAGTCTTGGTCCTGGGCGTCGCCACCACTTTGGTCCGCGGTGCCGGCGCCTGAGGTGTCTTGCTGGCTGATGCTATCGGCGCCCGCGGTGTCCGACTCGCCAGCGAGGCTCAGTTGCGGCGCGATGGGCTCTTCGCAGCCACCCAGACCGAACAAGCCGAGCGCGGCGATGGCGATGGTCGCGACCCAGACCCGAGGGCTGCACTCCGTGTTCGCCGCTGACTGCATCTCTGCCTCTCCATGGGAGCGCAGGGGAACCCGCAATCCGCCAAAGAGGCTACGCGGCAGGTCTGGCGACGTCAAGGGCAGTTAGGCGACAGCATAACCCACAGGTTGCGGATCGGGCGCCCTGTCTTTTCGCCTCGGCCCAGGCGCCAAGGTCAAAAGCCCGCCCACCAGGCCAGAGCTACAACGCGGCATAAATACTGCGGTACTCGCGCATCAGCGCGTCGATACTGTAGCGTTCGTCGACAATCGCCCTGCCCCGCTCTGCCAATTGGCCGCGCCGCTGCGGATCGCCGGCCAGCGCCGCCAGCGCCTCGCGCAACCGCTGCGTATCCCCCACGGGCACCACCAGGGCGCCGTCTTGGCCCACCACATCGGGAATCGCCCCCACCGGCGTGACCACGCACGGCAGCCGCGACGCCATGGCCTCTAGCAGCACATTGGGCAGGCCCTCTCGCCAGGTGGGCAGGGCAAACACGTCGGCCTGGTGATACAGCGCGGCGACCTGCTCGGGCCCTAGCTCGCCCGCCTCGATCAGCCGCCCGGTAGCCGCCAGTTGCGCCCGTGCACGCTGCAGATCCTGTTGTTGATGCGGGTCTATCGCGCCGCCCACACCGCCGACCGCCAGCAGTTCGACCTCGGGAAGGGCGTACACCGCGTCGCACAGCTGGGCAAAGCCCTTGAGCGGGGTGATTTTGCCGACAAACAGCACGCGCAGCGGCCGGGTCTTGGGCGGCACCGGCGAGGGAAGCAGCCGCGCGCGGTCGTGAAAGGCCACGTCGACCGGATTGCCCGTGCGAAAAAGCCGCAGCCCCGGCAGCTCGGCTCGCAGGTAGTCCTCTAGCTCGCTCGACAGCACCATCACGGCGTTGGCGGCGCGCAGGGTTTGGTCCAGAGCGCGGCGCTGCACCGGCTTTAGGCCCTGGCGCCAGGCGATAATCTGAGTCGAAGCGCGGATTTGCAGCACGCAGGGCACCCGCGCCGCCCGACACATCGCCACGGCCAGGGCGTCGCGCGGGGTGGCCCAAAACAGCGAGGTCGTCAGGTGCGCCACATCGACTTGGCGGCGCGCCAGCAGGGCCGACAGCCCGCCCAAGGCCCTAAACGCCGGGGCAAAACGGTCCAAGCGCAGCCGGCTGGCCTCGGTCGAGGCGATGCCACCCGGCGAAATGTCGACCACGCGCGGCTCGATGGCGTGGCGCTCGGCAGCGGCGAGATAGCGCAGGGTCCAACCGGAGATCCCACCGACTGGCGGCGGCAAAGGGGCCCACAAGGCGACGCGGAGGCGCGGGGGAGTCATGGCAACCTGGCGGCCTGTCATCGCCCACCGGCGCGCCGCGGGGCTATTGTGGGCCGGGCCCTGGGCGGTGTACAGAAGGCAGCCCAGTTCGCGGCCGTTGCTGGGCCGCCGGGGAGTCGCCATGCGCATCTGCGTCCTGACCAGCTCTACAGAACACAGCGCAGCGCCTTTTGCCCCGTACGATCCGCCCTGTAGCCCGGCCCCTTATGCACCAGAGCATAGCTGGCACCATGCGGCCATCGGCAAGGCCACCGCAGTGCCGCAGCTGCAGGCGCTGGTCGCCCAAGGGTTTGACTGCTTTGTCAATCTCTGTGACGGCGCTTGGGATGAGGACCGAGCCGGCCTAGAGGTCGTGCAAACGCTGGAGAAATTGGGCCAAGCCTACACCGGCGCTGGGCCAGAGAGCTACGAACCCAGCCGCGAGGCGATGAAAAGCGCGTGTTTCTACGCCGGCGTGGCGGTGCCGGGCTGGGTGGCGATTCGCGGCGGCGAGCTGGAGACCGGGGTCGACAAGGCTCTGCAAACGCTGCGCTTTCCGATGATCGTCAAGCACCCGTCGAGCTACGGCAGCGTGGGCCTCACCCGGGCGTCGCGCTGCACCACCTCCGCGGAGTTGCACAGCCAAGTGGTGCGCATTGCCGAGGCCTATGGCGCCGCGTTGGTAGAGGAATTCATCGAAGGCCGCGAGTTTACCGTGCTGGTGGCAGAGCCCGAGCGCGATGGGCTGGCGCCGCGCACCTGGCCGGCCATCGAGTTCAACTTCCCGCCGGGCGAGACCTTTAAGCACTTTGACCTCAAGTGGATCGACTGGCAGGGCATGGACACCGCCTTGGTCAGCGACGCGGCCCTGGACCTGGGGCTGCGCCAAGCGGCGGCGGCGCTGTTTGCCGGCTTGGGCTGTAGCGGCTACGGGCGCTGCGACCTGCGGATGGACCAAGACGGCCGGCTGTTCATGCTGGAAATCAACCCCAACTGCGGGATCTTCTACCCCCAAGACAGTTTTGGCAGCGCCGATTTTGCCCTGGCCGCCGCACCGGGAGGCCACGGCGCATTCTTGGCCCACATCGTCGAAGCTGCCCTGCGGCGCCAGGCCCGCCAAAGGCCGCTGACCCGCAGCGAATTTGTCGCTGGCCAGGGCTATCACATGGTTTCCGCGCGCGATTTTGCCCTGGGCGAGGTGGTGCAGCCCGGCGAGGAGAGGCCGCAGGTCCTGGTGTCGCAGCGCCATGTGGACGAACACTGGAATGCCCAGCAGAAGCAATGGTTTCATCAGTATGCCTGGCCGATCAGCGACGACACCTACGTCATGTGGGCGGCGCGGCCCGAGGACTGGCAGCCCATCGACCACAGCTGCGAGCCCAACTGCTGGCTGCGCGGCCTGGACCTGGTGGCGCGGCGGCCGATTGCGCTCCACGAGGCGGTCACCGTGGACTATGCCACCTTCTGCGGACCGCGGATGCAGGCTTTTGACTGCCATTGTGGCGCGCCGAGGTGCCGCGGGGTGATTCGCCCCACCGACCACCTGATTACCGCGCTGGAGCCGGTCTATGCCGGCCACTGGAGCGGCTTTGTCGAGGCGGCGCGCCAGAAACAGCGGGACGCGAGCCAGCAGCGGGCCTATCGCCTGCAGGCCGTTGGCCAGGGCCAGGCTGAGCTCGTCGCCGCCCGCGCGCTGGAGCCGGGGGAAGAAATCGCGGCGTTTCGCCCCCTGCGCAGCCAGCCTCAGCCGGGCCGACACACCTTGCAGGTCAGCGAGCGCGACCACGTCGAGCTGGACCCCGCGGAGTTGACGTTTGTCAACCACAGCTGCGCGCCCAATGCGGCCTTTGCCGTGGAGCGGGGCGTGCTTTGCGTCCTACAGCCCATCGCCGCGGGGGCGCCCATCACCGCTTTCTACCCGGCGACCGAGTGGCAGATGGCGGAGGCTTTTGCCTGCCACTGCGGCGAGCCGGGCTGCCTGGGGACGGTGCAGGGGGCAAAGGCGCTGCGCAGCCTGGATCGGCCAGATGCGGCGTGGGCGCCCCATATCCGCGACCTCTTTGGCCGAGCCGATTGAACGCCTTGCGTAGTGCGCGCATTGACCCGCCGGGGCCTGCGGCTTACCCTCAAAACGCATAGCGGACAGGCGCAAGGT
>JBIKTV010000063.1:0-18915 GCA_044347905.1 Myxococcota bacterium
GGCGATCTGCAGTCGACCAGCCCGGCCGAGGCCAAAGCGGTCGAGCCCCATCGCAAGCCGGAGAGGCGCGACACTGTCCAGGCTCGCCAGCAGGCCGATGCCACCCAAGGGCCCCAATCGCTTGAAGAAGGTGGGCTAGCCCTGCGCACAGCCGCCGCGACGACGGACGTGCGGGGAATGCGCGTAGAAGAGGCGCTCTCGGGCGTGGATCAGCACATCGACCGGGCGATCCTCTCTGGCATGGTCGGCGTCTGCATTGTCCACGGTCTGGGCACGGGGGCCCTTCGCGACGCCGTGCGCAGCCACCTGACCCGCCACCCGCACGTCGATCGCTGGCGCACCGGCGACCGCAGCGAAGGCGGAGAGGGCGCGACTTTGGTGTGGTTGCGGCAATAGTCGGCGCAGAAAAACCAGCCAGCGCCTAAGATTTTTCTACTGGGGCCGGCCAAAACCGTAAAGGCATTGCCCCGTGGTCCACGGCGTATCGCTGCCCGGCCATCGCACCAAGCGGGTGTTGATCACTTCGCCCGCGCCGTCGCGAATCACCAGCGGCCGCGTGCCGTCCACAGCCATGCGCCGCACTTTGCCTGCGCGCTGGGCGATGAACACCGCGTGGTTGCCGCGAACCCGCTCGACCACCCCCACCAGGGTGACGCCGTCGTCCGGCCGGCCATTGCCGTTGAGGTCAGCGGTATCGCGAAAGAAAATCAGATCTCCCGGCTTGGCATCGGCGATCGCCACCTTGGCCCCCGCGGCCTCCAGCTTGCGCCACAGCGACGCGGCGTAGGGCTGCTTGGCGTCCACGGCGATGTCCTGCCCCGCGGCCCGCAGCACATGCGCCACAAAAGCGCGCTCTTGCAGCCCTGGGGTGCCGAGCAGGGTCTGGGCCGCTTCGACCCGTTGCACCGCGCGCAGGCTCTGGTCGCCCTGGGGCGCCGGCGCCGTGGAGGGAGCAGCTGGCAATTGCGCAGGTATCGTCTGCGCTTGTTCGCGGCTCTCAGCCTCGTTGCCTCCGCGCTCCCCCTGGGGCTGACTCTGCGGCTCTTGGGGCGCTTGGGGCGCTTGGGCGCTCTGCGGCTGAGGATTCTGCGGTTCTGCCGCGGTCTTATCGGGCTCGACCATCGGCGCAACTCTGGCGGGGCGCATTCGCATCGGAGGCTGGCGGTCGCGGTGGCCTTGGCTGACTCGCTGGGGCCGCTCTGCATCCTGTGCGCCGGCGAACTGCCGGTCCTCCGGCTGGTCCATGAGGTTGAGGACCGAGTTTTCCCAGGCGTAGTCGCGATTCTGCGCAGTCGGCGCCGCACAAGCGCTCATCGCCAGCGCAGCGAGGACTGCAATGCCGCCAGCCGCAGGACGCGGGGGGTCCAAAGCGGGCATCTCTGCAGCCAACCTCGCTTCTTCACCAGTCAATTGCACTCCTCAATTCGCGCCAGCTCTGCCGCCGGCCAGCTACAGGATCGGCGTTGCCGCGTTTGCGTCAAGAAAACCACAGGCGCGGGCCGTCTCGGCACTTCTGTCGCGCTTCGCGTACCTATTTGCCAAACGGCGTGACCCTAGACTGAATCGCCAGGGGGGTTGCCGCGTCTGCAAGCCGAGCCGACCACCTGCACCGGCCGCCATTGCCCAAGAGGTCGCCCCATGAAGATGTCTTTCAAGCTTCCCTTCGCCGCTTTCCTAGTTGCCACCGCGGGCCTCAGCGGCTGCGTCGTCGATCGCGAGCCCACCACGCTCACCCCGACCGCCACATCCGGCACCCTGAGCTTGGCGTGGACCATCGCCGGCCAACCAGCGCAGAGCGGCTGCACAACTGCGGGCCTCACCAAAGTCGATGTCCTGGTTCTGGACGGCACCAAGAGCAAGATTCTTGCCAAGGCGTCCGCAAATTGCGCGGCAGGCTCGGCTTCTGTGTCTGTTCCGGCTGCCACCGGCGTCTGGGTCCAGGTCGACGGCTACGCCCCCAGCGACCCGGCCGGCAGCCCCAGCTGGGGCAACTCCCCGCTCACCGGCCCCCACACGATCACCGCCAACAAAGAGGTACAGATCGCCGCGGCCATCGATTTGGTCAAGCTCAGCAGCGTCACCCCTCCGTCGGGCAGCGGCAACGCCTACGTCACCTGGACCGTCGGCGGAGAAGCGCCGGCCGCGGGCTGCGCCAAGAGGTCGATCACCGCCGTCAACGTGCGGATCCTAGACGAGCAACGCAAAGAGATCGCTCAATTGCAGGTGCCCTGCTCGGCCGGCAATGCCACGGTCGCGAATATCGCCGCCGGCAAACGCTTTGTGCAGCTCGACGCCGTGGGCCCGAGCGCCCCCGAGGCCTGGGGCAACATCAACCTGGACGGACCGATGGTGATCGAGAACGGCAAGGTCACCAGCGCCGCCAAGGCCATCGACATCGCCAAACGCAGCGTCATCAGCCTGGACTGGGCCATGGCCAACGGCGGAAGCTGCGCGGGCAACGGCGTGGGCACGGTCTATGTCGAGGTCCGCGACGCCAACAACAAGCTGATCGTGCCGATGAGCGACCCGTGGGCGGCCAAGCCGTGCAGCCTGACCAGCGCCGATTCGTATGACGCAAGGGTCATCGACGTGGGCTACGCCCAACCGCAGTGCGCGATCCCGCCCAATGCCAAAGGCCTGGTGCTGTGCAACGCTCCGGCCGGCGGCCTGGGCGTTTTCCTGACCGCCACGCCCGCGAGCAGCACTTTTGCCAAGCTCGGCGGCAGCATGAACATCACCGGGTTTGAAGCGGGCAGCCACATCGCGGTGATTTCGCCCGTGGTGCTTTCTCCTTGCTCCGGCGCCAATCCCTGCGTCCAGCCGTAGCGCCGACCTTGCCCAAAATCCACTACGTGGATTTTGCCGGATCGTCGAATTGGGATGCAAATCAAGGCGGAACGAGGACCGGACCGGAGGCGACCGCCGCGGTCGTTGAGGACCGGACCGGAGTGACAACGCCGAGTTGCGCCCAAGGCGGCGAATCCGAGTTGCGGATTGCCCTTGACGCTTGGGTCCATCCCTGCTCAGATCGCGCGGCTCGCGGGACCTTCCGAGGGGAAGGCTTGGGAAGCCGGTGCGATTCCGGCGCGGACCCGCCACTGTAAGCAGCTGTACGGTTTGAAAGATCCGCTACAAGGCTCCACGTTTAGGCCACTGGGGACACCCGGGAAGGCCGTGGAGACCGCTGCAAGCCAGGAGACCGACCGCGAGCAGTTTTTCTGGGCCCCCGTGGACTGGGGCACCGGAGCTGCGCGTGTTGCTGCCCGCCTCCCCTTTGCCGTCGCGCAAGCGTTTTTTGCCGGTTTTGCGGCGGCGCCCGGTTGTGCCGATGGCCCGGTGGGTGGCGGCGAGCTGCGCGGCGCTGCTGAGCCCAGCCCAAGGCGAGGCCACAGAACTACCTGCTGCGCCAATGGAATCCGTCGGGCTTCCGGCCGCTCCTACGCCAACGGCCCGGCCCAAGCCGCCCACCCGTGAGCTGTGGGTGCGCGCGCCCCGGGCCCTGCAGCAGGCCGGACAGTTGGACAGCGCCGGTCCAGTCACCGTCATCGGCGGCGCAGAGCTGCGCAGGCGCTATGTCTCCGCGGCTGAGGCATTGGCGGAACAACCGGGCCTCGCGGTCATGCGCACAGGCGGCGTGGGCAGTCCGGCCCACCTGATGGTGCGGGGGTCGACCGCAGACCAAGTTGCTGTGGCGATTGACGATGTGCCGCTGAACTACGCCGATGGCGCGCCGTTTGACTTGTCCGACCTGCCCCTATCGGCCGTGGAGAGGCTGGAGGTGTATCGCGGGGCGACGCCGGCCTGGCTCGGGCCGCAGGCGATGGGCGGGGCGCTGCGGGTGCTCCTGCGTCAAGCCCATGAAACTAAAGCAGAGGTCTCTGGTTCGATGGCGAGTTACGGCACTCGCCAGGGCGAACTGGGGCTTTCCTGGCGCGGCGAGCGTCAGGCGGCGCTGCTGGGCCTGCGCTGGCTGGGGACCCAGGGCGATTTTGCCTATCGCCAGGATCCCGGGACCGCCTTTGTGGCCGGCGACGACAAGACGCTGACGAGAAACAACAACGATCTTTCGCGGTTGGGCGGGATCCTCGCCGCGGAAACCCGCTTGGGAAGGCGCTGGACCGGCTACCTGCGCTGGCTGGGCGCGGGGGCTGAGCTGGGCGTGCCTGGCGCGGCGCTGTTTCCGGCCCAGCAGGCGCGCTTTGAGCAGCAGCGCCAGTTGGTGGCTGTCCAAGCCACCCGCAGCGGCGATCGCGAGGGTGAGCGCCTGGTGCTTTCCATCCACGCCAGCGGCCTATGGACCCAAACCGATGATCGGATTGGCGAACTCGGCTTGGCCTGGCATTCCAAGCAGCGGGTCGCGGGCCTGGGCGCCATGGCGGCGTGGGAAGGCAGGCTCGGGCGGGCCGGACCGGTCGACGTGGGCGGGCAATTGCGCGCGGCTGCTCAGGGCGCTGCGGTGGACGGGTTCGACTTGCTGCGCGACACAGAGAGGCCGCGATCCTGGCGCAATCACGCGGCTTTGACTGCAGCCCTGCCCCTGCGCTGGGGTCCAGTGACGCTCACGCCCAGCGGCGGCGCAGAGTGGGTCAGCCAGCGCTTGCTCGATGCCCGCCAGTACCCGTTTGCCTGGGCTGACGTGGCAGAAGTGCAGGCCACGCCTTGGCATGCCGCGCTTGGTGCTCAGTGGCAGGCCCACGCCGACTGGGTAGTGCACTCCTCTGTCCGCCGGGCCGTTCGCTTGCCCAACCTCCAAGAGCTGTTTGGCGATTCTGCGGTGGTGCGCGGCAATGCCCGGCTGCTGCCGGAGTCTTCCGTGGCGATCGACAGCGGAGTCAATTGGCAAAGGCGCGGCCAAGGTTGGGCCACCGGCGTCGACGTGCGCGGCCATGCCACCTGGGCCGAGGATCTGATCCAGTTGGTGGGCCTTGGTTCGCGCCAGGCCATCTACCAGAACATCGGCCGGGCCAAGGTATTGGGCGCCGAGGTGCAATTGGACGGGCGCGCGGGACCTTGGCGCGGCCAGCTGGGGCACACGACCTTGGTCACCATCGACGACAGCGCCCAGGTGGCCTACCGCGGCAAAGCCCTGCCCCTGTGGCCGCGGAGCCGCTGGAATGGGCGGGTCGCCTGGCAAATCCCCATGGCGCAAGACGATCTCCGCGCGTCTGTGTGGACAGCGGCGCAGTGGCAAGCGGGCTACTACCTGGACGCCGCCAACCTCGTGGCCCTGCCCAGCCGGACCCTGGTGTCGGCCGGCGTGCGCACGGATCTTCCGCGCTGGGGGGTCCACATCGACGTGCGGGTCGACAACGCCGCCGATGTGCCGTGGTACGACCTGGTGGGCTATCCCCTGCCGGGACGCACCGCTTGGCTGCAGGTCGGCTGGTCTGGCCGCGAGGAGTCCATGTGATCGCTTGGGAGTTCTGGATTTCCCCCTCTGCCTTCTGCCGCCGACGCCTGGGCGCGCTGGGCGCCGCCTTGATCCTGGCTCCCGGGCTCGCGTCCTGCGCCGACGACACGCAAGGGGGCAGCGCCCAAGCCAAAAGCGCTGGCTTTGGCCAGCCCCTGGCAATTCCCCTGGCGCAGCCGCGTTTTCTCGCCATCGTGGGCGGCGACTACAAAAGCACGGCGCTGAGTCTGCTAGACCTGGGGCCCAATCAGCCCGGCGACCTTCTGAGCTCCCCGCCGCGTTGGTCGGCCCTGCTCCACTCCGGCTCGCAAATTGGCGCGACGGCGATGGCCCTTTCAGGCGATGTGGTGTTGGGGCACGGCGACGCCCTGGAGCGGCAGTTGCTGTTGGTGGACCGCGGCACCGGCGTGATCACCCAGGTCGACGGTGTCAGCGGCGCGGTGATCCGCCAAATCCCTGTGGCCTCTGGATTTTTTGCCAATCCCCAGGACGCCTTGGCGATTGCCGCCGATCGCTGGATCGTCCCGCGCATGGGTCGCAACCCCAAGCCGAGTGCAGATCCCGGGGATTTTGACAGCGGCGATGACCTGCTGGCGCTCAACCCTCAGACCGGCAAAGTGCTTCAGTCTCTGGCCCTTGGCGATCGATCGACCCTGGCGGGGGGCGTGGCCGCTCCGCAACGGCTGGCGGTGCTGGGCCCGCACATCTGGGTGGCGCTGGGCTCTTTTGCGGCGGATTTCAAAGCCCAGGGTCCGGCGCGGTTGTTGGAGGTCCAGGCGCAGAGCCTTGAAGTGCAGCGGCAGATCGATCTGCCCGGGCAGAAGAACTGCATTACGCCGCGGGCTTTGGCTGACGGCCGCCTGGTGCTGGCCTGCCAGGGGTCCTACGCCTCGCCATCCGCGCAGGTTGCAGAGTCGGCGCTGGTGGTGATTGACCCTCAAAGTGGCAGTATCGTTCAACAGTTGCCGGCGCGGCCGGAGGATGGTCCGTGGAGCCGCGATGTCGTGGCCGTGGATGCCCGCTGGATCGCCGCGGTGACGTTGGGCGATTTCGCCTTGCAGCGCCCCGACCGCTTGTGGCTGGCCGATCTGAGCACCGGAGCGAGGGTGGCGATCAGCACAGCGGCAGAGCCCTTTGGCTACAGCGGCTTGTGGGCGGACGCTTCTCGCCGGCAGATCTGGCTGGGCGAACCCAAGGCCGGCGCCGACTTGCTGCGCTTTGGCGTAGACCCTGCGGGAGTGGTCCTGATCGGCGCACGCCTGGCCTCCAACCCGGGCAGTCTGGGCGCCCTTGAGCTGGGGGGCCTGTGAAACCTTTGACGATGCCCCTATCATTCCCTATCCAGACCGCACTATTAATCGTCCTATCGCAATTCTTTGCTTGCTCAAAGGCTGCTGAACAATCTGTTCCATCGATTCAATTGCGCGACCAGCTGGGCCGTAACGTGGGCTTAACGCAAGCAGCAAGGCGAATTGCCTCCCTCTCCCCCGCCGCGACCGAGAGCCTTTTTGCCGTGGGCTGTGGAAATCGCATTGTATTGCGTGACCATTGGAGCGATTACCCTGCGACTACAAAAGAGATTCCCAGTATCAATGGCATGAGCCCATCGGCCGAGCTGATCGTCGCCGCCCGCCCGGATCTGGTGGTGGTCCACTACCCGACGCCCACCCTGCAAGCGGCGCTGCACGGCAGTGGCATCGCGTGGATCGCTTTGGCGCCTGCGACCTTAGGGGATGTCGCCGCGTCCCTGGAGCTGTTGGGCCTGGCTTGCGGCCAGCAGGCGGCCGGCCAAAGGGAGGCGAATCGCCTGCGGACGGGCCAGCTCGCCGTTCAGGCGGCGGTCGCAGGTGCGCAGCGGCCAAAGGTTTTCTACGAAATGGATGCGGGCGACGGCAACCGGCCGTTCACCGTTGGCCGCGGCAGTTTTGGCCACGCCCTGCTGGAGGCGGCCGGCGGCCAGAACGCCTTTGGCGATCGCACAGAACCGTGGCTGCAGGTGGGCTTGGAGTCGATCCTCGCCGCGGACCCGCAGGTCTGGCTGCTGGCCGACGCCGACTCCGCCGAACAGCCCCAGTCGGCCGAATTGCTCAGAGCTCGCCCGGGTTTTAGCCAGGTTCGGGCGATCCGCGACGGCCGCATCGCCAGCGTGGCCAATACCCTGTTGGCTCGCCCTGGCCCGCGGCTGCTGCAGGGGCTGGCCGAATTGGCCGCGGCCATCCATCCCGAGCGCCAAGCTGCCATCGAAACAGCCGCCAGATCCGCTGTGAAGCCTGGAGAATCGCGGTGATCAGCCGGGTCGTGCGCGCTTGGCTGGGCGGCGCTCTGGCCACGGTCGGCGGCTTGCTGGCGGGGCTGGCGATGGGGCCGCTGCCGACGTCTTTTGGCCAACTGCTGGCCGACGCGTGGAGCGGCGAAGGTCCCGCGCGGGCGATCCTGCTGGATGTGCGCGCCCCACGGAGTGTCGGCGCCTGGCTGGTGGGGGCGAGCCTGTCTCTGGCCGGCGCCCTCTTGCAGACAGCAACGCACAATCCTGTTGCTGATCCCTATCTTGTGGGCACTAGCGCCGGTGCAACCTTGGCCGCCGTGCTGGCTGTCCCGGCGCTGTTGGGTCTGGGCGAGGCTGTGGGGGTGCCCATGGCGGGCGCCCTGGCTTGGGTGCAGCCCGCGGCGGCTTTTGGCGGGGCTTTGGCTGCCGTATCGCTGGCTTTTGCCCTGGCCCGCGGCAGCGGTGCGCGCTCGACCGAGCGGATTCTGGTGGCCGGCTTAGTGGTCACGGCCTTTGCCGGTGCGGCGACTTCCTTTGTGCTTACCCGGCTCTCTGACATGCGCCTGCGCGCAGCCACCCAGTGGATGATGGGCGGTGTCGCCCTGCCCGACTTGCCTTCAGCGCTGCCGGGCCTCTTGGTGGTGGCGGCGGCCCTGGTTTGGGTGGTGCTGCGAGCGAGCGATCTTCAAGCCCTTCAGCTGGGTACGGAGGCAGCCCACGGCCTTGGCATCGACGCCCAGGGCCTGTCTCGGCGGGCGGTGTGGTGGGCCAGCGCCCTCTCTGCCGTGGCGGTGGCGATCGCCGGAATTGTGGGCTTTGTCGGCCTCATGGTGCCGCACGCCCTGCGCATTTGGCTGGGCCGCGACCTGCGGGCGCTCTTGCCGGCGGCGGTGGGCGTGGGCGGCGGGGCCTTAGCGCTCCTGGATGGCGCCTGCCGCGTGGTGGTAGCGCCGGCGGAATTGCCCTTGGGGATCCTGACCGCACTGCTGGGTGTGCCCGTCCTGATTGGCCTTCTTGGGCTGGCAAAGCCCCCTCAAAAGGCCGTTGTGGCCGCGCGGACGCCCAGCAGCGGTGGCCAGGTCTTGTGCACAAACCTCAGGGTTTCTGTGGGTTCCCGCGACCTTATCCGCGGCATCGACTTGGATCTGCGCGGTCCGGCGCTGGTCGCGGTCATCGGTCCCAACGGCGCGGGCAAGACCACGTTGCTGCGCAGCCTTGCGGGGACCCTGCCCGCCTCTGCGGACCAGCTGGCCGTTCCGTCGCCCCTGTCCTACCTTCCACAACACCTTGATATGCAAAGCGGTCTCAGCGTTGATCGCCTGGTGTCTTTGGGCCTCCACGCCCGCCTGAAGTCCAGCTGGGCTTGGCGAATCCGCGGGACGCTGCCCCAGGCGGAGCAACGCCTCGTCGACTCGGCACTTGCCGCGCTCAGTTTGGAGGCCTACCGCGACCGCGACCTGGGCTCGCTCAGCGGCGGCGAACGCCAGCGCGCCTTGGTGGCGATGGCCCTGGTGGGCCAGGCGCCGCTGCTGCTGCTGGATGAGCCGACGGCGTCGCTGGATTGGGGCCAAGCCCGCGCCCTGCTGTCGCAGCTGCGCCAGATTTGCCACCGCGACGGCATCTTGGCCATCGCCACGCTGCACGACCTGCCCCTTGCGGCAGAACTTGCTGATCTGGTGATTGTTTTGGCTGACGGCGCCCTGGTTGCCGCAGGGCCTCCGGCCGATCCGCACGTCAACGCCGCGGCAAAGCAATGGTTAGGTCGCGATTTAATTGGGGAGTCGCGGGTATCGTCCTAAGGGGCCCGCTCCGCTCTCGGTCGCCTTTGCGCCGCCCCCTTGAGCGTCTCGAGGGATGCAAAGCCTTCGCGGCTATGCTACGCTGCTTCGATCGGCGGTGTGTAACTCCAGGTCGGACCCTTCCGACCTCAGGCAGAAAGCCAGCACGCAGGCCAAGAAACGCGAGAACTTCCGCGCTGATTCGCGGGGGGTGGGTATGATCAAGTACTTCGGTCGGTCTTCGCGCTTCCGCGTTCCGGTGGCCCTCTGGGCGCTGTCGAGCATGGCGGTCCTGGCCTCTGGCTGCAACGATTACCCGGTGCACAGCCTGCTGGACAGCTTTGAGGTGCGCGTCACGCGCTCGCTCGCCCGCGACCAAGCGGTCAAGGTCGATTTCCTGTGGATGATCGACCACTCTTCGTCGATGTGCCAGGAGCAGCGCGCCCTCGCCAACGGCTTTTCGTCCTTCATTGAGAAGCTGCAGAACTACGGCCGCACCAGCCCAGACGATCCGCCGTTCATCGACGCGCAGATGGCGATCGTGACGGTTCAGCAGGTGCCGGACACGACCGAAATCAAGAAAATCGGCGAGTTTGTCCACAAGCCGGCGACGGTTTTGCCGCCCTCGTGCATTGAGCGCACCAAGCAGCCGTGCCTGGAAGACAAAGATTGCGGCACGCCCAAGTGCTTCAAGATGTACAACTACGACGGCAATTCGAGCATGTGCCCGGCGGAAGGCGACACGTGCATCACCCCGCCGGCCATGACCAGCGGCCAGTACTGGTGCAAGGCCGACAATCCGCAGTTTGGCAACAACGACAACTGCTCGGTCAACACCCAGTGCCAGCTGCGGTGCAACACCGACTCGGACTGCTACGCGGCGTTTGAGCCCAACATTCCGCCGACCGGCAAGCACCGCGTCTACTGCAATAAGAGCGTCGCGGTGCCGGGTTGCATGTTCCCGCCTGAGACGGAAGGTTGCCCGACGGCAGAGACCCTGCCGGGCGTGCTCAAGCAGAATTCCCCCATCAAGTGCACCAAGGCCAATGCGGCGACGGCGTGCGGCGGCGGTCAGTGCGTCTACGCCAAGGCCTCGGACAAGGAAGGCAGCTGCTATGACGCCGCGGGCAAGGTCAAGAAGACCCAGCTCGACTACTTCCGCTGTGCCGCCTCCGTGGGCGCCAACCAGCAGAAAGAGGCCTCTTTTGAAGGTGGTCTGCGCTCGATGTGGACCGCGCTGGACCCCAACGGCATCAATTGCCCCAAGGGCACCAACGGCTTGCCCACCGCGGCGTGCCAGTACAAGCAATTGGTGCGCCCGGACGCCTACTTGGTGCTGGTCGCGGTGTCTGACGACGACGACTGCTCGTACACCTTTGAGCTCGATCCGTATGTGGGCGACGGCACTTCGGCTGCGGCCAAGGCGACGCTCAAGCAAGTGCTGCCCGACGAAATTCGCACTTATTGCCAGCAGTACGGCGACCGCGCCGCCGGCAACCGCGACTTGGTCAACGGCTACTGCGAATACATGAAGTACAAGGACAAGCAGGCCAGCAAGCCGCCGCGCAAGTGCATGAGCGACTGCGTAGACCTTGACCCCAAGTCGGCCGACTACACCGCGTGCAAGACCGAAGCTGAGGCCAATCTGGCCCAGTTGCTCAAGGACAATCCCCAGGAATTCTTGCAGAACTGGCGCTTTGCCTCGGTGCCGGACTTTGTCAACCGCTTCCGCAGCCTCAAGAGCGACCCGGCGCGGGTGATTTTCGCCTCTATCACCGGTGACACCCTGGCCAGCACGGCCGACGGCGGCAAGCAGGCCGAGACGGACCGCGGCAGCTATTACCGCTCCCTGCTCCGCAACCAGGCTCCCGGCCAAGCGCCCTACATCTGCGCCGGTGGCCGCGGCGAAGCGGGTTATGGCTCGCGCTACATTCAGGTGGCCAACGCCTTTGGCGACAACGGCCTCGTGTCGAACATCTGCAAGGGCTCCGACTTCTCCGACGCGCTGGGCAACATCGCCGACACGATCCTCAGCCGCGTGGTCAAGGTGTGCCTGCCGCACCCGCCGCACATCGACCCCAAGACGGGCTCGCCCATGCTCAAGGTGACCCGCCAGCGCGGCACGGTCAAAGAAGACATGCAGTATGTCGCGGATCCCAAACTGCCGACGGCGAACGAAAAGTCCTTCTATATCAAGGCTACCGCCGACTGCTTGGTGGGCAAGTCCGATCTCGCCGCCCAGCAGGGTCAGACGTGCAAGAAGACCATCGACTGCCCCGCGGGTCTCGCCTGCCAGGACGGCCTGTGCAAGGTCTACGGCGAAGCCATCTACTTTGTGGTGACTCCGCAGCAAAACGACAAGATCAATGTCAACTACGCCGCCGATTTTGCCCTGTAGCTGAATTTTAACCGATCTTGGGCTGATTTTCGCTTTCAGATTGGCCATTTAGCTGTAAACCGCAAAAATATTGACAGCCCTTCGCCGGGATGCTTTGCGCGCTGGGATTTGCTATCTTGCCCCTAGCTGTGTGCGGCATGCCCTTTGCCGTGCCGCGCTGTGGGAGGCTTCAATGGCACGCTCGATCGAATCCGCTTACTTGAACCGCAGTTCTGAGCCGACTGGCCGACGCTGGCGGGCATGGTTCGCGGCCTTGGCGATGGGCGTTGCGGCAGCGGCCTGCACGCCAGACGACCAGCCGGTGGTGGGGTATTCAAACCCGCTCACGGATTCGCAAAACGGCGACTTGAGCGTGGGCGACGGCTCCCTGGACACCGGGCTGAACGACACCGGCCCCAGCCAAGTGACGACCTGCCTGGCCGACGACGACTGCCCCAAAGGCCTCAAGTGCGAGCCGACGGCCAAGTACTGCTTTGCCGCGAAGTGCGAAGCCGGGACGCCGATCTGCGTGGGGCCGTACGCTGCGGTGTGCGGGCCCGACGGCAAAACAGCTGACAAACTGCAACCTTGCCCCAAAGAGGGCGGCTGCCAGAACGGCGCGTGCACCGGCAACATCTGCGGAGACGGCGTCTGCGACCCCAACAAGGAAAGCTGCGGCAGCTGCCCCAAGGACTGCGGGTCGTGCACCAGCGTCTGCGGAGACGGCGTGTGCGGCGGCGGTGAAACCTGCCAATCCTGCCAAGCAGATTGCGGACCCTGTGGCGGCGATCAGGGCTGCAAAGTCAGCGATTTTGGCGGTTGTGGCGGCTGCGGCTGCGAGAGCTGCGTGTGCAAAATCGACCCGGCCTGCTGCACCAACCAATGGGACAACCATTGCGTGGAATTGTGCAGCAAATGCGGGAGTAACTGCGGCGCAGCGGTGTGTTCAGACGGCATCTGCGACGCGAAGGCGGGCGAAAACTGCAGCACCTGCGAGATCGACTGCGGCACCTGCCAGGCCAAGTGCGGCGACGGCATTTGCCAACTGGCCGGCGGCGAGAGCTGCAAGACCTGCGCCAGCGACTGCGGCCTGTGCCCCGGGCTGTGCGGCAACGGCAGCTGCGACGGCGACGCCCAAGAGACCTGCAGCACCTGCGCCAGCGACTGCGGCAAGTGCCCGGCCAAATGCGGCAATCTGGTGTGCGAAGAGGGCGAGGGCCCGGCCAACTGCCCCAGCGACTGCCTCAAGAGCGACTGCGGCAACGGCGCCTGCGAGAACAACGAGACCTGCGTGGGCTGCCCGGCGGACTGCGGCAAGTGCGGCAGCGGCTGCGGCGACGGCAAGTGCGACCCCAACCAGGGCGAAGACTGCTTTGGCTGCAGCCAGGACTGCGGCAAATGCACGGAAACCTGCGGGAATCAGAAATGCGAGGCCAAGGAGACGTGCTCGAGTTGTCCGCTCGACTGCGGAGAATGCGTGGTCAAGTGCGGCGACGCCATCTGCGCGTTCCAGGCCGGTGAGAGCTGCGAGACCTGCCCCGGCGACTGCCCGTGCCAACAGGGCTGCGGCAACAAGGTCTGTTCGGCGAGCGAAGGCGAATCGTGCCTGACCTGTGCTGCCGACTGCGGGGCCTGCCCCAAACCGTGCGGCAACGGCAAGTGCGAGGCCAATGAGAGCTGCAGCAGCTGCGCGGCGGACTGCGGACCGTGCAAGCCAGGCTGCGGCAACAAGATTTGCGAGCCGGGCGAGAGTTGCTCTAGCTGCCCCGGCGACTGTGGCCCGTGCAAACCGGTCTGCGGCAACAAGAACTGCGAAGCGGGCGAGAGCTGCTCCAACTGCCCCAACGACTGTGGGAGTTGCCCGCCGTTTGGCTGCGGCGACGGCAAGTGCACCATCGGCCCAGACGGCGTGCCGGAGACCTGCCAGACCTGCCCCAACGACTGCGGACCGTGCAAACCCGGCTCGTGCGTGGGCAATTGCGGTGGCGCGTCGGAGGGTTGCTTCTGCGATCAGGCGTGCAAGCAGGCCGGCGATTGCTGCGCCGATTTTGACGCGGTGTGCCCCAGCACGGGCGTGTGCGGCGACGGCGTGTGCAGCCCCAGCCAGGGCGAGAGCTGCCAGACCTGCCCCAATGACTGCGGCGGCTGCCCCAACCTGTGCGGCAACGGCGCGTGCGAGCCAGGCGAGGACTGCAAGGCCTGCCCCAAGGACTGCGGCAAGTGCTCCCTGTGCGGCGACGGCAAGTGCGACCCCAACCTCAAGGAAGACTGCAAGACCTGCAGCAGCGACTGCGGAAGCTGCCCGGCGGTGTGCGGCAACGGCAACTGCGAGGCCGGCGAGTCGTGCAAGATTTGCGCCACGGACTGCGGCGCCTGCCCCAGCTGCGGCGACTTCTTCTGCGCGGCGGGCGAATCGTGCGAAACCTGCCCCAACGACTGCGGCAAGTGCGCGCCCACCTGCGGCAATGGCCAGTGCGGCGCCGGCGAAACGTGCAGCAACTGCCCCAAAGATTGCGGCAATTGCTCCGTTTGCGGCGACAAGACCTGCGACGCGGCCAAGGGCGAGACGTGCAAGACCTGCAGCTTGGACTGCGGCGCGTGCGGCGATGGCTGCAAAGAGGGCCCCGCGGGCTGCGACGGCTGCGCATGCCAGGAGTGCGTGTGCTCCAAGGACCAGTTCTGCTGCCAGTCGGCTTGGGATCAGCTCTGTGTCAATCAGTGTGTCGAGTGCGGCCAGAGCTGCCCGGGCGTGAGCTTGTGCGGCAACGGCGTGTGCAACCCCGGTGAATCGTGCAACTCTTGCCCAGGCGACTGCGGCAGTTGCGGTCCGGTCTGCGGCGATGCCAAGTGCGACGCGGCGGCGGGCGAGACCTGCAACACCTGCAGCACCGACTGCGGGCCGTGCAAGTTTGGCTGCGGCGATGGCATCTGCGGCCCGTCTGAAAACGGCATGTTGGAGACTTGCAGCTCCTGCCCCAGCGACTGCGGCCCCTGCCCGACCGCTTGCGGCAACGGCAAATGCGAGCCCCCTACGCCGTTTAGCCCGGGCGAGTCCTGCAGCAGCTGCCCCAAGGACTGCGGGCCGTGCAAGCCCGTCTGCGGAGACAAGCTGTGCGACAAAGCCCAGGGCGAATCCTGCAGCAGCTGCCCCAATGACTGCGGCCCCTGCCCCGCGCAGTGCGGCAACGGCAAGTGCGAACCCGGCGAGACGTGCCTGCTGTGCGCCAAAGACTGCGGCGCGTGCCCCAACAACGACGGCTGCAGCGCCTGGCAGTTGCCCACCTGCAACGGCTGCTCGTGCGAGAAGTGCGTCTGCGAAAAAGACCCGTTCTGCTGCCAGGTGGCGTGGGGGCCGGAGTGCGTCGACCTGTGCAAGGGCGGCTGCGGCGGCTGCGGATCGACTTGCGTGCCCCAGTGCGCGGGCAAGCAGTGCGGCGACAACGGCTGCGGCGGAAGC
This sequence comes from Myxococcota bacterium, assembly GCA_044347905.1. Classification (GTDB taxonomy): domain Bacteria; phylum Myxococcota_A; class UBA9042; order UBA9042; family UBA9042; genus SXRM01. Next base: position 15,289 of record JBIKTV010000063.1, read on the forward strand.
TGTGGCCTGTGCGGCCCCGGATCGGTGTGCACGTTTACCGGCGTTTGCGCAGTCCAGCCCAAGACTTGCGGCGACGGCATCTGCAAGCCCAGTGACGGCGAATCCTGCAAGGTCTGCCCGCAAGACTGCGGCGCGTGCCCGGCGGTCTGCGGCGATGGCGTGTGCGTGGCGGGCGAAACCTGCTCGCAGTGCCCCAAAGACTGCGGCGTCTGCCCCACGACCTGCGGCAACGGCAGCTGCGAACCGGGCGAGTCCTGCTCAACGTGCGCCAAGGACTGCTGCCCGCCGGCCAAGTGCGGCGACTTGATCTGCCAGCCCACCTTGGGCGAGAGCTGCACCACCTGCGCGGTGGACTGCGGCGCCTGCCCGTGCGTGCCCAAATGCGAGGGCAAGCAGTGCGGCTCAGACGGCTGCAGCGGCCAGTGCGGCACCTGCAAGACCGGGCAGTTCTGCACCACCCAGGGCAGCTGCCAGTGCGCGCCCCAGTGCGCCGGCAAACAGTGCGGCCCCGACGGCTGCGGCGGCCAGTGCGGCAGCTGCGGCGCCGGAACGATGTGCGTGGGCAGCCAGTGCGTCAACCCGCAAAAGTGCACGACCGACGCCGAATGCGCCGACACCGACGCGTGCACCTTGGACTACTGCCTCAAGGGCGTGTGCGGCCACGACCCGTCGCAATCGCCGGCGTGCTGCAAGGATCCGGACGGCGATGGCGCGTGTACCGGCAAAGACAACTGCGCCGATGTCGCCAACCCGGACCAGCTGGACAGCGACGCGGACGGCAGCGGCGATGCCTGCGACTTGTGCCCCGCGGTGCCCAGCCAAGGCAACGCCGACCAGGACAAGGACGGCTTGGGCGACAGCTGCGACAACTGCCCGCTGCTGCAGAACAAAGGCCAAGAGAATCTGGACGGCGACAGTCAGGGCGACGCCTGCGACCCGGACATGGACGGCGACGGCTTTGCCAACGAGCAGGACTGCGCGCCCAAAGACCCTGCCGTGCCCGCGCTCATCGATACGCCCTGCAACGGCGCGGATGAGAACTGCAACGGGAGCATCGACGAAGGCGGCGTAGCGGTTTGGCAATTTGACGAAGGCAACAACGGCGGCTGGAGCTTTGACCCGGGGGTGAACGGCGTCGGCTGGCAGGTGTGGCAAGGCGGCGAGTTCAAGACGCCCAAGGGCGCGCTGTGGTTTGGCAATCCCAGCACCGGCAACTTCAACGGCGGCAACCAGGCGGTCAAGGGCAGCGCGCGCTCGCCGGTGATTGCCCTGCCCACGGGGAAAATCACCTTGACGGCTTGGCAGTTGCTGAACATCGAGGCCGGCAGCGGCTTTGACAAGCTGAGCCTGGAAATCGCCACGGAGAGCGGCGCGTTCAGCAACTGGACGCTGCTAAAGGCCAAGGACGACACCACGCCGATGGGCCAGTGGAATCAGCTGCTGGTGGACCTGTCGACCTACCAGGGCCAGCGGATTCGCCTGCGCTGGGTGTTTGATTCCGTGGACGGCGTGGCCAATGACACCAATGGCGTTTGGATCGACGGCCTGGCCATCGGCTCCACGGCGACCAAGGTGCCGGACAGCGACGGCGACGGCCAGGGCGACGCCTGCGACGCCGACGACGATGGAGACAACATTCCGGACGTCAAGGACAATTGCTCGCTCATCAAGGACGGCGGTGCCCTCAGTGCGGACAGCGACGGCGACGGCCTGGGCAATAGCTGCGATCCGGACGACGACGACGACACCATTGTCGACCTCAAGGACAACTGCCCGGCCAATGCCAACAAAGACCAGAAAGACACCGATTTTGACGGCTTGGGCGACGTTTGCGATCCAACACCTAACGGTGGACCCAAGAAGATCCCGTTTGGCGAGAAGTTTGACCCCTACAAGTCTAGCTTTGGCGAAGGCGGCTGGAGCTCGTCGACCGATGCGGGGATGGCGCCGTGGAGCCTGCAGACAAGCGCCGATGGCAATAAGTATGCGCAGTTGAGCTTGGCTCCTTCGAGCAGTGGCGTGTTGACCAGCGGCCGGCTGGTGACCCCGCAGCTCGAGGTGGGGGCGACGCAAGTGCTCAAGCTGACAGCGCAAGCCAACTTGGTGCTGCCGCCGGTCATGCCGCCGGTGTTCCCCGGGCCGTCGGCGACGCTGGCCGTGCAGGTGTCGGTGGACGGCAAGAAGTGGACGACGTACCAGAGCGTGCAGCTGACGGGCGGCGCGCTGAACGTGTCCCTGCTGGTGGGGCCGCTGCCCGCGGGCGGCAAGGTGTATGTCGGCTTCCTGGTGAATTTTGCCAAGACGAGCGTCAATGGCGTCGCTGTGACCTTGGACAATGTGCAGATTTCGCCTTAAGCGCCTAGCGAACTTGCCGCGCGGATGACACGGGCGAGCGCCTCAGTTACGCTGCCCTGGTGATGTGTTGGCGCCCCTCTACAGCTTGGCGACCGCTCAAGACCCGGTGGAATACCCCGGCGCGGTTCGCGCTTGTTGCGGCCCTGGCGCTGACCTCTTGCGCCGCGGACCCCAAGAGCGTGCAGTGGGAACGCGATTTCTACTGGACCGAGCGCCTGTACATGGATGGCCAGAACGACCTGGCGGCTAAGCGTTTTGCCGTGCTGCGCCAAGCGACTGCCGATCCGCGCGATGCCGACGAGGCGGCGCTGCTGGAGTGCGAAAGTCAGTCTCGAGGCGGGCAATTTGCTGCAGCGGCGGCGTGTTACGACCAGCTGGGCCAAAGTGCCGCGGACCGGCCGATGCGCATCCGCGCCCTCCTTCACGCGGGGGAGCTGCGCTACTACCAGCTGAATCTGAGCGAGGCCGCGCTTAAACTCTGGACCTGGTTGCTGATTCGCGCGCCCGACCAACCGGCGACCCAGCGGGCCCTGGACCACCTGTACCTCCACGCGGAGCAGGATGCCAGCAAGCGCGACACCGCGATCCGCACCTGGCTGGCGATTGAAGCCCAGGATCCACAATCGGAAATTGCCGACAACCTGCTCTTGCGCGCGGCGATGCTGCTGGAGCAGGATGGCCGGCCCGACATGCTTCGCCAAGGGATCGCCCTGCTGGAGCGGCACGAGCGCGACCACCGCGAGGACCCGACGCTGGTCGACTGCTTGATGACGCGGGCGCGGCTGTACCGTCAGCTGGGGGACCCGCGGCTTGAGGCCCGGGATCTTGAAAGGATGATCAATACTTACGAGACGAGCTACGTGTTCGCCTCCTATGCCTATGACGACCACAAACCGGCGGCGGCGCGGCTGGTGGAGCTGTACCGCGGGCCGCTCAACGACCTGGAGCGCGCCGAGTTTCACGCGGCCAACCTGCCGGCGATGCTGCGCAAACCGCTGCACATGGCCAAATACCTGATGCAGCTAGCGGAAATTCAGGAACAGCGCGGCCATGTCCTGAGAGCTTTGGGGAATTACCGAGAGGTGCTGAGGTTCATCGCCGGGCGCAACGCCGATTTCCGCAAGAATGACCAGCGGATCTGCGACGAGCTGCCGAGCGATGCGGAGCGGCAGGCGTGCCACGCAGAGCTGCAGTCGACCTCGACCGATGTGGAGCCGCGCGAAGCCCAGCAGGCCCGCGATCAGATTGCCCGGCTGCAAGCAGCTATCAAGG
>JBIKTV010000341.1:0-6341 GCA_044347905.1 Myxococcota bacterium
AGTATGCGAGCCCAAGGCGATTGTGTCAAGTTGGTAACATCGTCGGAGCGCTGCTTGGGGCGGGCTGCGGGGCGGGGTTTTGCCGGTGGGGGCGTGATCAGGTTCAGACGCGCACTGCCACTGCGGTCCAAACTCCGCTACAACCCGCCGTCGTCGCGGAGTTTCCACTCGTAGGGCTGGCGCGGCGCCTCAAAAAGGTCGCGCAAGATGTCCCCCGGCGGCTGAAGATCGCCCCCGGCCCCGGGAATTGAGTCCTCGCCAAACTCGAGCTCGCCGCGTTCGCGCTGCTCTTTCTCTGCCGCTTCCTGCTTCTTGCGGTATTCCTTCTGCTTGGCCTCGCTCATGCGGTCGGCGGTGGCCCGGACCTTCATCTTGTTGGTGCCAAAGCGGAAAGTCAGCCAAATCAGGAAGTTGATGGGGTGGAAGTGGAACACATGGCCGTCCCACTCGCCCTTAGCACCGCCAAAGCCGATGTGCTGGGCGACATCCTTGGTCAGCCAGATGTAGGGCAGCTGCCGGCGAATCTGCTGCGCAAACAAGCGATTGGACCAACCTTGCCGGCTGTCCTTGAGCAGCGCGGTGATGTCTTTGGTCCGGCCATCCCAATCCTGCGCTTTGGAAAGCGATTTGAACCAGTCGACCTGATCGCTCCACTCGCTGACGTGAAAGGTGATCGCCTTGCGCATGCGCTCAACCGCGGGGTTGTCGCCGGGCATGGTCTTGTAGAAGTCGACGATCTGATCGCCGGAGATGCGCCGGCCCGCATCAAGGAAGTCTTTGAGTTTACGCTTAATACGCCCACTCACTTCCGGGAGCATGGTGCGCAGGATCTCGTCGTCGTCGCACTGGATGTCGTCAGACGGGTCCGGATTGGCCTCAAACCAGTAGGGCGCGTGGTCACCCAGCAGATCGACGAACTCTTTGTAGCTGGCGTCGCCAAACACTTCTAGATGGACCAGCGGGCTTTTGTTGTCGATATCGCCAAACTCGCCGGCGCGGCCAATGCGATCGCCGACCTTGACCCAGACGGGATATCGGTCCTCAATCAGCGCAACCTGCTCGTTTTGCAACGCTTCTAGGTTCTTGCCGATGTCCAGGAAGAGCGTCTCGTCCTCAGCGACCTTCTCTTCGCTGCCGTCGTCTTCGCCCTCTGCGTCCTTGCCCTTGGCCTTGGCGCCGGCATCCTTGCCAGCTTTCTTCTTGGCTTTTGCAGCTTTAGGCTTTGGATCTGCAGGGGCAGGTGCGGCGAGACCCGCAGCTTCGTCTTCTGGTTTGATGCCGGCCAGGGCCAAGCGCAGCCAGTGCACCCAGTCGGGGGCGATGATCGCCCGGTCTTCGTCGCTGAGCTTGGGGTTGTCGATCTCGGCCTGGACTTCGGTCTTGTCGATGCTCGCGTCAAAGGCGTGCAGGTGCATATACAGAGACCAGAAGCGGAATTTTCTGCTGGCCGGATCGGACTCGTCGATCGGGATCTCATGGCGCAGCAGCACAAAGTTGTTGGACCCCAGGGCGGGATCGAGGCGGTCGGGGCGGCTGGTCTTGGCCGCCACCACCTGGCCCGGGAACATCGCCAGCACCGGCGTGCCCTTGGGCAAGTGCAGGTGAATGCCGCCGTGCCATTGCCCTGAAGCACCCACGGGAAAGTAGCCGCCCGTCACGCCGCCGACGCCGTCCTCCGTGTTGCGAAAGTACGTCTCCGCGAGCTTGTTGACCTCCGGCTCATTGTAGACCGTGTCGATATTCTTGGCTTTTCCGTCCGCCGCCCGCTCCAGAATCGCCGGAAAGCTGTTGGCCTGGCGGTTGAGATCGGCGACCAAGCGCTCCCACTCAAAGCCGGGCCCGGGGTCGATCTTCTGGGCGTTGATGTGGAAGTGGCCAAAGATGCCGCACTTCTCAAAGTCAATTTCCGTTTGCTCCATCAGGGTTTTGCGATCTGGGCCGATGGGCGGCATCAAAGCGATCTTGGGAAAACGCTGCTTGAGGCCGCGGATCAGCTTGACCAGCGCGTCGTACTGCGGATCCGTGTAGCCGATCGAGCGCCACGGCTCGCCGTTGATCGTCGCCTCAAAGATCCGCCGCTTGCCCTTGGAACCCGTGGGCGGGCTGTTGCCGGTGACCTTGACCAGCATGCAGTTGATGTCCACGCCGATGGTGTGCAAGTTCGCGTCTTGAACCGTGTTTTCTGAGCCGCCGCCGTGGGCCGCATTCATGAGCGGATCGGTGCCCTGATAGATGACGCCGTTCCAGTCGATCATAAAGTGTGTCGACAAGCCGCGGCCGCGCAGCACCCGGTAGCAGCCGGCGGCGTCGGCGGTGATGTCGGAGTGGATCAGGATGCCGCGGACGATGTCGGCGCATTCCTCCACGGTGGCGAGGATTTTGCCCTTGGAGCGCCGCGGTTCGACCAGCGGGCCGTCGGGGCCGATCGCGCTCATGAAGTCCCAGGCCGGATCGTCGCGGTAGGTGACGCAGTTGGCGCCCTCCAGCACCAGCGGTTCACCGCCGACAATGATGTAGTTCTTGGCGTTTCCCGGAATTCCCTGGGCCTGCATGCCGGTGGCGATGCGCGCGTCGGAGGCCGGGTTGTCGTTCTGGGCTAGCTGCGTCGCTGTCTGAGTCACGGGCTGCTCCGCGTCGGCTGATCTTTAGCTGGGAGGGCGATGGGCCAAGGCCAAGGCGCTGGCGTGCCGCCGCCCTGCCCTGGTTTTGGCGCTGCCGCTCATCTGCGAGACTACGCTGCGGATCGGCGAGCGTCAACCGGCCGGCGAGGGCTAAGCGTCAAGCAATCCAGGCTGTTGCAGCGAAGGGGCCGGGAACAGCTTGCAAGTGGGCGGAGGATTGGCGACGATGAGGATTCTCTTACTTGGCGGCCCGGGCCGCGCGGGGGCGGTATGATCGGCGGGACACGGAAGTCTTTGGGCGTGAGCTTGGCATCGCGGGTGGCCTTGGCAATTGCCGCTCTGGGTCTGGCAGGTTGCCCAAGTCCTGAGCCGCCGCCGGCCGCAAAGCCCGTCCCGTGGCAGGCCGTGGCGGAGGATCTGCCGTGCGCCCTGCTCTCTGTCCACGGCACGGCGACGAACGACGTATGGGCGGTGGGTTCCGACGGTGGCCGCACCGGGGCAATTGTCCACTGGGACGGCAAGGCCTGGACGCGCCTGGAGAGCGGAACCACCAACGATCTCTGGTGGGTTCACGCGTTTTCGCCGACCGACGTGTTCATGGCCGGATCGGGATCGACGATCTTTCGCTGGGACGGCACCAAGCTGGCGCGCATGGCCACCCCCGGCGTCGCCGCCCATACCGTCTACGGCTTGTGGGGCAGCAGCGCCAGCGACATCTGGGCAGTGGGCGGACGTGCCGGACATCACGGATTTCTCTGGCATTTTGACGGCAAAGCCTGGAGCGATTTCCCTCTGCCTGACGATGTGCCGCTGGACTCCACCGGGCAGCTGCCGTCGCTATTTAAGGTGTGGGGCCGCAGCGCTAGCGACATCTATGCGGTGGGCAGCAATGGCCTGATGCTGCACTTTGACGGCAAGGTCTGGGCGCGCATCGCCACGCAGACGGACGAATTGCTGTTCACGGTGGCGGGTTTTGGCGATGATCTGGTGGTGGTCGGCGGCAGCAACAGCGGCGTGGCGCTAGACAAGGACGGCAAGCGCATGGGGCCGAGCAAGGCGCCGCTGCTGCAGGGCGTCGATGTCGCGGCGGACGGCACCATCTGGGCGTGTGGCGCGGGCGGGGCGGTGTGGCAGCGCAAGAACGGCACGTGGAAGCAGCTCGATCTGGGGGCGGATGACCCGCCGCAGTCGCTGCACGCCGTGTGGGTGGATCCGGCGGGCGGCGTGTGGACCGTGGGCGGCAATGTGCTGACCGCCACGCTGGACGACGGCGCCCTGTACTACCGCGGGCCGCAGAAAATCACCGCGCTGCCTGAGATTCCGGGGGTGGAGCCGCCGGCGACCGCGTGCCCCAAGGAGCGCGTCGACATCAAGCCGAGCGCGTCGATCGCCCGCCGCTGGAATGAGCTGCTGGTCGACTCGATCCGCCGGGATGTGCCGCGGCCCGGCGTGCATGCCCGCAACCTGTATCACACCTCGCTGGCGATGCACGACGCTTGGGCGGCTTATGAGCCGTTGCGCAAGGGCCTGCTGGTCAATGAAAAACCGCCGAGCGGCGACGCCAAGGCCCGCACCACGGCGATCTCTTACGCGGTCTATCGGGTGATGCTCCACCGCTACGAAAAGGCGATTGGCGGCACGGTGAGCGCCGACTGCTACCGGCAATTCATGGGGGTGTTGGGGCTCGACCCCACAGACGTCCACACCAACGGCCAGGACCCGGTGGCGCTGGGCAACCGCATCGGCCAGCAAGTCATCGATACCTTTGCTAAAGATGGCGCCAATGAGGCCGAGAACTACAAAGACATCACCGGATACAAGCCGGCCAATCCGCCGCTGCTGGTGGACGTGCCGGGGAGCCAGGCGGTCGATCCAAATATCTGGCAAGAGATGAACCTGGCGGTGGCGGAGACGCAAAACGGCATCTTGGTGGAGTCGGGGCGGCAGAATTACATCGGCTCGAACTGGGGTTATGTGACGCCCTTTGCTGCGCCCAAGGCCGACGCCAAGGGGATTGTCCACGACTGGCCCGATCGGCCGGACCTGAGCGACGCCGAGATGAAGGACTGGGTGGTCGAGGTGATCCGCAAGACCGCAGAGCTGGATCACAAAGACGGCAAGACGCTGGATATTTCGCCCGGCGCCTATGGCAACAACCCCCTGGGGACCAACGACGGCAAGGGCCTAGCGACCAATCCGGTCACGGGCCAGCCCTATGCCGCCAACGTGGTGGCCCGCGGCGACTTTACCCGGGTGCTGGCGGAGTTCTGGGCCGATGGGCCCAAGTCTGAGACGCCCCCCGGCCACTGGTTTGTGCTGGCCAACACCGCCTCGGACGACATGGAGGCCAAGGGCATCGCGCTCAAGCCCTTTGGCCAGGGCGGGGCCGTCGACCGGCTGGCGTGGGACGCGCAGATGTACCTGACCTTGGGCGGCGCGGTGCACGACGCGGCGATTACCGCTTGGGGCCTCAAGCGCGCCTACCTGGGGCCGCGGCCGATCACGCTGGTGCGGCACATGGCCGGCAAGGGCCAGTCGAGCGACCCCAAGCTGCCGGGGTACAGCGCCGAGGGTCTGCCGCTGCAGGCCGGCCTGATCGAGTTGATCACCGCAGAGAGCAGCGCCCCGGGCCAGCGCCATCACCATTTGCGCTGGTGGAAAGGGCAGATCGCCGTGCTCAGCTGGCTTGGCGAGCCGGGCGATCGCAAGAACGAAGAGGGGCCGGTGGCCTGGATGCGCGGGGTTGAGTGGCTGCCTTATCAGCGGCGGACCTTTGTCACGCCGGCGTTTCCGGGCTTTATCTCCGGCCACAGCTCTTTCTCGCGCGCGGCGGCCGAGGTGCTGGCGGCCTTTACGGGGTCCGCGCATTTCCCCGGCGGCCTGGGCACGTATAAGGCCAAGCAGGGCGACTATCTGGTCTTTGAGAATGGGCCGAGCGCCGACGTCGATCTGCAGTGGGCGACGTACTTTGACGCGGCCGATCAGGCTGGGCAGTCGCGGATCTTTGGCGGCATCCACATCTGGCCCGACGACTCCGTGGGGCGGCAGCTTGGCCATGTGGTCGGGCTCGACGCGATAGACAAGGCCAAGGCTCTGTTCGCCGCCAAGCCGTAACTCACTGAGATACGCCCGGAACGTCGGCGAACAGCCCTGCGATTGTTGGCCTCAGCCCTTCCAGCTCTGCAGCACGCGCATGTAGTTGCCGCGCTCAAAGGCCGCCGGATCGGGGCAGCGCACCAGGTTCATCGAGCCGACCATGTCGCTGAGCGACTCGTAGCCGTGCTCTTCCATCCAGTGCTCCAGGCCGTGGCGCAGCGTGGCCAGGTAGCTGGGACCGCGCTTGAGCAGCGCCGAGACGACCTGCACGGCATTTGCCCCAGACATCAAGGCCTTGACCACGTCACTGGTGGTGTGAACGCCGCCCGAGGCGATGAGATCGAGCTTGTGGTGGCCCGACAAAATCGCCAGCCAGTGCAGGCGCAACAGCAGCTCAGACGAATCCGACAGGTGCAGCGACGGCTTGACCTCCAGCTCTTCGATATCGATATCGGGCTGGTAGAAGCGGTTGAACAGCACCAGGCCATTGGCGCCCGCGCCCTCCAGCTCACCGGCAAAATGCGCCAGCGAAGAGAAGTAGGGCGACAGCTTGATCGCCAAGGGGATTTTCAGATCGCGGCGCAGCGTTTCGACCACACCGACGATGCGCTGCTCCACGGCCCA
>JBIKTV010000342.1:0-6337 GCA_044347905.1 Myxococcota bacterium
CGACGAGATCGAGACGCGCATGACCTGGAACAAGAACTGGTTTGGCGTCTTTGATAACACCTTTATTTTCCTGGATAATAACCTGGGCGGCAGTCCCAAGTACCTCCGCGAGCTCTGCCTGGCGCTAATCCCCAAGAAGCGCATCTGGGGTTGTGCGCTCACCTTCAACATCCTGCGCGATGAAGAGTTGGTGCGGCTGATGGCCCAAGCGGGCTGTCGCTACATCTACACCGGCCTTGAATCGCTCAATCCCGAGTCGATCACCAGCTTTAAGAAGGGCCAAAACAAGATCGGCGAAGTCGACGAGGTGATCCGCCGCGCATTCAACAATGGGATTCTGTTGTCGTTTGGCCTGCTGGTCGGCTCCGACGGCGACACGGAACAATACCTGCGCAAGTTGCCCGAAGTGCTGGCGGATCTGCGCTACTTCTCCATCACCTTCTTTGGCATTGTCTGCCCGTATCCAGAGACGCCGATTTACGCTCAGTACAAGGCAGAAAACCGCCTTTTGCCGGGGAGTTGTAGCCGCGACTACGACGGCTATACCCTGTGCCACCAGCCCAAGCAGCTGAGCAAAAGCGAGACGGTGGAGCATTTTCTGCGGCTCTGCGGAGAATTGGGCCAAGTGCAGAACATCTTTAAGCACTATGCGTCGACGCTGGGATCGTCCAAGCTGCCCCAGTACCGCAAGGTGATTCTGGCGTCCGGCCCGGAGATTCTGAGCGTGCGCAACCCGATCCAGAACAAGCAGCGCCGCTACATCGCGGGGCTCGATGACCTAGAGCCTTGGGACCGCGAGCAGATCTCCAAGCTGGGTTTGCCTTTGCAGATGCTGAGTTAGGGCCACGCAAAGCGCGTAGGGAGACCTCTACGCCGGCAATTCCCGGGCCAGGGCGGCGACCACGATGGCCCGCGCGCGCCGCTTGGCATGGCCGGGCAGGGCGACCTTGGCATCGCGCAGGCAGCGCCGGGCTCTCTTCGCCTTGCTCAGGCGCAGCGCCAGCAGAATCTCGCCTCGCTGCGGCGTGCGCGAGCTGCGCTCTTTGAGCCAGGCCTGCAGCGCCAGCAGGTCGGCGACTTCGCCAAGATCGCCCAGCCAGTCCACCAGCCCGTCCAGAGCTTCGTCGCCGCTCCGCACCCCCAACCACTCCAGCTGATGACGCAAATCCTTGGCCCGCTTGCGCAATTCGTGCACGGCCTCTGGGCGCGGGTGTTTGTTGGCCTGGCGGGCCAGGGCGCGGGCGCGGCGCATCGACGCTTGCAGACTGCGGGCGAGCTTGGGCGGGCTCAATTCCAGCTCTGCGCCCTGGGCCTCTAGCGCCACGGAGAGCAGGACATCTGCAGTGCTGCGGACTTGAAGAATTGCATTGGGGTCGGCGCGGGCCGCATCGCGGTCCGCACTCAACTGCTCGCGCAACTGGGCGACCGCGTCGCGATCAGCGTTGCCCAGCAGGCGGAGCGCCGCCGGCAGCACATCGGCGTCGCGAAAGACCCCCAGCTGCCGCGACGCCTCGCCCAAACGGCCAAGCCAGTCCTTGGCCTGTGCAGCGGCCATGCAGGGGCCCAGGAGGCGCAACAGGGCCCGGCCACGGCGCAGGGCGCGGCGCTGGGCGTGAACGGCCTTGTGGGGCTCCGCAGACGCTGCGGCGGCGATGGCAGCCGCCCGCTCCGCTAGCTCGCTCAGGGCGCGGCGCACCGCGGGGACCGGACCGATGCGCCAGTCGAGCCGCGGCGGCGCGAGCCCCCAAGTCTCCGGAGAAATGGCTGGCGCCGCGTTCTCTGCAAAAAAGGCCGCGACCGCAAGGGGTTCAACAGCAAGGGGTTCAACAGCGACGGCCTCAGCAGCGACGGGCTCAACGGGGCTCAGCTCCATCGGATTGGCCTCAACGGCGCCAAGCCCATCGGCGGCGGGCGCCAGGGGAATTGCTGCAGCTAGCGGCGGGAGGTCAAAGCCCATGCTCCCTCAGTCTAGGCCTGGCCAGAGCAAACGCAAGATTCATTGACCATTTGGGGCGCGTGGCCCAGTGGCGGGCGGGCAGTCCAGGGGCTTTCCCGTCGGCACGGCCCCTCGCCGCAAGGGCCAGCCATTGATCCCGGGCGGATCTTTTGCCATTCTCCGCCCGCCCGCGGTGTGGGCACGAGTCCCCCATGCGCCTCTACATCATGCGTCACGGCATCGCGATTGGCAGCGATGACCCCGGAGCCCCGGCCGAAGACGGCGATCGCCCGTTGACCGCTGAAGGCGTCGAGCGCACCCGCGCGGCGCTGCAAGGGCTGATCTCCTTTGGCGCGGTGGTCGATCGCGTGGTCGCGAGCCCGTTGCTCCGCTGCACCCAGACGGCGCAGCTGGCGTCAGAAGTGCTTGGGGTGCCGCGGTTTTCTCTGGAGACCCACACCGGCTTAGCGCCCGGCGCCGACTTTTCCGAGTTGATCGAGGGACTGAGGCGCCTGCCCGACGACGGCGTGATGGTCATCGGCCACTCGCCAGACGTAGATCTGCTGAGCGCAGCGCTGCTGGGCCTGCCTAACCCCATCACCAGCCTCAAGAAAGCCGGGCTGCTGATTCTGCAGCTTCGCACGGGCCAGCCGTTGGCCAAGCTGGTGGGGGTCTATGAGCCCAAAGTGCTCCGGCGCCTGGGCCGCACTGAATAGGCGGAGTCGAAACGAATAGGCCGAGCCGAAAGGCAGAAGCCTGAATCATCCCAGGCTTTACGCGGGCACCTGCACCACATGGCGGTCTTCCAGGCGCACGGCGGCCAGGGCCTGGCCCCACACGCAGCCGGCGTCGGTGGCGATCCAGTCCACGCCCTGGCGCATCCCCAGCGCCGCCCAGTGGCCAAAGACAATCCACTGCCCGCGGCTCACCCGCCCCGGCACCTCAAACCACGCCTGCGCGCCCGCGGGCAATTGTTCCAGCGGCCCAGAGAAGTCGGCCACCGCCCGGCCCTGGGCATCGACGCAGCGCAACCGCGTGACCATCCCAGTGAATTCGGCGGCCACCCTCACCGCCATCGGCACGGCTTGGCTGGGATCCACCAACACCCGGAGCAGCTCGCGTCGGCGCGGTGAACGCAAAAGCGCTTCTGTGTAGCGGGCTTGCTGTGCTACCCAAGCGAGCGACCAGTGCGGCAGCACCCCGGCGTGCAGCAGGGTCACTTGGCCCAGCCCCTCAAAGGTTTGCTGGTGCACCAGCGGCTGGCGGCGCAGCCATGCGATCAGCTCGTCGCGATCGGGGGCGCTCAGAACGGCGTCTAGCGTGTCGCGGCGCTTGGCCGCCGCCAGCCCTTCCGCACGGCAGAGCAGGTGCAGATCGTGGTTGCCCAGCACGGCGATCAGCCGACCGGGAAAGCGCTTTTCCATATCCACCGCCCAACGCAGCACCCCCAGCGAATCGGGGCCGCGGTTGACGGTATCGCCTGCCAGCCACAGGTGATCCTTTTGCGGATCAAAGGCAATGGCCTCTAGCAGGCGCTGCAGCGGCTGTAGACAGCCTTGAATATCGCCGATGACCCAAGTCGCCATATCCATCCGTTGGGGCGTGTGGCCGCGCCCCGGGCAGTGTAGACTGAGCCAAGAGGTTTGTGCATGGCTGAGATTGCCTTTGATACCCTGGGCGCGGTCGACTTGGGGTCCAACAGCTTTCACCTCGTGATCGCCCGGGTGGTGCATGGCGAACTGCAAGTAGTCGATCGGTTGAGAGAAAGTGTCCGGTTGGCCGCCGGCTTGGGCGCTGATCTGCGGCTGGCAGAAGAGGCCCAGGCCAGGGCGCTGACCGCGCTGGATCTATTTGGCCAGCGGCTGCGCGACCTTCCGCCGGGGGCGGTGAGGGCCGTGGGCACCAGCACGCTGCGCAAGGCCAAGAATGCAGGGGATTTTCTGGAGCGGGCTCGCCGTCAGCTGGGCCACCCGATTGAGATCGTCTCTGGGCGCGAAGAGGCGCGGCTGGTCTACCTGGGCGTGGCCCACTCCGTTTCGGACGAGCCGGGGCCGCGGCTGGTGATCGACATCGGCGGCGGATCGACCGAGTGCATCATCGGCGAGCGCTACGAACCCGTGCTGGCCGACAGCCTGGACATGGGCTGCGTCAGCTATACCCAACAGTTTTTTGCCGATGGCGAGCTCAAGAAGGAGGCGTTTCGCGCCGCGGAGACCGCCGCCAAGCTGGAGCTGCAGCCGATGGAGCGCCGCTACCGGCGGATTGGCTGGGACTCGGCCGTCGGCTCCTCTGGCACGATCGAGGCGGTGGCGCAGGTGCTGCGCGACAACGGCTGGGGCAAAGCGATCACCTTGACGGGGCTCGACAAGCTCAAGAAAGCCCTGATTCAGGCGGGGCGGGTGACCAAGCTGAGCCTCGCAGGGCTGCGGCCCGACCGCACTGCAGTGTTCGCGGCGGGCGTGGCGATTCTGACGGCGCTGTTTGAGACCCTGCAGATCCAGCGCATGGAGGTCTCCGGCGGGGCGCTGCGCGAGGGCCTGCTCTACGACCTGCTGGGGCGCATGCGCCATGAAGACCTGCGCGACCGCACGATTGGGGCAATCGCCGCGCGCTGGCACGCCGACGTGGAGCAGGCCGGGCGGGTCGAGCGCACCGCCAGCGGGCTCTTGCGCCAAGTGGCTCAGAGCTGGGGGCTGCAGGGCGATCAGCCGCGGCAATTGCTCAGCTGGGCAGCGCGGTTGCATGAGGTGGGCCTGGCCGTCGCCTGGAGCGGCTACCACAAACACGGCGCCTACTTGGTGGCCAACTGCGACATGCCGGGGTTTTCTCAGGGCGAGCAGTCGGCCATTGCAGAGCTGATCCGCGTCCACCGCCGCAAGCTGGCTGCGCTTTTTCGCGATCTGCCGCCGCTGCGATCGGAGACGACCTTGCGCTTGGCGATTCTGCTGCGCCTGGCGGTGCTGCTGAACCGATCGCGCTCGTCGCGGCCCTTGCCGGCGCTGACCCTGGAGCTGGATCGCCAGACCCTGACCCTGGGCTGCCCGCAGCGCTGGCTGGACGACCACCCGCTGCTGATCGCCGACCTAGAGCGCGAGCGCGAGGAGCTGGCGATTCTGGGCCTGACCCTGGCGGTTCGCGCGGTGCCGTAGGGGCGGTCGCGTGACGCCTAGATGGGCGCCAGATTGTCGGAAGCACTGGAATATAACCCGCCACTCATTAATGCGTTTTGCACGGAAAAGTGCTCGCCCTGGCTGTTTTGCCGCAGGCAAGTCCACTGACCGTCCGCCCCCAGCAGCCAGCTGCCCGCCGTGTCATTGAGCGGCGCCTCCAGGCACTCCAGCCTCACTCGCCGCGCCATCTCCGGGTCGTCAATCGGAAAGGCGACTTCTACGCGGCGGTGCAGATTGCGCTCCATCCAGTCAGCGCTGGCGCAGAACAGCTTGTCCTGACTGCCAAACCACCACACCCTGGCGTGCTCCAGATAGCGCCCCACGATCGAGCGCACGCGAATCCGCTCTGACCATCCCGGCACCCCGGGGCGCAGGGCACAGATGCCGCGGACCAGCAGATCGATCTCCACCCCGGCCTGGGAGGCGCGGCAAAGCGCAGCGATCACCTGGGCTTCTGTCAGCGCATTCATTTTTGCCAGGATCCGCGCAGGTTTACCTTGGCGAGCCGCTTCGGCCTCGGCCTCAATGCCCGCCAGCAGCTTTTGCCGCAGCGTAAAGGGCGACTGCCAGAGCTTTTGCAGCGGCCGCGCCGCCCCCAGCCCGGTCAAAGACTGGAATACCTGGTGCACATCCTCGGCCAACTGCGGATCGGCGCTGAGCAAGCCGATATCGGTATAGGAGCGCGCCGCCACGGGGTGATAATTGCCGGTGCCCAGATGCACATAGCGGCGCAGGTGGCCGTCCTCGCGGCGGACAATCAGGATCAGCTTGGCGTGGGTTTTGTGGCCCACCACGCCGTAAACCACATTGGCGCCGGCCTCTTGCAGCTCTGTCGCCAAGGTGATGTTGGCGGCTTCATCAAAGCGCGCGCGCAGTTCCACCACCGCGGTGACATCCTTGCCCAGCCGCGCCGCTTCAACCAGCGCCTGGACAAACGGCGATGACGCGCCGGCGCGGTACAGCGTCTGCTTGATCGCCAGCACATCCGGATCGCGGGCCGCCTGGCGCACCAGCTCGACCACCGGCATCCCCGAGTCGTAGGGGTGGTGCAGCAGCACCGGGCCCTGGCGCAGCACCTGCAACAGCGGGCTCTTGCCGTCCGCTGGCCTCTGTTCGCCGCCCTTGGCCTCTGACAATTTCCCCTGGAGCGCCCTGGGAATCCGCGGCACATAGGTCGGATAGCGCAGCTCGGGCGCATCGGCCAGATCCACCAGGGCGCTGAGGCGGTAGA
>JBIKTV010000064.1:0-18691 GCA_044347905.1 Myxococcota bacterium
TTCCGCCGGCCTCAGCCAGCAGCACGGCGCCTGCCGCGGCGTCCCACTCCGATCGCGGCGTCGGCGTGGCGTGGCCGTCATACAGACCGCTCGCGACCAAGGCCATTTTGTAGGCCAAGCTGCCGACTTTCTTGAGGTGTGCTTCAGACGCAACGCCCTCCCAGAGCGACTGGCGCATGTCTGAGCGCGAAACCAGCAGCCGGGCGTCGTCCGGACTCCAAGTCTGCCGCACCTGCAAGCGCTTGCCGTCGCGGTCAAAAGCCCCAGCGCCGACCTGCGCGCTCCACAATTCTCCCGTCGACGGATTGCCGATGACCCCCATGTGCGGACCGACGCCAGTCTCAACAAGAGCAATGGAAACAACGAATTCTGGCTTGCCGGCGATGAGCGAGCGGGTGCCGTCGATCGGGTCGACGACCCAAAGCCAGCGCTGGGTGAGGCGATCGGGGTTGTCGGCCGTCTCTTCAGAGAGCCAGCCGGCCTCGGGCATGAGGGCGCGCAACTCCTTGTGCAGAAAAGCGTCCACCGTAAGATCGATGGTGGTCACGGGCGACTGGTCGTGCTTGTCCCACCGGTCGATCGGCTGGCGCAGCAGGTCGCGGACCAGGGCACTGGCGCGATCGCAAATGTACGCGACTTGGTTGAGCGGCGGCAGGGTAGGGCCCAGACTCCGCGCAGGCGCTGGCTCGGGCAGAACCGCCGGCTGGGGCAGATCGCCTGGTTTCGCGGCCACGGCCAAGCCATCCGCGGGCCCAAAAGGGCGTACGGCGATCGGGGCGGGGCCTTGGGGACGGCTACGCGGCATCGGCAATCTCGCGCGCAGCGACGCGGTGGTTGACGATGTAGTCTACCAACTGATCGGCCAAACCGCGAGTGCGTTCCGCCGGCCAATCGCACCATTGGGCGAGCAAATTCGCCAAGCGCGGCGCATGGGCGATGAGCGCGTCTCCGGCGCTGTAGTAAAGCTGGGTGCGGCGAACACAGAGATCCACCAGGTCGAGGGCCATCTCTTCGCGGGTCAGCCAGGCCAACTCTCCAATGCGCCAAGGTAATTCTGGGATCGCCAGGTCCATGCCCTGGTCAATGGTGCGGCAATTTTCGACCACTTGCGGAGCATCGCTGCCGTAGTTGTCGGCCAAGTGCTGGGCCCAGTCTTTGTCGACACCGGCGGCGGTGAGATCAAGAGCCACCTGCTGCAACGGCCGCTGCTTGCTGGCAAAGTTTGTGGCGCCGGGCAACGGCAGGGTCTGGGTGCTCGGCGGCTTCAGCTCGGCGGCGCGGGTCGCAGGGAGCAACTTGATGGCCTCGTCCACTGTCTGCTCGGCCATGACGCGGTAAGTCGTCAGCTTGCCGCCAGCAATGGCCACCAGGCCGCGGGGATCCGTGGTGATGATGTGCTCGCGCGAGGTCTTGTAGACGCTCGCCCCAGTTTGGGCCACTAGCGGGCGAATGCCGGACCAGGTGGAGACGATATCGCTGACGGTCAGCGGGTCACCGACCGGGCTGAGGCAGCCGTTGGCGGTCTCGACCAAGTAGTGCGCGTCGTCCCAGGTGCAGCCCGGCTCGTCCAGCGGCCCATCGTAAGCCGTGTCCGTGGTGCCCAGGACGGTCGCGTGGGGCCACGGCAGCGCAAAGACCACCCGGCCATCCAGCGGCGAGGTCATGGTCACCGCGTGGGTCAGCGGCAGCCGCGCCCGCGGCACAACCACGTGCACGCCCTTGGAGGGGCGCAGAGCCGGCATCGACGCACTGCCCTTCCACCGCCCCATGAACTCGTCGGTCCAGGGCCCCGCCGCGGCGATGACGACCTGGGTGGCCACGGGCATGAGCTCGCCGGTCAGCTCATCGCGCACGGTCGCGCCCTTGAGCTTGTTCTCTTTGAGCCGCGGCTCCACAAAGCTCACCCGCGACAGCGCCACCGCGCCTGCCTCGACCGCGCCGCGGATGTTGGCGAGCACCAGGCGCGTGTCGTTGGTCGTGGCGTCAAAGTAGCGCACGCCGCCAGACAGCCCTTCTGCCCGCAGCCGCGGCTCCATGCGCAAGAGGGCCTTGGTGCGCACGGCGCGGTGGTGCATAACCCCTGCAAACGAGGCCAGAAAATCGTAAACAGTCAGGCCGATATCGAGCATCAAAACGGAGTGCTTGACGTGCTTTTGCACCGGCAACACAAAGGACTGGGGGCGTGCAAGGTGCGGGGCAAGTAGCATTAATCGCTGGCGTTCCCTGACGGCTTCAAACACCAGGCCCACATCGCCCATCTCCAGGTAGCGCAAGCCGCCGTGGATGAGCTTGGTCGAGCGCGATGACGTGCCGATGGAGAAATCGCCGCGCTCTACCAGGGCGACCTTGAGGCCGCGCAGGGCAGCGTCGCGGGCGATGCCGGCCCCGGTAATGCCGCCGCCGACGACCAGGAGGTCAAACACCTCCGTGCGCAGGCGGCTGAGTAGCTGGGGGCGTTGATGGATGGAGTAGGGCATGGGCCCTCGCGGCGCAGAGAGGAAGCGGTGGCGGGCCCCGTTGGCCCAGCGCGGCCAGGAGTGTACGGCGTACCGACGGATGCGGGAAGCGCGGCGCAGCGATCGGCTTGCGACAGAGCCGCTGCCTCAGTGCTCTTGAAAAGAAGCAGGATTGCAGGGAGAACCTGTTGACAATATTGATGTTTGTGAGCTTGAGGGCTGGGAGCGGCCGCTCTTTCACATCCGCTCAGCGCTTGAGCAGGCGGCCCAGGGCGTCCACGAGATCGATGCGGTCGACAATGTTCTGCAGGTAGTCGAGGTTTTCTGTCTCGATCACCACAGTTGGCCCCAGATCGTAGCTGGCGAACCAAGCATCGTAGGCATCTTGCAGGGCTTTGAGGTAGCGCGGGTCCATCGCTTGCTCTTCCGGTCTGCCGCGCAGCTTGATTCGCCTCTGCAGGCCCCGCAGCGAACAGCGCAAGTAGATCAACAGGTCCGGGCGGGGCAGGGCATCGCGAATGCCGCGGTACATCGAATCGTAGGTGGCAAAATCGCGGTCGGACAGGATGCCTCGCGTGTGCAGGGTGCGGGCAAAGATCTCGGCATCTTCATAGATCGTGCGGTCTTGCACAAAGGTCACCGCGGGCTCTTCGCCCAGGCGCCGGGCCAATTCCAGGTGGGCGCGGAACTTGGCGGACAGAAAGTACATCTGCGAATGGAAGCCCCATGCGCGCATATCCCCATAGAAATCAGTCAAGTAGGGATTGGCATCGTTGGGCTCATAGAACGGCTTGATCTGGAAGTTGGACTCCAAGAAGCCCGTCAGGGTCGACTTGCCTGCGCCGATATTGCCGGCGATCGCCACAAATCGCGCAGCGCTGTGCGGACTTGGATTCGCCGTGGACACGCGCACTGCGGGCAGGCCTGGGCCGGTAGAAGCGGAGGCGGCACCCTTGGCTTTGCGCGTCGGCCGCGGCGCACGCCCAGGGGCTCCAGGCGCCTCAGGCACAGCTCCTGTGGCGGCAGCCTCAGTTGAATCAGGGAATTGCTCAAGGGAAGCAAGAAAATCCACGGTGCGCTCCTGTTGCGGCGAGGATAGCGCGGCTCGTCGGCCCCGTCGATCACTTCAAGGCGGCGGGGGCTCCGATTTCCAAGAAGTGTACGGGCGAAAAGCATCGTGATCATCAACTGGTGTGTGCAAACGGCTTGGATCGAAGCGGCGCTGAGGCGGTGCGGTCCTTGACGAAACGGGGCAAAGCGTGCGACTTGACGCCGCATGCCGCTGTCTCTACCCAACCTGATTCGCTCCCGCCGGCCTGTGGGCTGGGTGATCGCCGCGCTGCTGCTGCTGGCCGGTTGCCGCGATTCCCCTGAGCTTGTGCTGCTCAACGCCCGCGACGCGCTGGCCGAGGTCAACAAGACCTCCTGCGGCAACAAGGATCGCCTCAACGACGCCTTGGCAGAGCTGGCCAAGTTCGTCGAACCGCGGGCTGCCGGGCTGATCAACGCCGCGCCAGAGGTCGAAAAGACCTCTTCTGGGCAGTTCAAGGTGTTTGTCACCTGCAAGCCGCCGCCGTCGGTCTTGCCGGCTGGCGAAATCGTCAAGGTGGAAGAGACCAGCGACACGACAGCCGTGGTCAAGGTCAAGGGCAAGTCGGCAAAAAGTCAGGTGGATGTCCCGATGGTGCTGGTGCAAGGGCGCTGGAAGATCGACCTGTTGGAGATGGACAGTTTTGCCCAGGCCATCAAGACCCGCTGAGGTCGGCACGGCGCGCGCCGGGGCTGGAGGTCCGCATTGAAGAAGGTTCTGATCGCCCTCCTGGTGCTGGTGCTGCTGATCGCCGGCCTCGCGCTCGCTTGGAAGCTTCTCTACGACGAGCAGCCCGAGACGGCGCTTCTGCGCACTGCAGCGGCGGCCATGCTGGGCGATGAAAAGGCTTTTCTGGATGGATTTACCGAGGATTCGCGGCCTTTGGTTGGCGCGGCGCTGTCGCTGGCCAAGGGCGAGGACATGGCCCGCTCGCCTAGGCACCCGTACTACTACTTGACCACAGAGAACATCGTCTCGACAGAAAAAGACGATCTGGAGAATGCCCGGGTGCGCGTGCGGCGGCCCGGCGATGACAAGTCCGCCGGCTACGACATCCCCATGGCCCGCGCGTGCGACAAGAAATACCTCATCGCGGGATTCTGCCTGTTGCCCACGTGGAAGATCGACGGCAAAAAGTTTGACGCCAAAAGGCTCGACAACGATCGCTGAGACCGGCTGGCCAACCGGCAAACGGGGGAACAGTGGGCTCCGCATGGATCGACGAACGCACGGCGCGCCGGCAAATCGCCGATGTGGCGCGTGAAATCTACGCACGCAAGCTCTCTGGTGCCAGCGACGGCAACTTGAGCGTGCGGCTGGGCGGCGATCGCTTTGCCACCACGCCGTCGGGCGTTCACAAAGGCCGCTTGGAGCCGAGCGATGTGGTGATTGTTGACGGCGCCGGCCAGCTGGTGGGCGGGCCCCAGCGCAACCGCAGCGGCAAGATCCTCAAGCCGTCCAGCGAAATTGGCTTGCATTTGGCTGCGTATCGGCGGCGACCGGAGATCGGTGCGGTGATTCACGCCCACCCGCCGATGGCGATTGCCTACACGCTCGCCGGGGGGAAACTCTCTGAAACCCTGGTATCAGAGGTGGTTTTTGCCGTCGGGCAGATCGCGACCGCCCCGTACACTACGCCCACGACCGCGGAAGTGCCTGCGGTGCTCAGCGACTACTTGGCGTGCTACGACTGCGTGATCATGCCGCGCCACGGCTCTGTGACCCTGGGGGTGGACCTCGACACCGCTCAGGCGCGTTTGGATGCGCTGGAGCACACCGCGCACATCTACTGCATGGTCAAGATGATGGGCGGGGCTGCGCCGATCGCCTCGAGCGAAGTCGACCGGCTGTTTCAACTCGCGCGGCCAGTTGCGCCGCCCTATCGCTGCGAAGGCCACACCTGCCCGCCTCCTGAGCCGGTCGCGAACGGCAATGGCACTGCGGAAGAGGCCATGATCGTGGAGGCCGTCTTGCGCTCGCTTGGGGCGGGCAGGTGAGTCCGGTCCGCCGCGCGGTGGCCAGCGACCGCTTGCTGCGATCCGCGGCGTGGGGGCAAATCAGCTTGCGCGATGCGGGGCTGGGCGAGTCGCCGCGGCTGGTAGAGCAGGTGCGGGTTGGCGATCTGACCATGGAAGCGGCGCTGGCCGTGGCGGATCGGCGGCGGCGGCTGGCCCATCCGGCGCTTGTGGCGATCGCCGCGGTGGAGGCGGTGTCTGATCTGGGCATGGATCGAGCGATTCGCGTAGAGCTGGCGGCGCCGCGAGGCTCTGCGCTGGCCTCTGTGGTCGGCAAGGCGGGGCGGCTGAGCGAGCTTGCGGTGGCGACGCTGTGCCGCGACTTGCTGCGGGCGATGCAGCACGCCCAGAGCTGTGGCGTCGCGTTGGGGATGATCGGCCCGGATTTCTTAGTCTTGTGTCCACCCGGCCAGGAGGATTTGCCTCCGCTGCGGCTGGTGCACGCCGGCTTGCCCGCGCTGGTGGCAGCGGCACGGGGCCAGGCCATGGCCGCCGAGCACCCTGGGTTTGAGACGCTGCACCCTCTGGCCGAAGTCGTAGCGCCAGAAGTGCTAGACGGGGGCGAAACAAGCGCAGCCAGCGACTGTTATGCCGTGTGCGCCACCATGGCCTGGTGTGCCCTGGGCCGCCATGTCCACGCCGCGGCCCTGCCTGCAGAAGTGCGAAGTCTGGCGCAGCAGGGCGTTGCGCCTGCCCTGGCCGCCGACATTGCCGAGTGGCTGCCCCAGCTCGGGCCGTTGGTGCTGCGCGGGCTGCAGGCTCAGCCCTGGGCGCGCACGGGGGTGATCGGCGAATTGCTCAGCGTTTGCGAGCTCCTAGTCCAGGGTCGCCCGACCATTGACGTCGATGGGCGCCAAGTGTGCGCACCCTGGGCCCGCGGCTCACCGCTGGTGCCGCTCGCGGCTTATGGCTCGTCTGGCTGGTGGAGCGACCGCTGGGAGGAGCGCCGCGGCGAGCGCCGTTCGCCGGCAAATCCAGCGTCTGCAGCTAGTTCTTCGCGGTTGCCGGCCCAGGGCGCAGGGGCTCCGGAATTGCCTGCGGCGGATCGCGCCAAACTGCGCCTCGCCCTGGAGCGCCTAGATGGCGAACGCGCGCGCAACCAGCGCGATGCAGGCCGTCGCGAGAGGCAGGTCTGGCGGCGGATCGGCGTGGGCCTGGCCCTGGCCCTGGCGGCCGGCGTGATCCTGGCCCTGGGGATGCGGCAAATGCGCGAGGTGGGGCGCGAAGAGCTGCTGCGCCAGAGCCCTGCGAGCCGTCCTGGCCGGCCCCAGGTGCCGCCGCGGCCACAACCGCGTATGCTCACGCCCGCCGACGGCCTGGGCTACTGACAGCGCGGTCGCGGCGGGGGCTGTATGACGGCAGAGCGATTTGATGAAGCCCTGGGCGATTTTGACCGCGCCCTGGGGCATCCCGCCGGCCCGCTGGTCGGGGGGCTGCGCGAGCGGCTGGCCCAATTGGCCGGTGCCACAGCGCCGCTAGAACTCCAGCGCTTGACCCTTTGCGCCGCCCAGGTGGCGGCCGTGCGCGCGGTGACCGCGGAGGTTCTGCCCGCCCTGGCCGCGCTTCAGCGCACCGTGCAGTTGCGTCACCTTGAAACGGGCGACGCTCAGGCCGGCGCGCTGGAGGCCACATTGGACCTCAACGGCCAGATGATTCGCAATTGTCTGAGTCTTTTGAAGGAATTGCCCCTTGGTGCCTGGCCAGCTGCTCAGGCGGATGCCTTGCTGTGGAACCTGGCCCTGCACGGCCAGATGCGCTGCACCCGCGGCCGGGAGCATCTGCCGGCAGACGGCCACGCCCTGGCGAACCTGGCGAGTTCGCTGCAGATGCTCGACAGGAGCCTGCAGCGCCACGGAAATGGCCGGCCCAGAGCGTCGCGCGAACCTGGCGAGCTCGTGGTGGCCGCGTATCAGCAGTCGGAGCCTCTAGACGGCGTGCAAGCGGGCCTGGACCTGCTCGGCGCGTGCGGGCAGTTCGCTCAGTGGCTGCAAGCCTGCGCAACAGGAGGTGGACGTGAATAACCTTCTGGAGAGAAAGCGTCTTTTGCCCCAGCTGGTGCGTGCCCTTGGTGCGGTTTGCGCGGCGCTCACCTTGCCCTTGGCGCTGGCGACGCCGGCCTTGGCGCAGGAAGCGTGGCTGGTGTGGACCGCCCCCGGCAAGGGCTTGGGCCAGAGCCAATTGCTTGAAATGACAGCGATGGGCCCGCAGATCGCGGCGAGCAGCGCGGGTTTTGTGGCGGCGCACGGCTCGCGGGTGTGGTCGGTGCGGCCTGTGACTGTGCAATTGCCTGTTGTTGCATGTGGTTGTCTCACAGCAGCTGAGCGGGACAGCTACAATCCCGACAAGCCGCCGCCGCGCTGCGTGTCCAAGAAACCTTTCCAGTCTCTGCAGTTGGTCGATGCGCTGACCGGCAAGGCCCGGCTGTTGGCGCCCCCTCCGCCTCACCTGAGCGCTGAAGAGGGCGAGCCGACCTGGCGCATCGAGCTGCTCGGGCAGGTGGGGCAGTATGTGCTTGCACAGGAATATACCTGGGAATCTCCATGCATGGCGGCCCACGGTGGTGCAGCGGCGGCGTTCATCGCCCTGGACTTGGCTAGCGGCAAAGCGGTGGACCTGTGGGCCAAGGCCGAGCACGATCAACTCCTGCGCGCCGGCCGCGACAAGGCCCTGGCCGCGATCCGCGAAGCGCTCAAGAAAGCCGGCGAAGACGGCAGAATGGTCGACGAGATGGCGGACACCCTGTCCATTCAAGCCGTTTCGCCGGCGTGGGACGCTGCGGGCCGCCTGCAACCGCGCTGGCTGTACGTGATCGGCTGGGACTACGCTTCTGGCGACGGCGTGTGGGGCAGCTATTCGCGCGGTGCGTGGGTGCAGATTTCGCAAAAACTCAAGCGATTTGCCAACCAACCGCTGCTGCCGCTGCCCGTGCGCCTGCATCTGGCCGCCTTGGCCAAGGCCGACCCGCCGCCGCGCCGGTTTGGCTGGTCCGCCGTGCAAGAGGCCCAGATCGCCCTGGCCAAAGCAGCGCTGGCAGGCAAGGGTCCTGAGGCAGAACTGGAAAAAGCCGCACCCAGCGTCAAGCGCAAGGTCCAAGACCCGGTTGGCAGCGGCCGCGCCCCTGGGGCAGGCTCGGGGCAACGGGCACCCGGCGGTCGAGCAGGGAGTGGAACGCGGGCATCACCTGCACCCACTGGCCGGGCAGGTCGCTGATACCGACCAGAAATTACGGCTTTGGCGTCTGAGCTCCATCGCGCTCGGCGATCGCGGCGCGCAGCATCTCTTTGAGCTGGGCATTGGCCGGGTCGAGCGCCAGGGCCTTCTCCAGGTACTTGACCTTGAGCGATGGATTCGTCGAGCGCTGCGCCAACGAGGCCAGCTTGGAGGCTTCCTGTTGCTGGGGGCTGAGTTGCTCGTCGGTCTTCTGATCCAGCGGCGGGAACTCGGCCGGCTTGATCACGGAGAGCTGCTTGCGAATCTCCAGGGCCACGCTGTCGCGCTGACCGGGAACATCGGCTTCACGCCAGTGCAATTCCCAAATGCGAGCCGCTTCATCGCGGTAGATTTTGCTCTGTTCGACCAGCGGCGGCCGCGTGGCCTCCGGTTCCAGCGCGGCCAGCGCCGCCGTCTGGATCGACAACGCCATCAGCAGCCGCCCCGCTTCTAGGCCCGCTTGGCGCGCCGGGGCCGGGGCTTTGTACTCGGCGATCTTGGCCAACAGCTCAACAAGGCTCAGAGTCTTGCCCGCCTTTGCAGGTTTGCCCAGCAGCGGCAACTGCGCCGCGACGCTGTCGTGCCACGCCTCCAACTGTTTGCGCGCGTCGCTGTGGGCCTTGCCGCCGTCAAGCAGAACCCGCGCCAGCTCCTTGCGAATCGCGGGCTCTAGCAGCGTCAGGCGGGCGTGAGCGGCGATCGCTGCGGGCACACTGCCGTCGCGCGGCAGACCTTGGGCGTCAAACCAGCTGATGAGGCGCTCGCGGGCGTCGGCAGCCGCCTTGAAATCGCCTTTGGCGTCGCAAATTTGGCCGATTCGCGCGTAGGCCTTGGCGACTTCTTCTGCGGCGTCTTTGTCCCGGGCTTTGGCCCTTACCACCCCTTCCAGCAGCGCGACATCGGCGGCACTCTCGGCAGACGATTTGGCATCGGCCTTGGCGCCGCTAGCGGGTTTATCTGTCGCATCAGGGGCTTGCGCCCAAGCTGTGGAGCTGAGCAGGCCGAACACAACCAGCAGGGGCAATCTCATCGGGCCTCGCAGCAAGGGGTTTATTCCGGGTACCACGCGACAAAGGGCAGCGGATGCCCCAAAGTGCCGCATCGCTCGGCTTCTGGCAACGCGGCATGGGCCGGGGCGATTCGCCATTGTCGCCCACTTGCTCCCCCAGCGGTAGACGCGCTGGCCGCCGTTGGCTACGCTCGCAGCGCCGGAGGCATGGGTATGGCCGAGCTAAAGAAGGGCTACTGGGTGCAGATCTTGCCGTGCGAGCGGCCGGATGGGGCGCTGGCGCTGGCGCTGATTGCCCGGCGCACGTACAAAATCTCTGTCGACAGCGTGGAAATCGAGCCTTTGCCCGACGAAGAGCAGCCGCCACTGCTGGAAGAAGACCGCCGCGATGAAGGCAAGCCAGACAAGGCGCCGCCGACGCTAGAGGCCGATCTGGTGCCAGAAAAGCCCAAGGTGGACGTGATCGTCCTGGGCAAAGCGCTGGCGCCGGGAGGCAAGGCCGCGGCGAGCTTTGAGTGCGCGGTGCAGGTGGGCGAACGCCGCGAACGCCTGCGCATTTGGGGGCCGCGGCGGGCGCTTTGGCAGCCGCCCAAGAAGGACGGGCAAAAGTACGTCGACCAGCCGCCGCGCTTTACCGAGCCCGAGCCGATCAAGGAGCTGCAGCTGAGCTGGCTGCACGCGTACGGCGGCAAGAGCTGGTGGGTGCAGGACGCCGCAGCGCTGGCCATGGCGGCCAAGGTCAACCCGATCGTTGAAGCGGAGAACGCCGAGAAGGCCGCGGCCCAGGCGGCGCGCAAAGCGCAAAAGCAGAAGGAAGCCGAGAAAAAGGCCAAAGAAGACAAGATCAATGCCGTGTTTGCTGAGAAGGACGCGGCGGCCAAGCAGCGCGAAGAGAAGCTCAAGCTGGGCGATGGCTCGGAGGGTTTTGACGAAGAGGGCGTGCGGCTTTGGGGCGCTTCGGCCAGCAAGGACGGCACGGCGGTGCTGAGCCTAGAAGAGTTTGAGAAACAGCAGTTGGCCGAAATGGTCAAGCAAGAGCGCCTAGCGGCGGAGAAGGCGGAGGCGGAGGCCAAGGCGGCGGCGCTCAAAAAGCTGAGGCGCAATGCGGATGGCGAGTGGATCGAGGTCGATGACGGAGCGGAAATCCTGAGCGACGAGCAGCTGGCCAAAGAGCTGGCCGAGGCGCAAAAGCAGCAGGAACAGGCGGCCAAGGCCTTGGCAGATGAGGCGCGCAAGCGGGCCCGCGAGCAGGTTCAGCAGGCCGGCGGCACCAAGGTGCTGAATTTGGACGAGTTGGGCCTGGAGGATGAAGACACCTGGCCCAAGGACCTGAAGGAAGAACTGGATGAGCACGACGCGTCCGGAAAAAAAGCCCGCGAAAAGGCGGAGGTAGAGCGCAAGAAGGCAGAGGAAGCGGCGCTTGCGGAGTACCCATCGATCCACTGCCCGACCAATCCGTACGGCAAGGGATTCTGCCTGTCGAACCACAAAGCTGTGCTGCAGCGCGTGGAATTGCCGCAGATCGAGCACCCGGACGCGCCGCTGACGCCGCAGGACTTGGTGCGCGACATCGCCCGGCTGGATGAAGTGCCGTTTGCCTATGGTTTTGGCGTGCTTCCGCGCCATGCCCGGCCGCGGGTGGCGCATTTTGGCCCTCTGCCGTCCGGTATGGCGCAGCTGGAGAAAGGTCTAGAAGAATACAAGAAAACTTTGGACTTGGAGGATGAAGAGCAGGTCAAGACCCTGCGCGCGCTGGATCAGCAGGGCAAACCCGCGGGGATGAAGCCCAGCTTTTACAACGGCGCGGCGCCGGGCATGCAGTGGCACGACCTGCGAGGCGATGAGGCGGTGACCCTGACCAACCTGAGCAAAGAAGGCACGTTGTACTTCAAGCTGCCGGGCAAGGTGCTGACGGGGGAGCTGGATCGCGGCCGGGGCATCGAGCGCAAAGACCTGCACTTGGACACGCTCATCATTGAGACCGAGCCGCGCACCGTGACCTTGCTGTGGCGGACGCAGTTTTCCCTGTCGAGCTGGGAGGAGATCGCCACCTATCCGCACATGGTGGGGTGGGTGCTGGATCTGGACGTGCAGGCGCGCCGCGACAACGACTGGGCGGACCGGCTCAAGGCGGCCCAGGGCGAGGGCACGGCGATGCTCGATGTCTCCAACCTGTTTGCCGAAGACCAGCTGTACGACGCCCGCAAATCGGCCCCGCGCGAGCCGGCGCGAGACGAGCACGGCGTTCTGGAATTGCCTAAAGAAGGCAGCTATCTGCGCGCAGAGGACGACGATCAGTGGGTCAAAGACGCGGCCGCTGGGGTTCGCGATCTGGACGGCGAGGCCCAGGCCAAGCGCGCGGCGGCCGAGTACGAAAAGAAGAAGAAAGCCGCGCTGGAGGCCTTGGCCAAAGCCGAGAAGGAAGAGGCCGATCGGCGCAAAGAGGTCGCAGAGGCGCTTCAGGCCGGGCAGCCGGTGCCCCCCAAGGGCGGTGTGCCGGGGCAGAAGAAGCCAAAGAAGTAAAGAGTTGTTGTGATTTAGCGAGGTTGAGTCTTGACCATCCCCTTACACCAGGATCCAGTGATCGCCGGGCAGTTGCGCAGTTGGCGGCTGCGGGTCTTTGCTGCGACTTGGCTGTCCTACGTCGGCTTCTACATTACCCGCAAGCCATATTCGATTGTAAAGGCGGACTTGGGCAAAGAACTGGCCTTGGGGGCTCAGGACCTCGCGCTGATCTACGCCGTGTACCTGATCGCCTACACCATTGGCCAGTTCGCTTCTGGCGCCGTGGGGCCTCGGGTCGGGCCGCGGCGGATGTTGCTGTGGGGCATGGGAATTTCTGCAGCCCTCTCCGCGATCATGGGTGTGCTGACCCAGCTGCCGCAGCTGGCCTTTGGCGGATTTGCCGTTGCGATGGGCGTGCTTGGCTTGGCTCAGGCCACCGGCTGGTCCAACAACCTGGGGGTGATGGCGCTGTGGTTTCGCCGCCACGAGCGCGGCCGGGTGATGGGCCTGTGGGCGACCAATTTCCAGGTCGGCGGCGTGCTGGCCGGGGCCTTGGCGGCCTTTGTGCTGAGCCATTACGGCCTGACCGCCGTGTTTCATGTGGCCGCGGTGGTGCTTCTGGGCGTGATCGCGTTCTTTTGGTTCAATGAGCGCGATCGGCCAGAAGATGTCGGCCTGCCGGCGCTGGTCCACGACAACGGCGATTCAACCCATGAGGCCCAAGATCCTGCCGCCCAAGAGGAAAGTGTTCACTGGGATCGCGGAATCTGGATCAGCGTGGTCTTGGTCGGCGGCGCCTACTTTGGCATGAAGTTCATCCGCTACGCCCTTTGGTCCTGGGCGCCGTTTGTGCTCAAGAACAACTTTGGCCTCGCGGGCGACGATGCGGGCTATGTGTCGGTCATCTTTGACCTCTGCGGCATCGCCGGCGTCATGGCGACCGGCTGGCTGTCCGATCGGCTGTTTGCCGGCCGCCGCGCGTTCATTTCGCTGGTCATGCTCATCGCGCTTGTGGGGGCGACGGCGCTGCTGTTCACCGCAGGCGCAGGATCGGCGAGCGCATTTGCCGTGTGTATTGGCTTGGTTGGCTTTGCGCTCTACGGGCCAGACGCGCTTCTGACAGGCGCCGGCGCCATCGACATCGGCAAGGGCCGCGGGGCCGTGCGCGCGGCTGGCATCATCTCAGGCCTGGGTTCGGCGGGATCGGTCGTTCAGGAGCTGATGATCGGCAAGAGCTACGAGCAGACGGGCGGCAGCATCGGGCCTATCCTGGCGATGCTTTTGGGTTCTGCCGTGCTCTCAGCGGCCTGCGTAGCGGTGATCCTGCTGCGCAATCGCCTGGGCCAAAGCGACGTTTAGCTGGCTGATGCCTAAAGAATTGCCCTTCTTGGCGTGGCGGGGGCCGGCGTCAAACTAGCGAAACCGCTGCACCCAGACGCCCTCGCTATTGCCATCGCCCGACCAAGCGACGACAAACGTATCCGCTTCAGGCACATAGCAAATCACCGGTTCCAGCGGATACTTGCTGACTGAAGCTGGCAGCATCACCTCATTGCCCAGCTGCGCGCCGACATCGCCGTTCTGAGTCGCCACCACCTTGCGCAGGCGCAGCTGCGGCTGATTGGCGGCAACACCGCTCAGTCGCTCAACAATCGCCACTTGACCGCCTTTGCCCGCCGCCGCGACAAACCGCGCCACCTGGGTGCCCAGGGCGACGTCGCCGCTGCCGATGAGCGCCGCGTCCAGGCCGATGCGCCGCTGCTTGATCGTCCCCACGGGCGAGGAGAAAAGCGCAGTAAACGACGCGGGTTCTGTAATCGCGGCGATGGCCGGTGCTGCGGCGTTGATCACGCTGCCGCCCACCAGCTGTTCTGGGCCATTGGAGCTCATCGCGTCGCTGTACAGCCGCGCATACGTGCCCTGGGTGGGGTGGCGCCAGGCGATGCCGACATGGGCCTCCCAGCTCGCCAAGCTGGGGCTGGTGGCGGGCGGCGGCGCGACGATCACGGTCTTCTCGGGGTTCGCCAGGTCGTTGCCGTCCAAGATGACCGCCTTGACGCCGCCGGTCGGCACGCCCCAGGCGACGAGGAAGTGTGTGGACGGCAGGGCCACCAAGCGCGGCCGGCAGCTGCCCCAACACGGGTCCGCAGAAATGGCCACGATGGCCCCCTCTGGTTTGCCGTCCGCGCTGAGGAATTGGCCAGAGATCTGATAGGGAGAAGCGGACTTAGCCGCGGGTTTGCCCTCCCACACCGCCAGGCGCTTGCCGCCGCTCTCTGCCAGGGCCACTCCGCCAAAGAATTCGCCCGTCGGCTTGGGAACCAGGGCACCGCTGCCGTCATCCACCAGGATCTGCGCCACAGCCTTGCTCACCAGCGGCGGCAAATCTTCGACAAAACCGCTTTGCGGATCAATGCTTCGGCGGACAAGGTCGGCGCTGGTGACATTGCTGATATGGCGCCAAGTCAGCACCGCTTGGCCGCCCAAAGCGGAGATCGACGCGCGGCTGTCGTGTTCGCCCGTGGCGGTCCACTGATCCGTGCTTGAGGCGGCCAGCTGTTCGGCCTCAGCGAGCAAGTCGACGCCAAAGGTGCCGTTGCGCTCGACAGAAAACACCCCAGCGACCGGCTGTGCAGCTGCGGAAGTCCCCAGAAAGCTTCCGCGAAACCAGCCTTTGTCGACCTGATCTAGCCACACTCGCCCGGTGACGACCTTGACTTGCTGGCCGCCAAGATCCGGCATCACCGCGCTGACCTGCACGGATCCGCCCTTGGGGGAGGCCTTGTCCAGGTCAAAGGCATCGCCGGCCTGCGCCGCGCTGGGAAAGCGCACGGTCAGCGTAAGGCCGCCCTTGCCAAACACTTTGCCCTCTAAGCGAATTGTGTCGTCGCTGTCTTTGGTGCGCGCCCCGGGGCAACTGCCCTCAGCGGCCGCCAGGACCATTTTCAGCCCGGCATTTGCGGGCGAGCCGACCTCGACTTCCGCCGGCGCGGAGGCCACGCCATCGACGCTGACGCTCAGCTGCGCCTTGCCGGGCCGCACGCCCACCAGCCAATAGCTGCCTGCTGTCGCGGTCTTCCACACTGCCAAGCGCGCCGGCGGCTGATCCATGGGCCCCGGCTTTCCGCCGATCTCAACGACCTGGCCGTCGACGGAAAAGGCCACACTCTCTGCGGTTTTGGGCGCACTGCTGCCGTCTCTTCGCTGCACCGTCACGCTGAGCGGCGCCTTGCTGCCAAGGTCCAGCGTCGCCGTCACTTCGGCCTGGACTGCCAGCACGCCGGTCGAAGTCTCCGCAGTGTCGCTGCCGGTCAGTTCATCCCCGCCGCTGAGCGAATCCCCTGCCGCCGTTTCGGGGCTCGCGTCTGCGCCATGGGCGTCTTTGGGGACATCCAGGACCGCCAAACCGTCAAAGCCAAACAGCGGCGCGCTGGCGTCTGAATTGGCGGCTGCCGTATCGCTGCACCCTGCGCCGGCGAGGATGGCGATCCCCAGGGCAAGCCAGACCGCTTTGGCCATTGCAGTTCCTTTGCTGTGTTGTCGCGTCATGGGATCATCATAGCGGAATCGCCGCAAAGGACGGAAGGGCAGCCGCCACGCCCGGGGCCGATTTGCCAGCCGCTACCTCGCCCGCCGGGGCAAATGCCCTTTCTCGCCAGCCGCAGACGGTGATACAAAGGGCCGCGCGGGCTGCCTGCCTGCGCTGGATCACCCCCGTGCCCGAGTCGCCCCTGAGTCAACCTCCGCCAATTGCGCCAGATCCCTGGGCTTTGCCCGATCTTCGCACCACCGTGCCCGGTCCCCAGTCGCAGGCGTGGCTGCAGCGGCTCAAAGCGGTGGAGTCGCCCAATGTGACCGCGGTGGCTGGCGATTTTCCGGTGGTGTGGCAAGCGGCGCGCGGCGGGGCGGTTCTGGACGTCGACGGCAACACCCTGGTGGACGCCACTTCTGCCTTTGGTGTCGCGCTCTTGGGCCACGGCAGTGACCCCGTGCGCCGGGCCATTCACGCCCAGACTGAGTTGCTGGTCCACGGCATGGGCGATGTCCATCCGCCCGCCGTGCGCATCGCCCTTCTGGAGAAGCTGCAGGCTTTGGCCCCGGGCGACTTGGGCCATGCGGTGCTGTGCGGTGGCGGGGCGGAAGCTGTAGAAGTAGCCTTAAAGACAGCGCTTCTTGCCACGGGTCGCCCGGGGGTCCTGGCCTTTGCCGGCGCCTACCACGGCCTGGGCCACGGCGCCCTGGATGCCACCGCGCGCCGGGATTTCCGCTTTCCGTTTGCAGCCCAGTTGGCTCGCAATACCGTGTGGTTGCCGTTTCCCCACCCGCTGCGGCCGCCCGTTGGCGTAGCGCCTCAGCAGCTGTTGGCCCACATCTTGGCGCGGGTGGCGGAACAGTTTGATCATCCGGCCATGGGCGGCGTGCCCATCGGCGCGGTGCTGGTCGAGCCGATTCAAGGCCGCGGAGGCACGGTCATTCCGCCGCGCGGCTTTCTGTCTGGCCTGCGCGAACTCTGCGATCGCCACGGCGCCATGCTGATTCTGGACGAGATCTACACCGGCTGCGGCCGCACGGGGCGCTGGTTCGCCTGCGAAGAAGAGGGGGTCATCCCGGATATTCTCTGTGTGGGCAAGGCCTTGGGCGGCGGCATGCCCATCGGCGCGTGCTTGGGGCGCCCGGCGGTGATGGCCCACTGGGGCGAGTCGCGCGGCGAAGCCCTCCACACCTCCACCTTTTTAGGTCACCCCTTGGCTGCTGCGGCGGCGCTGGCGAGTCTTCAGGCCCTAGAGGATCAGGAAATTCCCAAGCTTTGTCGCGATCTGTACCCCGTCTGGCTGGCTGAGTTGACCGCGGCGCTGGGCCATCACCCCGCCGTGCTGGAAATCCGCGGTCGCGGTCTGATGCTGGGGATTGAATTGCGCGATTGGCAAGGTGTTTCTGCCGGGGAGCGCGCGTGGCAAGTGGTCACGGGGTGCCTTGCCCGCGGCGTGGTCGTGTTGCCCTGTGGCAGCGCCGGTGAGGTGATTCAGCTGACTCCGCCCGCAGTTCTGACACCTGAGCAGCGCAACTGCGTGGTCCGCGCCTTGGCCGACTCGCTGGCCCAAACAACTGGGGGAACAGCCGATGCCTGAGTCGCGGCGGGCCCTGCAGAGCGATCTGCTGCGCGCAATTCTGCAGTGGCCGGAAAAGCCGTGGGCCCATGGGCAGTTCCAGGAGCTCGCCCTGCGCTTGTTTGCCTGGCAAATGCGCGAGATTCCGGCCTATGGCTTGTGGGCCAGCCGGCGGCTCAACGGGCAAATGCCCAGCGATAGCCTGAGTTTTCCGCTCGCACCGGTGGCGGCCTTCAAGGCGGCTCCGCTGGCGACTCCGGCGGCGCTCCAGCACCCCGTGGCGCGCTTTGAGACCAGCGGGACCTCAGACGGCCAGCCCGGCCAAGTTGTTTTGCGCGATACTGCCCTGTACGACGCCGGGCTGCAGCGGGCGTTTGGCTACTGGCTCGCCCCTGACGGTCTGGGTCCTGGCGGTCGGCCGTTTCGCTGCTTGAGCTTGGTCCCCACCCGCGAGGCCCGGCCGCACAGTTCGCTTGGCTTTATGGTGCGGCGCTTGGCTCAGCGCTGGGACGACGGCGGCGGTTCCGAGCACCTGGGCCGGCCGGGCGACGCCGATGCCCTAGACATCCAAGGGTTTATCGCCGCATGTGAGCGCGCCAGTGCCGACGGCGTCGCCGTGCTGATTTTTGCCACCACGGTCGCCCTGCACCTGCTGCTGGAGAGTCTGCCGGTCAACTGGTCGTGTCTCCTGCCCTATGGCTCGCGGCTCATGGATACGGGCGGGCCCAAGGGCCGGCACATCGTGGTCGCGCGGCCGGAGCAACACCGCATTTTGGCAGAGAGGCTGGGACTCGATCCGCTGCTCATCGCCGGCGAGCTGGGCATGACCGAGCTCTGCGGCCAGCGCTATGAGGCGACCGCGCGGCAGCGGCTGCTGGGTTTTCCTGTTACCCCAAGGCGTTATCACGCGCCGCCGTGGCTCGCCGCCCGCATCACCCGGGTGGAAGACGGCGCTCTCTGTCAGCCTGGCGAAGTCGGCCTGGTCGGCCACCTGGACTTGAGCAATCTGGACACCTGCGCCTTCATTCAGACCGCCGATCTGGGCGAAATTGCTGAGGATGGCTCGCTAGTGCTGCACGGCCGCTTGCCTGGCAGCGCGTGGCGCGGTTGCGGTCTCGACGCAGAGGAACTCACGGGCCTGCGCTGATCCCATTGGCTTTGGCAGCTGAGAGTCCGCCGGAACCCGCGAGATCCCACGGCTATCTCACTTCAGTTCCCAGTAATTCAGCACGGCGTGAGCCGTCGACGCCACGCTTGTCTGCTCCCCAGTGACGCCGTCGCGACACAGCGCTGGATTG
>JBIKTV010000344.1:0-6302 GCA_044347905.1 Myxococcota bacterium
CGTAGCCTCGCTGCTGACGGCTGAGATGGTCTTGGTCGGGGGCGGCATGGCGCTGGCGGGGTCGTTCAATGGTTGGTCGGGCCGTTTGCGTGTCCTATGCACGCAGGTAGTAAGGGTTTATCCGTATGGTATCGCGGCCCATTCCAGCGTAAGACATTGAACATCCGAAGTGCGTTCAGCACACTAGGCGTCCGCCACTGTCGTCCAAGCGCTCGCAGTCAGGTTTCGCAAGGCGCATAGGGAGCCCGCCATGCCGACAAAGTCCTGGATCGCAAGGCTTCCGCCCGAGGTCGCTGCCGCGTGGCACCAACTTCCGGTCGCCACTGCACGACTGGCAAGGTCCGTGATGGTCGCGCTGGACGCCGCCCCGTTGGATCAGATGCCCGATTGGGCACCGTTGCTGACCTGCCTGCAAGAACACGCAGGCCTCGACGAAGCAACCCTCCTTGCGTTTGACCGGTCCGACACCGGCCTGCAGATCACGAAATATGCAAATCACGGCGGCGACAATCCCGAACTGACGCGTCAGCGCAATGCCGCCTGGTTCGCCGCAGGTCAGCCATGGTCGTTTGACCTGACTGTGCCGTCGCTCGATGAGCGAGAAAGGGTCGTGGCCACCGTGAGCCCACGGCTGGCGCTGACCCGTGCGGCCGAAACCGATGCCCACCTGGCGTCAATCCTGCACGACTTTGAAGTGCTGGGGATTGCAGGTCGGCGGCAATTGCGCCAGCTCATCTGCGACGGCCCCCTACTCCTCGGTTGGTTGGGCGGCGTTGGCAATCGACCTCTTGTCCATGCGGCACCTCTCCTCCACGTGCTCGCGTATGCCGCCGGCGAGCGGTTGCGGGTCTCGAGCCAACTCGCACGGCAGGTGTGGAGTGCCGCCGCGTTGCCGCTCGCGCTGGATGCACTGGACGCGCCGGCTTGGGTGCTCGACGCCAAAGGCACGCCGCATCACATGAATCGTGGTGCGCTGGACTGGTGGGCGCGGGCGAACAAGCACGCGCGCTTGGGACTGCTCGATGCAGCGTTGGCGCCCGGATCGCCGATGCAAGCCTGCGAGCTGCGTGGGTCCGGTTTGCCCAGCATGTGGCTGGTTTTGGCGCGACGTCGGCCGCCCATCGAAGCAATGACTGCGGGCCTGACGTTGACGCCGCGACAACGGGAGGTCGCGCACCTGGTTCTGTCGGGCGCTTCGAACCGGACGATCGCTGCACAACTGGGCATCAGCGAGCGCACGGTGGAAATCCATGTTGCCCGCGTATTGGCGGCCGCGGACGTTCGGACGCGGGCGCAGTTGCTGGCGCGCGTCCGATAGCCAACACAGCGCTGTGGCGTGACAAACGCGTGACATCAGCGAATGCACTTTGGCGCGTCCCCCTGTCAGCCATACGTGGTTCCACGGATGACGGACTGGCCCGTAACGAGCCAAACTCCGTCGTGTTGCGGGCGTGTGCCCGTAGTGCCTGCAACCACGTGTGAAACCTCAAGGAGAAGCGCTGTCATGTTTGGAACGACTCGTACTTACAACGTACGGTGGCTGATGTTGTTTGCCCTGGTCGCGGGTTGCGAGTCGGCCAGCACGCCTGCCACCACCACCGTCGCGCGCAAGGACGGGGACATGGACTTTCCAACCAGCTACCGCACTTGGCCGGTATTTGTGGAGGGGACCGCGCGCAAGGACAAGGGCCAGGTCCGCGACATCTACATCAACGCGGTCGGTACGACGGCCAAAGCGGGCGCGCCGTTTCCGGACGGGAGCGAGCTGGCCATGGACATCTTTGAGGCCGCCACCGACTCCACTGGCGCATTCGTCAAGGGCAAACTGCTCAAGGTGTACCTCATGCAGAAAGTGCACGGCGCAGGCGCTGGCCTCAAGGCGGGCACAATCCCGAACGGCGACTGGATCTACGGCGCCTGGATGGCAGACACCCATACGCCAACCGGCGAGGATTTTGCCACATGTCGCGCGTGTCACACGCCACAAGCGGGCAGCGACTATCTGTTCAAGACAGACCTGTACTTC
The DNA here is from genome assembly GCA_044347905.1 of Myxococcota bacterium. Taxonomy (GTDB): domain Bacteria; phylum Myxococcota_A; class UBA9042; order UBA9042; family UBA9042; genus SXRM01. Next base: position 2,027 of record JBIKTV010000344.1, read on the forward strand.
GCCAAGCCCTAGGCTTTGTCTACTACCTGAAACTGTTGGCCATTGTTCGGTCCGCGCGCGGAATGCTGACCAGTTGGACTCGGCAGCGCGGCGGGCAGCCCCTGCATGTTCGCCAGCCAGAGCGCGCTCACACAGGCACGACAGACCGCTGCCGCTTGTCGATCGGTCTGTGGTGTGGGTAAGTTTTTCGGTTGGTACGCGCCCATTTAGCACGTCCAGCAACCTTCTGACCTTGGCATGGAACCGTTGCCGTGCACGATCGTTGCCTGTCGGCAGCAGCCATTACCGCGTATCTTGGCGGTCGCAAAGTCGTCGCGTACGGCGTGCGTGCGCTCGTTCGGCCCGGCGCGGGCCCCCGGCGCGAACTGCGCGCCCACAGGTTGGTTACAGCGAACTGGCAGCAAAAATCGGCCACACCGCGGCGGCAATATCCACGGGGTAGTTGCTGCCATTGGGGTACTGGTGCGTGGCATCCTGATGAATCATCAAGGTCAGCGCCGGGGTCTTGCCCGCAGGACCATAGCTGTAGGTCAGCTGCTTCTTGCCGTCTACGGCCAGCTCGGTCGACTTGCGGGTGCTTGCGTCGATGGCCAGGGCCTTGACAAACGCGTCGACCTGCGCGGCAAAGCTCGGTACGTCAAAAATACTATCGTTGATGGGCAGTTGGGCAGGATTGTCATTCGGATCGGATAGCACGCCAGTCTTGGCCAGCGTCGGCGCGTCGAGGGTGCCCACGGAGACCACCACCGGCCGCGGCGTCTTGGCGGCGCCGGCCACCTGCAGGCTGCCCGCCCCCACGTGCCCGGCGGCGAACACATCGTCCAACTCCACCATGGCGCGCGCGGCCATGTTGGCGCCGTTCGAGAAGCCGGCCACATAGACCCGCTTGAGGTCCACGGGCAGCCTCTGGCCCAGATCGGCGACCAGCGCTCGCAAGAACGCGGCATCGTCCACCAGGGTCTTGGACTGGATCTCCGCCAACCTGTCCGACGGCACGTTGGTCAAGTCCTTGGCGTCGCACAGCGGCTGATCGGCCGAGCCGAGGTTGCCGTCGGTCCACTTGGAGTCGAGCTTGAACTCGCCTTTGTCCTTGATACCGTTGAAGTTCTCATCGCCGTAGTAGCAGTAGGTAAAGGCATCGGGAAATACCGCGATGAAGCCTTGGCTCTTGGCCAAGTCGACCCAGCTCGTCAGGCCGTAGTACTTGTCACCCGTACCGCCGGTGCCGTGCAACATGATGACGAGCGGCACCTTTTTGCTGCCGTCGACCGAGGGGGCGACGTACTGCACGTAGGTACGCTTGTGGCCGCCGACGTCGATGCTGCCAGTGGACTTGCCGCTGGCCACTGCCCCGCCCGAGCCGCCGCCGGCATCGGCATCGGCCCCCGCGGCAGCGTCTTGGCCGCCCGCGCCCGTGTCGAGCGCGATGGCTGCGTCTTTGGCTTTTCCTTTGCCTGAATCGCCACATGCACTCAGGGCAAAGACAGATGCCCAGGCCGTGCATGTCAGGAGCCAGCGGCAAGCTGCGGCCCCTCGGCTGCGAAGCGTTTCGTTCGATGGTGTCATGGCTGCGAAACCTCCCTTCTGGGCCGACTACCCATGGGGGGCGTGGCCGTCTCCGCGGGATAGTCCCAGAATTTGGCGCGTCCGTCACGCCCCGGCACCCAGCTTCCTAGGATCGGCCGCGCAGTCGAAGGCTTGCGGCGTTAAGAGTAGCCCAAGGCTTTGTCTACTACCTGAAAGGATTGGAAAATGATCGCACCGCGCGCGGGATGCTGACCCGGTAGGGCGGCGGCGCGCGGCGTGCGGTGTTGGTGGTGGCGAGGCCCCTGTGCCGCGGGTCGCCGCTTCGGGCGTAAGGGTGCTCGGTTGAAACGAAAGCTGTGCTCGCCCGAAGTCGCAGCCCGATCGCCGTCAGGCGACGCGCCCAGATGCAGCGAAAAATGGGTGAAATTGGCACCGTGAATTGCGAACCGAGGGCTTTGTCTACTGCTTGAAAGTATTACTGATCCACTCTGTCGCACCCAGCCATTCAAGCGAGCACGCAAGGCGGCCGGGCTCAACAGGAGCGGTCCACGACGATGGCGGCGGATACACGCAAACGACGCGCCACATCGACAATGCTACAATCACAAAACGACTTTGATTTCAGCGAGTAGACAAAGCCCTCGGCACTTGACTGCGAGCGGTTCTTGACTACGCCCGCGCCTCAGCCGGCTCCACCTTCCAATCCCCCGTCAGCAAGGCGACAAAATACATCGGCCCCACCAGCGCTTGCAGCAGATTGGTCAAGAACGCGGGCTGCTTCTTCTCCCACACCGTGTGCCCGGCCAGCTGCACCAGCCAGCCCACCGCCGCCAGCCCCACGACCACAGGCACCGACAGCTGCTCGCCCGCCCACGTCGCCAGGCCAAAAAGCACCGCCAGCATCAGCCCCAAGCGCACGTGCATGCTCAGGTACCAGCCCGTCGCGACCAGCCAGCCGATGTGCCCCGCGTGCAGCGCCACGCCCGCGACGCTGACATGCAGCGGAATCCAACTGAGCATCGCCATGATGTGCAACACGATGACCGGAATCGCGATTTTATGCGTCAGCCGGTTCATCGGGTGGCGGTGGCAATCGGTATAATCGACAAACAGCGCGTGCAGCTTGGGATTCATCGGGTTTCTCCTGTAAGTTTACGGATAACGCAGCGTGCCACCCTTGACCAGCTCACTGTGGTCAAGCCAGCGCGCCGGCAGCGGTTTTTCGTGCCAAGTCGGCGTCGGACCAGCGGGCAGCTCGGCCGTGGGCGGCTCAATCGTCACCAGCGTGGGGCCGCTCTTGTTCTGCAAGTGCAGTTCGGCCTTGGCAAATCGCGGCGTCACGATCGCGTACCCCGGCGCACACGGCTGCGGCAGCAGCCCCAAGGCCGCGAGCACATACCACGACGACAGCGTGCCCGCGTCGTCATTACCGACCAAACCATCAGCATTCACAGTGTAATTCGCGTCACCGATCCACTTCGTCCACTGGTCCGCGAGGTCCGGCCGCCCCGCCGGCAAGAACAGCGCGGACGCCAGCATGTCCGGCTCATTGCCGTGAAAATAATACGATCCCGGCAGGTAGAAGTTGAACGTCTCCTTGCCCTGCTCAAAGAACGTCTTGAGCTTGCTGACAAAAGCGTCGTTCGAACCGAACAGCGCGATCAGCCCCGCCGCGTCGTGCGGCACGAACCACAGCCGCCGGTCACCTCTGTGCTGGACGTCCTTGAGGATCGCCTTGCCGACACGGAAGTGCTGGAGCAGGAAGTGCCCAACTTCGAACGCGACATCGCGCCCCTTTTGCGCGCCGCGTCCGACGTCCGGTGGGCCCACGCGCCCGTCCGCAACTCCGTTCGGCACGACGTGTTCTCGCCTGCCATCTGGTCGACCCTAAACTACCAGGGACCCGACGACGCGCTGGCCAACCTGGCGGCTGAAGCACGCATCAAGATCCTGGGATCCTTGGCGACACCCGCCGACGTGCCGGCTAGCGTCAACCAGACCTATGCGAGCACGCTCGCAGCGGCAAATCCCACAGGCTCCAAGAAGATGCCCGTCAGCGTCGGCGCCACGGTCACGCGCCTGCAGTATGTGCGCATGATCAAGTGGGCATCCGGCAACTTCGCCCGCCCCCCAACCGAGACCATACCAGCCGTCAGCGGCGAGGCTACGCCAGCCGATCCCCCCGGTCAACCGCGAAATTTCACGTCAGTTCAAGCCAGTCCGCCCGACGCGCCGCCAGAGCCCTATCGCTTCGTGATGCGCGTCGCGCTGCGGATGGTCCCTGCAAAAGTCCCGGGCTGCATTTCCTGTGGCCCTGGGCGGCGCACTTGTGCAGCAGTATCAGCGGCGGGCGCCAGGTCGGCGCGGCCTGGATCGCAGCGATGGTGCCCGCCCAGAGTTACCACGAAATGGTCGCAGACGCGCTGCTCGCTCGGCCCGATCTGCTGGCTGTCGCCGCTTGTAGACAAAGCGCGGCGGCACGAGCCGATCGGCGCCGCGCCTCGCCAAAAGCAAAATCCCGCTATTGGCACTAAAAGTGCCAATAGCCTGAAGTTTGTACAGATTGCAGATTTACGCCACCGGATCTTCCGGCGCAAGGAAGCCGAGGTCGGCCAGCAGCAGCAGGCTTGCATCCATGTTGTCGCCGCCAAAGGTAGCCACAAAGGTCTGCCGATCTTCGTTCCAGGCGCGCTCGACGATGACCTGATGACATGCTTTGGCTCGATCCGCCCATGCTTGCGCGCGGTCT
>JBIKTV010000343.1:0-6309 GCA_044347905.1 Myxococcota bacterium
GCCACTTTGCGCAGGCGCTGACACAGCGGATCCGCTTCGCCGGCGCGCTTGCAGGTGCGCTCGGCCAAGTCCGTGCAAGGCGAATTGCAGGCCCCAAGCAACGCCAACGCCGCAGCCCAGAGGAGGGCCAACTGCACAATTCGCTTCATGGCCGCGGCTCCTCAGGGACGATGGGTTCCCAGGTGACGATCTCAAGGCCGTAGCCGGAAACACCGCGCAGGCGCCGCGCCTGGTTGGTCATCACCCGCAAACGCCGGAGACCCAAGTCGCGCAGGATCTGGGCACCGATGCCAAATTCCTGAAAGTCCATTTGGCCCTTTGCCGCGTCCCCAGGTTGGGCCGGCGCACCAGCGCTGCGATCGACGTGGTACTGCAGCAGTTCGCTGAGTTCACCGGTGTCGCGCTCGGCGTCTAGGTAGAGGATCACCCCTTTGCCCTCTGCGGCGATGCGCTTCATGGCCGCCCCGAGCTTTTGCTGGGCGCGCGAAAGGGCAAAGCCAAAGGCGTCGGCCAGCAGATTGGCCCGGTGGACCCGCACCAGCACCGGCTCTTCGGCGTTGATCTCTCCGTGGATTAGCGCCGCGTGCAGCCCGCCGTCGACCAGCGAGCGGTAGATGGCGATGCGGAATTCGCCAAACTCCGTGGCCATGCGGCTCTCTGCTTCGCGCACGACCAGCGGCTCTCGCTGCAGGCGGTACTCGATCAGATCGGCGACGGTGACCACGCGAATGCCGTACTGCGCGCCAAATTCCAGCAGGGCAGGCAGGCGACTCATCGTGCCGTCGGGGGCCATGACCTCGCAGATCACCCCCGCCGGGGTCAGGCCAGCGAGGCGCGCCAGATCGACCGAGCCTTCCGTCTGCCCGCTGCGCACCAACACACCGCCCTGGCGAGCCCGCAGCGGAAAAACGTGCCCGGGGACGCGAAAATCCTTGGCGCTGGCGTCAGGGGCAATGGCCCGGCGAATTGTATGGGCGCGGGCGCGGGCCGAGACACCAGACCCCGGCGCATCCACCGCATCCAGGCTCACGGTAAAGGCTGTGCCCAGCGCGGCCTGGTTATGCGGCGCCATGGGGCCGAGTTCAAGGCGGTCCGTGAGCGCGCCCTGCATCGCCAAGCAGATGAGCCCGCGGCCGTGTTCGGCCATAAAGTGGATCGCCTCAGGGGTCACACAATCGGCGGCAATCACCAGATCGCCTTCATTTTCGCGATCTTCATCGTCTACTAGGATCACCATGCGCCCGGCGGCGATGTCGGCAATGGCCTGTTCGATCGGCGCAATGTGCGGCGCTACCTGCGAAGCGACGCTGCCCAGGGCAAAATTCGCCGCCCGTGGCGAAGTGGCGCTGGCAGAGGCGGTGGGCGCCGGACTGCCATGGGGCGAGGAGGCATAATGCGTCACAAAGGGCTCCAAATAGGCCAGCCGCGCCGACGGTCCTGGCGGGCAAAAAGGTCTATGGCTTCAGGGTTCAAGGGCCGACAACGCCCGATGGGGAGCGCGGCGCTGGGCGGCGGCGGCGTAGACCTCAAAGGCAGGGCGGGCAATGCGCCGGGCCAGCACCACCACGCCTGGGGCCGCCCCTTCCGTGGCCGCTTGCAGGCTGGCTTCAATGTCGTGCTGATCGCCGCTTAGAACCGCGTGACCTTGACCCGCGAGTTCCGTGGCAAAACGCAGGCGCATCAGCTGGGTATCCGCGGCCTTGAGGGCGCGATCCACCGCGGCGATCGTGGCGATAGGCGTGTGGCACTGCAGGATCCCCAGGGCGTCCTGGCGGTCCGCGGCTTCATCAGCGCCGCTCATCTGGCCGTGCAGCGCCGCGCGAAGCCTTTCATGGGCCTGGGGCAAAAGCAGGGTCTCGGTCACCTCGCCAGCGGATTCAAGAACAGCGCGCTGCAACGAGGCCTCGCAACTGGCCACATCGCCGCCAAAAACCACCAGAAAACGCCCTGGATCGATGTCGCCGGCAAAAACCAGCTCCACCGGCGCCTCTTTGACCAGGGCATCGAGCGCGACAAGGCCGGCTGGTACAGAGACCAGTTCAATCGCGGCCAAAGTGTCGTGCGCGGTAGCGAGGGCCAAAGGGTGCCTCCGTCGGGCTCTTGGGGGCCTTGGGGATTCTAGACGATGCGGAAGTAGCCGTGCAGGGTGCAGCGGCGCTGCTTGGTCCAGGTGCGGGCGTTGGTCAGGCCTTCTCCGGTGGTGCCGGCGATGGTCCAGGCGGTATAGCCCTCGCCGCCCAGGCCCAGGCCGGCAAAAGACGGGGCATTCTTGACAAAGATCGAGGTGTTGACGGCCTTGGCCATGCGGTCGAGGCGGTCGATGGCCATGGAGTGCATCGTCGCCGTGTGCAGAAAGCCGTGTTCGACGCGCACCGCCGCTTCCACCGCCGCTTCCCAATCGGCCACGCGGAAGAAGCCGAGCACCGGAAGCAGGCCTTCTAGCTGGACAAACGGGTGGTTCTCATCCACCTCTGCGTAGGCGATGCGCGTGTCATCGCTCACGTTCACGCCGATCTCTCGCAAGATCACGCTGGCGTTCTTGCCGACAAAGCGCTTGGCGATATGCCCGTCTTCAATCAGCAATTTCTCCAGCGCCGCCAACTCGCGGTCCTTGACCTCATACGCGCCGTTGCTGTTCATCTCGCGCTTGAGCTGGTCCGCAATCGACGCCACCGCGATGATCTCTTTTTCGACGATGCAGACGATGTTGTTGTCCAGCGACGCGCCGGCGATGATGTTCTTGGCCGCCTTGGTCAGGTCAGCAGTTTCATCAACCACGGCGGGCGGATTGCCCGGCCCTGCGCAGACCGCGCGCTTGCCCGAATTCAGCGCCGCCTTGACCACCGGACCGCCGCCCGTCACCGCCAGAAGCCGCACGCCGGGGTGCTTCATCACCGCGTTGGCCGACTCGATCGACGGCTCCGTGACCATGGTGAACAGGTTATCCGGCGCCCCCGCTTCCACGCAGGCCTGGTTGAGCATCTGCACGTACCAGGAGAGGGTGCGCTTGGCGCTGGGGTGGACGTTGAACACCACCGTATTTCCGCCCGCCAGCATGGAAATGCCGTTGTTCAGAATCGTCTCTGTGGCGTTGGTCGTCGGGGTGATGGAGCCAATGACGCCCAGCGGCCCGTATTCGTCGATCGTCAGGCCGTTGTCGCCGGTGTGCGCCGCGGGCTGCAGGATCTCCATGCCCGGGGTCTTGAGGGCCACCAGCCGGTTCTTGTTGATCTTATCGGCGACGCGACCGAGCCCGGTCTCTTCAACGGCGCGGCGGCTCATCTCTTCTAAGTTCTTGAGGCTCACCTGGCGCATGTTGTCGATGGCCCGGGCGCGCACATGCACTGGGGTCTTGTGCAGCTGCTCGTAAGCCTTGCGCGCCGCGGCCACCGCGTCGTCCACCGTGTCAAAAAGCCCGTTCTTGCCAGCGCTATACCGCGGCGTCGAGATTGTCGGGCCCCCGGCGCCAGCGCCAAGGCGCTTGACCACCTCTGCCACGATCGCTTGGATGCGTGCGTCGTCCATCCGTGCCTCCTACCCATTGCGCTCGTCGGGCGTCGCCGGAAATACCGGTCCGCAGGCGATCGCCGTACCGGACTAGCTGTCGGCGCCGCTCGGGTCGTCGTCGCGGGTCGGATACTTCTCGTAGACCGCGTCGCCTTCAACGTGGACGCTGTCGACAATCGCCATGATGACGTGATCAACCGGGCGGTCCTTGGTAGCGGCGGTCAGGCGCGCTGAAGAACCGGCGGCAAACAGCACCACTTCGCCGTCACCGGCGCCCACAGCGTCGACCGCGACGATGACCTTGCCCGTGGCATTCCACTGCGCGTCCAACTCGCGCACCAACAACAGCCGCAACCCGCTGAGCTCAGGCTCTTTGCGAGTGGCGACGACGGTGCCGACGATCTTGCCGAGCAACATGGCGACCTCCAAGACGACAAGCCAAGGCGGCCAGGTCGCAAAGACCATCGCCGCCGGGCATTGCGAAACTGACGGCGCCGTAGCAGAGCTAGACCCCGCCCAAAACCGCGTAGCCTAAGGCCAACCGCGAGCCTGGACGGGCCAAACTCCGCTCCGACACCGGCCGCGAAACTAGACGACCTTGCTGTCGCTCTTAGCCGGGCCGCGGCCCAGGGGCATCACCAGGTCGACATTGGCGTGCGGGCGCGGGATCACGTGGACGGAGACCAGCTCGCCGACGCGCTCCGCCTGGCGCTGGCCGGCTTCGACCGCCGCCTTGACCGCCGCGACGTCGCCGCGCACGATCGCCGTCACATAGCCGCCGCCGATCTTCTCAAAGCCGACGAGCTCCACCTTGGCCGCCTTGACCATGGCATCCGAGGCTTCGATCAGAGCGACAAAACCGCGGGTTTCGATCATTCCCAGAGCATCCGACATGACAACTCCTCTCGAGTCTTTGACAAAGCGGCGCTAGCTGCCGCGGGGTTCATGGGTCTAGGCGGGCCAACCTGTTGCTGGACCGCGGCGGAATTGGGCCATGGGGGCAAGACCCCGCGGCTCAGCGGGACGGCGTCTGGCCGTCGATGCCTTCCAGGGCGGCGATCGCTGCGGCGCGGGCCGAGTCGATCTCGCTCTCCGAACCGGACATCCACAGCCGACCAAAAGCTCCAAAGGGGCGAACTTCAATCAACTTGACGTTCGCAGCCTTCTCAGCCTCGTTGGCGGCATAGGCGGCGTAACCGGCCGGCTCGGTCTCCAGGATGAACAGGCTGTCGCCCGGCAGAATCATCATGCCCCACGAGTCGCGGTTGATGATCTGCGCCTGGTAGGGCTCGATCGCCCGAATCACTTGGTTGGTGGCGATGCGCGGCTTGAGGCGCTGGCCCTCTTCGACGCCCAAATCCTCCAGGATCGCCCGGCCTGCGCTGCGCACGGCGCCTTGATCGGCATCGTGGACCTCTAGGAGGCCAAAGGCGCGCTCAACGACCTGAATGGCCGGCGCCACCGTGGTGGCTTTGAGGGCGACGTCCGTGACGCGGTTGATCGCGATACCCGGGGCAATCTCCACAAAGAGGCTCGCCATGTTGGGCAGGGGCAGGAAGCCGCGGGCGGTCTTGCCGATGTAGGACGCCAGCTGAGGCTGAAGGCTGTCCAGAATCACGAAGGTGCGGAGCGCGATAGCCATGGGCTCTCCCCAGTTGCGACGCAGACGGAAGGTTCAGTGCACGAAGCGGAGGAGACCGGGGGCGGCCGCAGGGGCCGAGGTCCGCGCTTCTGACTGGGGGACTGCAGCCAGACAGCCGCAGTCCACCGCCGTGCTTGTACCCCAAGACGCGCTGGAGCGCCAGCCCCGGCCCAGAGCAAGCGCGCTTCTTGACGCGGCGTCTTTGCCGGGTTACCACGTCAGATGGCGTTGCGCGGAGGGCACGGCGTTGCCCGGCCCCTTGCCCGGGCGAACCCGCACGCGCGGCGTCTAATTGGACCTGAAGGTCCGCATGATCTGGTGCACCCGCGGCCGCTGCGGCGGTCCCAGGTAGATAAGGAGTGGGCATGGTGATGTGTCCGCGCTGCGGCAGAGCCAATGAAGGCAAGTACAGGTTCTGCCTGGGCTGTGGCGCAGTCCTGCCGGCGCAGGACCAAAAAATTGCACCGGCGGTGGTGCCCGGCGGATCAGCTGTGCCGCGCCCGGACGGTCGCGCCGGCGCAGATGCGCCGATCCCGCCGGCCTCTGCGCCTCCTGCCCCTCAGTTTGCCCCCCCGCCCGCTGTAAAGACTGAGGAACCCAAGACCGAGGCGCCGCGCACCATCGCCCCGGTGCTGCCCCCGCGCCCCAGTGCCGCCATTTCCAGTGCCGCTAGTTCCAGGGGCGTCGCACCGTCTACCGCAGGCCATTCAGGGCCGTCGATGGCCCCGAGTGCGCCGCCACCTGGCCCTCGCCCGGCGGGCACGGGCAGCGATGAATTGCCCACTGCGGCGGTCAGCAGCCTGTTGCAGCAGGTCGCCGCGCGCACCGCTGGGGCAGTGCCGCCCCACGGCCCGCCGCCCACTTCGCGCCCGCCGCAGGATTACCCCGGCAGTCAGGCCGCGGCGATCGGCCTTCCCACGCCGCGAATTGCCACGGGGCCCAACCACAATCCGGTGGAGGCCGCTGCGCTCGCCCAGGACTTGAGCGCCAACACCTTGCAGAACGTGCCGCGACCGGTGGCCAGCAGCGAGGCCAAGACCGTGCCGCCTGGCAGCACCCTGCCCGGCTTCCAGCTGGCCCCCGGGGCGAACCAACCGCCGCAGCGGCCCACGTCGCCGACGCCTGGCGCCCGGCCGCCGGTGTCGCGCTATGCCCCGCCG
>JBIKTV010000258.1:0-7976 GCA_044347905.1 Myxococcota bacterium
TCCTCCCGCCGCGGCGCCGCCGGTGAGCGCTCCGGCAATTCCGCCGTTGGGCGCACCCCGCAATGCGCCGCCGGCGGGCTTTGGCTCTGGGGGCGTGGGTCCGGGCATGGTCGGGGGTCATTCCTGTGGCACGTGCGGCACGGATGTCCCTGAGGGCAACGCATTTTGCGGTTCGTGTGGCGCGCCAAATCCGCAGCGCGCGAGCCGCGTGGCCCCCGTGGCCCCCAAGCCAGAGCGCGTGGGCTTTATCGCGCTGATCGACGACAACGGCTCAGAGTCACTGCAATTCCCGCTGATGAAAGGCGAAAATCGCATCGGCAGCGGTGACAGTTGCCAGCTGCGCTTCCCCGATGACGGCTTTCTGGCCGGCGTGCACTGCGCCGTTGACGCTGAGGTGGGCCACGCCAGCCTGCGGCCAATCGATCAAGCCAACGGCGTGTTTGTGCGCATCACCGTGCCCGTAGAGCTGCACCACGGCGATGTGCTGCGGATTGGCCAGGAAGTGCTGCGCTTTGAGCGGTTGGACCGGCTGGTGCAGGAGAAAAACGCGGACGGCCAACCGGAAGCGGTGGGGAGCCTGCCGGCCAAGGGCGTGTGGGGGCGACTTTGCCAGCTTGGCCTAGCCCGCCAGGTGGCCAACGCCTACTTGCTGTCGAGCCCGGACGTGTTTTTGGGCCGCGAGAGAGGCGACATCCTGTTCCCGCGAGACGGCTTTGTGTCCGGATCGCACGCCGTGCTCTCAGATCGCAATGGCCGCGGATTTCTTAAAGATTTGGTGAGTTCGAACGGCACCTTTGTCAAGGCCAAGGGTGAAACTGTGTTGCGCAACGGCGACCTGTTTCTGCTGGGGCGAAATTTGCTGCGCATCCACCTGGGTGCGCCCGCATGAACGTGATACGCTTGGGGCCGCGAAGCGGAGGAGGGTCGCGTTCCAGGGTGGGGCGCTGTCGCACCTGGCTCGCGGGGCAAGCACGGCGCAGCAGGCACGCCACCGTAGGCGCGCCAAAATGGGCAGAAAGTTCCTCTGTAAGATTGGCTAGTTGACCTTGGACCCATAGAAGACCCAAGTGGTTTTGGGCTGGGACCTACACCGTCGCTCTGAGAAAGTGGGGCAGTATGAGCAAAACCGCACCGGCCAACGCCAACCAGCAGGCCGACAGCCAAGATCGCCGCGACACCTCGCGTCGGACGTTTGATATTCAGGTCGGCATCGCTACCGATCACCGCTTGTTTGTTGGACTCGTCCACAACATCTCAACCGGCGGCTTGTTTATCGCCAGCGACGCCCATATGCGCAAAGGCGAGAAGGTCGAGGTGCGCTTCTCGATCCCGGGCAGCAGCCATATCTTTGACAAGCACGCCACGGTCACGTGGACGCGGCCTGTCGACGCCGACGGTACGCACCGCACCCGCGCCGGATTTGGCGTGCGCTTTGACTCGCTCAGCGACGAAGAGTCCAAGCTGCTCAACGCCTTCTTGCAGGTTCACGATCCGATTTTCTTTGACTTTTGACCGCGGCGAACCCGTCCCCTGGGCGCGAGTCCTGGGGACGGTGGCAGGGCGATCGAGATCTGGACGTGTCGGCCGCGTCGTGCGTCAAGCTCTAGGATCGCGACAGGTTTCGCTCGATCTCAAGAGCGCTATCTAGAAAGCACTGGGCGAACGACCCCACACCCGCGCGGCGGCGTAGACGTGCTGCGACGCAGGTGTTGGTCAGGTGGTGGGCCCTAGATCAGGCCAAGGCCGCGGGCGCGACTCCACAGCTCCAGGCGCAGCTCAATCAGCTCTGGAAGCTCCAGGGGCGCCGTGTGAGAACCGCCTGGAATCTCTAGCAATTCCGCATCCGGCAACAGCTGCACTAACTCCGCCTGCAAGCGGCCCGGGGTGAAATGGTCGCGCAAACCGGCGACGACCAGCGCGGGGATCTGCAGCTGCGGCAGCCACTCGCGCGCGGAGTGGTGGGCGGCACTCTGCAAAAACGCTAGGAACACCAAGGGATCTAGCCGGGCCATGTGGGTAAGGTAGGGCAAGAAGTCGTCGCGGCGGATCATCTTGGGGTTGATCTCTGTGGCGACGGCGAGCTGGTAGGCCAACTCGGTCGGCACCCAGCGCTGCCAGAGCTTGCGGAGGCCGACTTGGTAGCGCAGCGCCGCGCCGGTCAAGAAGGGGAGCAGCTTTGAGCCGACATCGCTGCCCTGAAAAGTGTCGAGGGGCTTCTCAAACGCGCCGCACATCGGCACGAGCGCCACAGTTCGCTCTGGATGCTGGTGCGCGGCGGTGAGGATGACCTGCACGCCCATGGAATGGCCCATCAGGGTGGCGCGCTGGATGCCCAGGTGGTCGAGCACCGTCCAAGCGTCGCGGGCGGACTGCTCAATAGTCATGGTGCGCTGATCGTCGGGCACTTCCGATTGACCATGGCCGCGGTAATGGAAATGCACCACTTGGCAGCGGCGCTCCAAAACCGGCCGAAGGTAGCGCCAGATATAGCCATCGCAGCCAACACCATCGCATAGCAGCACTGCAGGGCCGCCGGCCTGGCCGGTCACGCGGACAGAGAGCAGCGGGCCATCTGGAGTGGCGATCAGGTGAGCGGGCATGGCGACCTAGGACATCGAACCCTGATTTTGCGATCGCTTGCAGCTGGGCAGGAGCTCGATGTGCGGAAAAAAGACCCAACAGCAGTACGCCAAGCACAGAATGCCAAGCACAGAATGCCAAGCACAGAATGCCCAGCACAGAACGCCAAGTACAGAACGCGCTAGCCGTGCGCCGAATGGAGATCCGTGCGCTGCGCGTACATCCGCGGCCCGAGCCAGGCAAAGCCAAAGATCAGGTAGCCGACGACCAGCGCGAGCACCCCCGGCATGCCGACGCGCAGCGGCACAGCCACGAACACGTACAGCCCAGAGAGCATCTGAAAGGCTTTGATAGGCAACACCTTGCTCGCCTTGAGCTTGGGCAGAGGCAGGTTGCAGACCATCAGGGCGGCGTTGATCGAGGCCAGCCAGGGAAACCAGCCCAGGAGATCCGGGTGCGATTTGTCGAGCCCCAGCTCTACCAAAGTGAGGTAGGCGGAGGCGATCACCGCGCCGGACAGGGTCGACGGCAGGCCAAGGAACAGCATCGGCCCAATCGACCCCGTGGTGACGTTGAAGCGCGCGAGGCGCACCGCGGTCATCACGGCGTAGGTGAGGCAAATCGCTGCCAGAACGCCAAGAGCGGGCAGGCCAAGCACGGAGGCGCCGCTGCCCCAGGTCTGAGGCAGGTAGACCGGCGCCGCGGCAAAGACCAGGGCAGCCGGGGCAATGCCAAAGGCGGTCGCGTCAGAAAACGAGTCGAATTGCACGCCGAACTCGCTGCTGCCGCGGACAAAGCGCGCCACGCTGCCGTCGAGCTTGTCGAGCAGCACGCTGATGAGCACGAACCATGCGGCGAGGGCGAAGTTCTTGTCGACCAACGAGAAATACACCGACGAGAGCCCTAGGGCCATGGACGCGGCGGTGATGGCGTTGGGCGGAATGGTCCGCAGTGGAAAGGGGTCAAACAGTCTCACTGGCGACCTGTGCAGGCGGGGAGGAGAAGGGTGGAGGAGCCAACCCGCGCCCCGCGCAGGGCTAGGAGTGTAGCGCGCTTGAATGGTGGCTCCAAGGGGGCCCGCGGACAAAGGGCACGGCTCCAATTCGGCGGTCATTCTCTTGACCCCAACGCTGGACGCACACCCGGCCAGAAACCGCCCCGTGGATTTTGCCGGAAATGGGCTTAGCATGGGCCCATGAGCCGGCTACGGCAGAGGGGGACGAGAGCCATGCCTGACCTGCGCGCTGGAGTCCGTCTGGGCAGCTCGCTGGTGCTGGACCGGCCGATTGGCCGCGGCGGCATGGGCGAAGTGTGGCTGGCGACGGACGAATTGCTCGATCGGCCAGTGGCAGTCAAGTGGTGGTCGGCGGCCGGCGATCCCGATGCGGCGGCGCTAAAACTGCTGCTGGAAGCGCGGGCGGCGGCGCGGGTCGTGCATCCCGGTGTCGTGGCGGTGCATGGCATCGGCGACTTTGCCGGGCGGCCCTACATTGAGATGGAGTGGGTGGACGGGCCAAGCCTGCGCAGCTGGTGGCGCGCGGCGCCGCGCACGGTGGCTGAGAGGGCGGCGGTGGTGGCCCAGGTGGCGCTGGCGCTGGATGCGGCGCATGGCCAAGGGGTGATTCACTGCGATGTGAAGCCAGAAAACGTGTTGCTGCGGGGCGATTCCGCGGGCGCGTGGCTGGCCAAGCTCGCCGATTTTGGCCTGGCCCGCTCGCACCGCGACGGCCTGGTGCGGACCCCGCTGAGCCACGGCACCGCGGCCTACTTGGCGCCCGAGTTAGCCGATCAAGCTCCGACGCAGGCGAGCGACATTTTTGCTTTGGCGGCCATGGCTTATGAATCGCTCACGGGTGCGCCGCCGCCCCGCGAGCACTGGCGCGAGGCACCGCGGCTGTCCGCCCACCCGCAGGTGCCTGCCCCCGCCCTTGCCGTTCTGCAACGCGGTCTTGAGGCCCTGCCTGCTGCGCGCTGGCCGTCAGCCGCGGCCTTGGCCGATGCCCTGCTGGCCGCTCTAGACCTGCCGGCGTGGACAGGGGGATCGCGGGGCCTGCCCGCCCTGGCCCCCGCCGCGACGAGTCTGGAAGTGGCGCTGCCGCTGCCGAATTGGTCTGCCGATCACGGCGCGGAGATCCTGGCGGGCCTGCTGGCTGCCCTGGTCCACCACCCCGAGATGCTGGAGAAAGCCTACGGCAGCCCGGTGCACCCCGATGCGATGCGGGCGCTGCTGGCCACCGGCCTGGCGGATCAGGGCCCCGCGGGACTGCGGCTGGCAGCGGGGGCCGATCGCGAGGCTTGCCTGGCCCGGCTGCCCGGACGGCTGCAGCGGCTGGTGCTGGGCCGGGCGGCGATGGCCCTGGAGTCGGCTGGGCCGCGGCAAACGGCCACGCGCGACGAGGCGGTGCAGCTGTATGTCGCGGCGCGACGCCTGGGCGATGCCGCGCGGTTGCTGCTCCAGGGCGCAGAGGCCACCTTGAACGCCCGCCAGCGCCGCCAACACCTGGCGAGGGCCGTGGCGCTCTCTGCTTCGCCGACGCGGCCGCGAGCCTGGCTAGAGACCTTGCTCTTGCTCATCGAATGGGATGTGCGCTGCGGTGCGGTCGACTGGGTGCGCGGGCCGCTTGCTGAGGCCCAGGGCGTGATCGTCGAAGCGCGGCTGCCGGCCGGCGATCCCCTGCGCCTGCGGGTGGCTTTGGCCGATGCCGCGGTGCGTTTGGCCCAGGGCGATGCCCAAGCGGCGTTGGCGCGCCTGAAGGCCTTGCCGGAAGGGGTGGAGTGGCAGGATGACCTGGCCGGGCGTGCAGGGGCGCTCAGAGAGGCCTGCGCTGTGGAGCTGGCTCTTCCCGCCGCCGCCCTGCCCTATCGGCCGCGCGCTGGCACGGAGGCCGCGGCTGCGCAACGGCAATTGGCTCTGGCCCGCCGGGCGCTCCTGGGCGGCGACGTTGCGGGTGCGGAGCGAGGCGCAGCCCGGGCCCTGGCCATCGCAGAGGAACGCGGCGACGCCATGGATGCCGGTCATGCCCTTGTTTTTACGAGTGTCCTTGCGCTGCAGCGAGACAAGCCTGCGACCGCCTGGCACACCGCTGCCGACGCCCTGACAGTGTTGCGGCCGATAGGTGCCGTTCAAGCCACCGCCGAGGCCTGGCTGCAGCGCGCCCGCGCCGCCCAAGCGCAGAAGCGGCCGTGGATTGCCCTCCATGCCCTGAGCCACGCCCAGGCGATCGCTGAGGAATTGGGCATTGGCGGCCTGCACGCCGCCCTGCTGCCGCTGTTGGTGCAATCGGCGCTGGAGGCCGGCGAAGTCGAGCAAGCGCGGGCCTGGCAGGAGCGCCTGGACGCCCGGCGCAAGGGCTTGGGGGAGCGCTAGACACGGGCCAAGCGGTCGACACACAAAGGCAGTCGAGAAAAGCTGAATAGGTTTGGCGAGTCCCTCTACGCCAACGGCTCCCTACGGCACAGGCGAGTAATACGTGACCTTGATCTCGCCATTGGCGCCATTGGCCGCAGATCCGCCTGGCGCGGCGCCGCCGCCTGCGATGGGCTGGGCGCTGATGCCAGCCAACGCAAAGCAAGACCCGCCGCCGCCGCCCGCTGCACCGCAGTCGCAGGTGTTGTTGACCGCGCCACCGCCGCCGCCCGAGTAGCCACTGCCGCCGCCGCCGCCGCCGCCGCCGTCGTTCTTTTTGGCCGCTCCGCCAAGGCCCGCCGCAAAGGGCCCGCCGCCCGCAGCACAGCCGCCAGCGCCAGCCCCACCGGCGTTGTTGTTCCCTGCACCGCCGCCACCGCCGCCGCCGCCGGCCACGCCAATGACCGTGGTCTGGGCCACCCCTCCGACAAACAGCCCAGACAAGCCGCCGCCGCCGCCACCGCCGCCCGAGCAGCCCGCGCCGCCCGCCGCGCCGCCGACGCCGCCGCCCCAGTATCCGCCGGCGCCGCCGCCCTTGCCGGTAGCGCAGCTTACGCCCGCCGCACCGCCGCCGCCGACCAGCACCGACAGAATTTGCCCAGCTTTGACGGGAACTTTGGCCAGCACCAGCTTGCCGCCTGCGCCGCCCGCACCGCCGGGTTTGGTGTCGACACCGCCGCCGCCGCCGCCACCCGCGGTCATTTCTACGCTTTCTAACACGTTGACGCCGACGGGCACGGTCCAAGTCTGGACACCGCCGTTGTAGCCAAAGGTGGCGGTCTTGAGGATGACGCAGGTCTTGCCGTCGCCCACCCAGCCCGGCTTGCACGCGCACGTGAGCGATCCGGGGGTGTTGGTGCAGAGCCCCTGCGGACTGCAGCCGCCGTTGGCGGTAGCGCACTCGTCGATGTCCGCGCAGGTCTTGCCGTCGCCTTGGTAGCCCGCCTTGCAGGTGCAGGTCAGTGAGCCGACCGTGTTGGCGCAGGTCGCGTGGGTGCTGCAGCCGCCGTTGTTTGCCGCGCACTCATTGACGTCGCTGCAGGTCTTGCCGTCGCCCTGATAGCCGGGTTTGCAGGCGCAGGTGTAGGCGCCAGAGGTGTTGGAGCAGACCGCAGCTTCCGCGCAATTAGCTGCGCCAGAAGCGCATTCATTGATGTCGCTGCAGGTCTTGCCGTCGCCGCTAAAGCCCGCCTTACACGTGCAGCTGGCCCCGCCAACGCTGTTGACGCAGGTGGCGTCTTTGCTGCACCCCGCCGTGCCGGACGCGCATTCGTCCATGTCTTTGCAGGTCTTGCCGTCGCCCTCAAAGCCCGGCTTGCAGGTGCACGTGTAGGTGCCAGAGCTGTTGCTGCACACCGCGTCCGCGCTGCACTTTGCGACTCCGCTGCCGCACTCATCGACATCGCTGCAATTCTTGCCGTCGCCACTAAAGCCCTGTTTGCACGCGCAGACGGGTAGACCGCCGTCGCCCATGGCGCAGCTGGCGTCAACGGAACAGCCGCCGTTGGACTGCAGGCACTGGTTGACAAACACCGCCAGCTTGCGAAGAAACCAGCCCTTGCCGATCTCGCCGCAGGGGCCCTTAAACGCCAAGCGGAGCTGGAACTTCTTGCCCGCCCAAGCCGACAAGTCGACCAGCACTTTGCCCCAAACCGGCGAATTGGGCACGTTGCTCAAGTCCTTCCACTCTGTGCCGTCGCCGCTGACTTGCACCACCGCATTAAACGCAGCGGGCCAGGCGCCGTTGGTCTCAAAGCGCAAGACCAGCGTCGATCCGGGCTTGGCAGAGGTCGCATCGATGCTGGGCGAAGTCGCGTAGATCGCCACCGCCGCTTGCTGAGCACCACAGGCCAAGTCTTTGCCGTTGTTGGCGTTGAGCGAACAAACGCCACCGCTGGCACTGCCGTCCGGGGTGGTGCCGTCGAGCTTCCAGCGCACCCACGACGGCGGCAAGGCACCGCTCTGGCCTTCGGCGGTCAATTTCCAAGCC
>JBIKTV010000502.1:0-4274 GCA_044347905.1 Myxococcota bacterium
TTCGCACGCAAAGGCGACAAGCATCGGCAGGTCGCCAGGTTGGCACGCCGGGTCAAAGGACTGCAGGTACTGACAGCCCTTTTGGGTGTCGCACACGTCCGTAGTGCAAAACTGCCCGTCATCACAGGTGATAGCCTTGCCGCTGCAGCCGCCGGCACTGCACTGGTCGCCGCTGGTACAGGCGTTGCCGTCGTCACATCCCCCGGCGCTTTGGCTGGAGACGCAGCCCTTTTGGCTGTCGCAGCTGTCCGCGGTGCACGGATTGCCGTCGTCGCAGTTCTTGGGCTCGCCTTTGCACGCGCCCTCTGCGCAGTGATCGCTCACCGTACACAGCGCGCCGTCATCGCAGGCTTCCGCGTTGAACTCGCCCCCGCATTTTCCGCCGGCACATTTGTCAGGACCGGTGCAGAGTTTGCCGTCGTCGCAGGGCGCGCTGTTAAACCCGCCGGCGCAGGAGCCCAAGGCGCAGAGGTCTGGACCGGTGCAGAGCTCGCCGTCATCGCACGGCACGGTGTTGAACTTGTACACGCAACCCGTTTGCGGATCGCAGCTGTCATCGGTGCAGGGGTTGATATCGTTGCAGTTCTTGACCGATCCGCTGCATTTACCGCCGTCGCAGGCGTCGTCGACGGTGCAGGCCTGGCCGTCATCGCAGAGCTTGCCGCTGGGTTTGCCGGCACAGGCTCCCGCCGCGCAGGTGTCGCCGCTGGTGCACGGATTGCCGTCGTCGCAGCTTGCGGTGCTGAACTGGTGATCGCAGCCCGCCGCGCCGCCGCAGCTGTCCACGGTGCAGGGGTCGGCGTCATCGCAGGCCGCGGCCGTGGCTTTGCCTTCTGCGGTTGCGGGGTTGTCGACGGTGCCGTCGCAGTCGTCGTCTAGGCCGTTGCATTCTTCTAGCCCTGTGGCCGTGGCTGAACAGGCGGTCAAGCCAGCGGTTTCGCAGCTGCGGGTGCCGGCGCAGGTGGCGGTCTGGGCGCCCGGGGCGGTGGAGAGACACGAGGTCGACTTCTTGGCGGCGATGGCTCCGGCGCTGCACGTGCACTGCTGGGAATTGGGCACGCACTGCCGCGCCACGCCTCCTTCGCGGATCTGCGTGTCTTTACAGCCAAATGCCGGTGGACAGTCGCTGTCTGCTTCGCAGCTGGGGGCGCAAAACCAGCCGCTCGCCCCGCTGGCGCCGTCAATCGCCGCACACTTGCTGCCCTGATCGCTCACGGTGATGCACTGGCCCGAGCCGTTGCACGGATCGCAGGCCCTGGGCCAGCGCGGCAAGCAAAGATCGGCGACTTTCTTTGGGACACCGGCGGCATCGGTCTTGAAGATGGTCTGGCACTGCAGGCCCGCGGGGCAAACGCCGGCCTTGCACTTGTTGGCGCAGCGCAATCCGTCCACTGTTTCAACACATTGGCTATCTTCTGGGCACTCCTTGTCGGCCTGGCAGAGGCAGCCGTAGGAGCCGGGGCACAGCGAACCCACGTCGCCGCTGCTGTCGCCCGAGGCCGAGTCCACCGCGATTGCCGGGCTGCTGGGCGCCTGTTCGCCACAGCCCGCGACGGCCAGCAAGGCGATCAACAGCAGGACCGACCGGGCAGCTCGCCGCAGAACCGCCTCAGCTGCATTGCACACATGCCTGGATCGCTGGGCAATTTTGCCAAATCGTCTGCGTGAACTGTCCATCCAATCCCCTGCTCTGCATGCCGCAGCGCGCCAGTTTCAGCGGTCTGCAAAGGCTGCGCGGATCCACCGCGTGGCGGCGACCCTGTGCCATGCTAGGATCTCCCGGCGCCTGGGCTCAAGGGGTTCCCGCGCAAACCTCAGAACGGAGGCTCGGCTTGGAGACAGGGGACACCGCCAGCACCGCCCCAACCTGGCTCCGCCGCGCCTGGCCGATCGCCCTGATCGCGGCACTTTGGGCGTGCGACCCTGGCAAAAGCAAGGCACCCGCTTGGGATTTTGCTGCGTGCGACCCGGCGACCGACTACGAGCGCTGCGACGCAAACACACCCGGGCTGCGCTGGCGCTGCGTCGCTACGGCGGCGGTGTGGCAATCCATTGGCTATTGCCCGCAGTTGGGCCTCTGCACCCCGGCGCCTTTGCCCAGCGAAGCGACGGCCGGCGAGGGCACCGCATGCCTGCCCAGACCGGCTGACGCCAGCGGATCAACAGACATAGGCTCCGCCGATAGCGGCTCAGATGGACTATTTTCAAGCGACACGCCGGTCAAAGACACCCTTGGCGATGGGGCGATCGGCGGCCTGTGCGGCAACGGCGTGTGCGATCAAGAAGAAGCCGCGGGCTCCTGCCCCAGCGACTGCGCCAAAGCCACCTGCGGGGACGGCCAGTGCCAGGCCACCGAACAAAAAACCTGTGCGTACGACTGCGTTAGCGGCGCCAAGGCCGCCGTCAGCTGCGCCCTGTCCGTGTGCCCGGGCCAGGCCGCCCAGTGCCAGGCCAAACCCAGCTGTTTGATCGCGTTGGCTGCCATCTGGGCCTGCACCCAGGGCTGCAGCGGCTGCTTGGCCAGCTGCCTCAAGGCCAGCCCCCCGGACGCCGTGGTCTACGCCGTCGCGAGCTGTGGCGCGCCTAGTTGCTTCTAGCGGCGCTGATCGTCCAAATCTCCAGCCAATTCCGCGTCGCCAAGTGCTGACACGGCCTCGAGTTCGCGCTCCAGTTGGCCGGCGGCGCGCTGCCAGGTCGCGTAGTTGGCCGCGGCAATCCGGTCCGACAGCGGCGGCCGACCGACCAGCGCCTCGGCCGCGGCCAGCGCCTGGGCCGGCGTCGCCCAGTCTTGCGGATCTAGGAAGCGGTGTTCGCCGTGATAACCCCGGACGCGGTCAAGCACTTCGCGGCGCACGAGCTGCAGAGTCGGATTGGGACTGTGGCGCAAAAGCCCCACGAGCTGCAGCGGGGTTTCTGTGTGGTAGGCCATCTGCGGGTGAAAGGCCACGCAGTAGCACGCCGGTATCGCGCCCTGGGCCGCCAGCAGCGCTTGCACCTGGGCGTTGAGCTGTTGGATCAGCGCCTCCCAAGGCCGCGCCCCGTCTAGATAATCTGGGGCGATCAGCAGGGCGACTTCAAAATCGCCGTCGCGCGACACCTGTAGCTCTAGCAGCTGGTTCAACAGCGCAGTGGCCAGGTCCGGGCCGCGCACCACCCGCCGCAGCAGCTGACCCGTGGTGCGGCAAGAGCGGGCAAACGGGCAGAGGTCGTAGCCCTCAATCACGCGCAAATAGGCGTCGTTGCGCACCAAGGTTAGCTCGTCAGGTGCAGGCATAGGGGCAACTCCTGGGGAATTCGCGCGCGACTGCGGGGACTGGCCTTGGCGGCTGAAGAATCCTACCATGGCGACCTTCACTGCGGCGACGCGAGGCGCAAAGCTGCGCCCCCAGCTGCGGTGTTCCTGCCCGCCCATTTTGCCGGAGCCCCGATGCCTTTGACCACCGCCAATCCGCTGCTTCGCCCGGCGAACTTCCCTGCTTTTGCGGAGATCCGCGCCGATCATGTGGCCCCCGCGGTGCGCCAGACCCTCCAAGAGCTGCGCGCCGAACGCGATCGCTTGGTGGCCGAGCCCAAGGCGACGGGGCGCGAGGTACTGGCGCTGCACGAGCTCGTGTCCGAGCGGCTGGGCTGGGTGTGGGGCACGGTAGAGCACCTGCTGAGCGTGTGCGACCGCGAGGATCTGCGCCAGGCCCACGATGAGATTCAAGGCGAGGTCGTTGAATTTGGCCTAGAACTGGGCCAGGACCCGGTGCTTTTTGCCAAGCTTGAAGCAGCAAAGTCCACTGATGCCGAGGCCGAGTGGTCGCGGTTGAGCCAAGCGGAGCAGCGCGCGGTCGATCAGCTGCTGCTCTCTGCGCGGCTGTCCGGCGTGGCTCTAAAGGGCGCGGACAAGCAGCGTTTCTCAGAGATCGAACAACAACTAGCTGATCTGTCTACCCAATTCTCGCACCACGTCCTGGACGCGACCAAGGCCTGGCACCTGGACCTGAGCCAGCCGCAAGAGGTCGCCGGCCTGCCCGACAGCTGGCTGCAGCTCGCCCACCAATCCTGGCAAGCTGCCCATCCGCAAGGGGAAGGCGACTGGCAGCGCGGGCCTTGGCGCCTGAACCTGGACACGCCGAGCCAGCTGCCGTTCTTGCAGCACGCTTTGCGCCGCGATCTGCGGGAGAAGTCCTACCGCGCCTATATCACCCGCGCGTCGAGCGGGGAGTTGGACAATGGCCCGCTGATCCAAAGGATTCTGGCCTTGCGCGCGGAACAGGCGGCGCTGCTGG
>JBIKTV010000065.1:0-18555 GCA_044347905.1 Myxococcota bacterium
CGGTCTGGCGGCCTTTGCTGTACACAGCAGCGTGGATTTCTTCTTGGCCTATACGCAGTTCGCCGTGGTGTTTTGGCCGCTCGTCGGTCTGCTCCTTGGCCTGACCGTGGCAGGCCCGCCTGCCGCAGAGGTCAATTTCTGCGAGGGTGCGGAGAATGCAGCCGGCTCAAGCCAACCTGGAGACACGAGATGAGCGATTCCTCAGCGATCATCCAGATCACCCTCAACGGCGAGTCCAAGCAGATCGCCGCCGGCTGCAGTGTGGCCGACCTGCTCCGCGATCTGGGCGTGGCGAGCTTTGGGGTCGCCGTGGAACGCAATCGCGCCGTCGTCCGCCGCGCCGATCACCCCACAACTGCGGTGCAAGCCGGCGATCATATCGAAATTGTTCAGTTTGTCGGTGGTGGATGAAGGCCAGTGGCCATTCCATCGCCCCTTCTAGCCCCTTCTTGGAGTCCCCATGAGCCCCGCGATCACCGCCCCCGACACCTGGACCTTAGCTGGCCGCACCTTCAACTCGCGGCTGCTGGTCGGCACCGGCAAGTACGCTGACAACGCCGTAGCCCGCGCCGCGATTGATGAATCGGCTGCGGAGATCGTCACGGTGGCCGTGCGCCGCGTCGACTTCTCAGCGGCAGAGAACGTGCTGAGCGCCCTGGACCGCAGCCGCCACACCCTGTTGCCCAACACCGCCGGCTGCTACACCGCGGAAGACGCCATTCGCTACGCCCGCTTGGCCCGCGAGGCCGGCATGGGCGACCTAATCAAGCTTGAGGTCATCGGCGACCAAAAGACCCTGTTTCCAGACAATCAGGCGACCTTTGATGCGGCCAAAGTCTTGATTGCAGAAGGTTTTGTTGTGCTGCCCTACATCACGGATGACCCGGTGCTGTGCAAGAAGCTCCAGGACATCGGCTGCGCCGCGGTGATGCCCTTGGGCGCGCCCATCGGCTCGGGCTTGGGCATCCGCAATCCCCACAACCTGCAGATTATTCTGGAACAAGCCACCGTGCCCGTGCTGGTGGACGCGGGCGTGGGCACGGCGAGCGATGCCGCCTTGGCCATGGAGCTGGGCTGCACGGCGGTGCTGATGAATACGGCGATTGCCTGTGCCCAGGACCCGGTGCGGATGGCGCGGGCGATGCGCTTGGGCATTCTGGCGGGCCGCGACGCCTACTTGGCGGGCCGCATGCCGCGCAAGCTCTATGCCAGCGCCTCAAGCCCGCTGACCGGCCTGCTGGGCTGACCCTTGCCGCCGCCCGCCCATCGCCAATTCCTGGCCCATCCCCCGCGGCTCATTGCGATTGCCGATGCGCCGCTGTGGCAGGATCCGCTGCATCGCCACGCTTTTGCTTTTGCCGTGGGGCGGTTGGCTTCCGCCTTTCGCCAGCATCCCGGCCAAATCGGCCTGCTGTTGCGCCTGCACGGTTGCCCCGCCGAACAGTGGCTGGACACGCTCGCAGAGCTGCACTGGCTGCGGGGATTTGGTCTGCAGCTGGGCATCAGCGCGCCAAAGCTGCCCACCACGGAGCTTTTTGGCGACTTGGCCGCGCAGTTGAGCGCTCTGGAGCGCGCCGGGGTGGCCTGGGTGCAGATTGGCGAGGGCGATGCGCAGGCCTGGGCGCGCGCGCTGGGCGAACCCCGGGGCCGCGTGGCCTTGGCGCGTTCTTGCCATGACCTGGAGGGGGTAGGGCGGGCCCTGCAGGCCGGGGCCGACTGGGTTTCGCTGTCGCCGCTGCTGGCCACGCCGTCCAAGCCCGGGGTCCAAGCCCTGGGATGGGCGCTGCTGCAGCAGACCGCTGCAATGTATCCAGGCAAAATTGCAGCGCTTGGCGGTATTGGCGCGGGCGAGGCTGCGGAAGTCTGGCGCATCGGCGCCTCCGTAGCGGTGCTGCGCGCCTGGCAGGATCAGCCCGGCGAACTTGCGGCCGCTTTACAGGCGGCTTATTGACGAAGCGCGCGCGCTTAATCACGATACCAGGAGATCGCCGGCTCCTGGACCGCGGCATACCGACCTCGGGTCTGGGTTTGAGCTGCGGTAACTGTTGAGAAATGCACACTTGCAGCAATCTTGCGCAATTGTGCGGCGGCGCCGATACCTCGCCTGTGTGGAGCCTTCATGTTCGCCATTACGATCCGGGAACGAAGCGGTCAGGTCTACACCTTCCACTTCGACAAGCCCGAGGTCCTCATCGGCCGGGTCAAGGGCAACGACGTCATCCTGCCCAAGCAGAACATTTCCAAGCGCCATACCTTGGTTAAGGCCGAGGGCAAGCGCTTTGTCGTGGAGGATCTCGGTTCTACCAACGGCACTTACGTCAACGGCCACCGCATCGCCACCGCGGTCGAGGTGGGCGCGGATGACAAAGTTTACATTGGCGATTTCGTGATGAATTTCACGGATCTCAACGACATGTCGAGCTCGGCGCCCCCGGAAGTGCCGCCAGGGCTCGAGTTGGGCGCTGGGTTTTCAGACGCAGATCTACCTGAAATCAGTGGGATTGCTGCTTCGGCGCCGGCGGAATCCGCCCAGAGCATCCGCGCGACCCAGCACATGCAGGGGCCTATCGCCGTGCCCCCGCCGACGAACCTGGCCGACATGGACCTGGGCGAAGGCTTTGGCGACGGCCTGATGTCGGACCTGCCGGCGGTCGAGCCGCTAGACATGCCCAATGAACTTGTGCAGTTGCAGGGTGAGTCCCAGGAGCCGGATTACTTTGAGCGGCTCACCGGCCCGGTCGACGCGATGGCCCAGGCCAACATGTTCCGCCCGGGTTCGGCGCTGGCCAACATCCCTGGATTGGCGGGCGCGATCAAGGCCCCGACCACTGGACCGCAAGCGGCCGCCGCACCGCCCAAAGCGCCTGTGGCCCTGCCGAATTTTGCCCCCGCCCCGGCCGAAGCGGCGCGCGCTGCCGCCTTTACCAGCGGGCAGATGGCCGCAGATGGCCACGCACCGGCGCCTCACGGCTCCTTTGGCGCGGCTGCCGCTGCTGCCCATGCTCCTGCCCCTGCCGCGCCTCCAGCGCGTGTCCCAGAGCTGCCGGAGCTGCCCAGTGCCCCGCCGCCCGAAGGCCATCACGACCAGCTGGCGGTGCTTTTCCGCAATGCCATGCGCGACTTGCGCCCCGCGCTGCCGTCGGACGCCTCGCAAATGTCGGACAGCGACTGGGCCGAGATGGAGGACCGGGTCACCGCCTTTGTCGATCAGTGCGCGGTGGCTGGCGAAATCCCGCCGGAGGCCGATGTGGCGCGGCTGCGCTTGGAGCTCATCTACGAGCTCGCAGGCCTGGGCCCGCTAGAATTGATGTTGGACGATGCGGAGATCGAAGCCATTGAGGTCAACGGTCCCGCCCAGGTCTACGTCGTGCGCCGCGGCAAGCGCGAAGCGGCAACGGAGCGGTTTAGCTGCCAGCAGGCCCTGGCCCTCGCCGTCGATCGGCTGGTTCGGGCGACAGGTCAGACCGGCCGCTCGGGCACGTCGCTGGAAGGCACGTTGGTCGACGGCACGTCTGTGTTCGTCGTCTGGCCGCCGCTCTGCCCGGCCGGTCCGGCGGTGCTTCTGCGCAAACCGCGCACCGACGCTCCAGACCTGGAGCAGCTGGTCGGTCGCGGCACCGTCACGCCGCAGGTGGCTGAAACGCTTGCAGAACTGGTGGCGCGCAATCGATCGATCGCCGTGGTCGGGCCGCCGCGCGCCGGCAAGCGCACCGTGCTCAATGCCTTGACCAACCTCATTCAGCCCGACGCCCGGCTGGTGGTGCTAGAAGACGGCCAGCGCCTGCGCCTGCACCACGATCACGTGGTCCGCGTGGATGCGGCCAGCTTTAACGACGGCGCCCACAGCTCGCCCCTGCGGGTGGTGCAGCGGCTTCGCCCAGATTGGCTGCTCATTGGCGATTCGGCCGCGGTGGGGCCAGATGAGCTGTTTGCGGTACAGGCCGAAGGTCTGCCCCCGTGGATCGCCGTCTTCTCTGCCAATGACGGACCGGACTTCCTGGAGCGCGCCAAGCACTCGCTTTTGATGCGCTATCCTGGGTTGCCGGAGTCGGTGGCGGAGGCGCGGGCGCTGCGCGGTCTGGACGCGGTCGCGGTGTTTGTGCCCGACGGCGCCGGCGGCTGGGTGCTGGGCGAGGTCTTTGAAGTGGCGCGGCACCGCACGGGTGGCCGGACGCTGGTCGATTTGTCGCCGGAAGCGGTGCGCGCCGCCCTGTAGCCCTCAGCTTTTTGCGGTCCGCTCCCCCGGAGGCTGCAGTTGTTCACGCTGATCATCGAAGACAAGCACGGCGCGCTGATCGGCGAGTACTCGTTTGAAGAAGGCGAGTTCATCATCGGTCGCAGCCAGCAGGCCGACATTCAGTTGTCCGCGGACAACGTGTCGCGCCGCCACGCCCGGGTCTTTACCCAGGACGGCCGCTGCTATATCGAGGATCTCAAAGCCGCCAACGGCGTGTGGGTCAACGGCCGGCGCATCCACGCGGTGACGGAATTGCCGCGCTCTGCCCAGGTGCGCATCGGCGATTTCTTCTTGCATATTGAGGGGGCGGCCTTTGCCCGGCCGATGACCTCGCCGGTGTACGCCCGCCTGCTGCCCATGCCCGGGAGCATTGGCGAGCTGACAGAGCTGACGCAGCCGACCGTGCTCATCGGCCGCGGCAAGGACTGCGCGGTAGTGCTGCAGGACGTCTCCGTCTCGCGCATCCACGCCAAAATCACTCAGGATGACGCGGGGCGGGTGCTTGTAGAGGACCTGCGATCGTCCAACGGCACCTATGTCAATGACCGCCGCGTGGACCTGCAGGAGCTGCAGCACGGCGACCGAATCCGCTTTGGCACCGTGGCATTTTCCTTTCAGGTTGAAGGCTTGCCAGAGCTCGACGTCGCCGAGATCGATCAGCCGCCCCCAGCCGTGCCGCCGCGCCGTCAAGCCTCCATGTACGCTCAGCGCGCCCATCAGGCCTTTGCCCCGGTGGAGCATCCGGTCGAGCCGGCCTACGCCGCGGCGCCGCAGCGGACGCTTTTGCCGCAAATTGCCGCCGTGGCGGTGATTCTGGTGGCATTGGTGGCGCTGGTGGTGCTGGTGGGCGTGGCCTACGATCGCTTTGTGGCGCCGCGCTTGGACCCGCGGGCGGACACAGCTGCGGAAGCCAAGGACAAAAAGTCCGGCGCGTCCAAGGGCTCTAAGAACGACGAAGCCGAAGACAAGGGCGAAGATCGCGAGGCCACACCGCCCCGCTCTAAGGCCGCCGAAAAGGCCGCTCAGCAAGCCCAGTATGAGGATTTGGTGGCCCGCGGGCGCGACGCGGTGCTGCGCAAACAGTGGGCTGAGGCCAAGGGCTTCTTTACCAAAGCGCGCACCCTGGACGTCGCCGCGGCCGAGCCCAAGGAAAACCTGAACAACATTGCGCTAGAAGAGCGGGCCGGTGCCGACATCGCCCAGGCCGAAGAGGCCTTTAAGCGCCGCGATTTCCGCTCGGCGATTCGCTACCACAAGCAAGTGCCCACGGCCTCTGTGTATGGCGCCGATGCCCAGCGTTCGCTGCAGTCGCTGGCGCAGTTGGCGGACGAGCAGCGCGTGCAGTCTTGCCGCGGAAAGACCAAGGATTTGGCGCATTGTCTCCAGGACTGCGAGCTGGTGCTCAGCACGGGGTACGCCAGCGCCGCGGTGCAGGAAGAGTGCACGCGCATCTCCGCCCAGGGCCTAGCGGGCGGCAAAAAGCGCTGAAAGCGCCGGGGGAAAGGCGATGAGCCCAGCGTCGCTGGCACTGCGGGTGAGCTTGGCGATCGCCGCCATGGTTTTGAGCGCCTGCACCGATCCGCCGCGGCGATGGTCCAGCGACCCGTGCACCGGCGAAGGACCGTGCGGCGAAGGCGGCCTCTGCATCGGCGGATTCTGCGCGCAACCCTGCCAATCGACGGCTGATTGCCAGAGCGGTGTCTGCCTCAAGAAGTCCTGCACACCGGCGCAATACGCGTGCGCCCATGGCCTTTGCGACGACGCCAACGGCTGCAGCGTCGATTTGTGCAATACCGTCAGCGGGCAATGCCGGTCGGAGCTTTTTGCCGGCCCTTGCAGCGACGGCGATCTGTGCACCGTGGGCGATGAGTGCGCCGACGCCGGCGAAGGTCCGCAGTGCCGCGCGGCCGCCAAGTGCGACGACGGCGATCCCGCCACCGCGGACAGCTGTGAGCCCAAGACTGGGCAGTGCTCCCACGGGCCGTAGCATTTCCATCTCGCTCCCGGACAAATGCCGAAATTGGCGATTGACGGGCCCCTGCCGGCTCCGTACCCTATTGCGCCCCTGTGTCTTGACTGGGCGTCGCAGAGGCGACGGGGGGCGCCTGCGCCGCAACTCTTGAATGCGGCTCTTGGCTGCGAAGAGCGGTTGGCTGTGCGCTGAGTTGGATCAGCGAAAATGGAGTTTGTTCCATGCGTTACTTGCATCAGCGAATGACCAGCGCGGCGGCATCGCGCGGCTACCTGCAGCTCGCGGCCCTGTGCAGCGCCCTGGCCATGGCGGCCGCCGGTTGTGGCGACAGCACCCAAAACCAGCCGACCGGCGCCGGCGGGGCTGACGGAATCACTCAAGATTCCGCGATCAACCTGGGCGACACCAAGACCGACAGCAAAGGCGACACCGCGATCGTCGACATCAAGGATACGGCGCCCAGCGGCTGCATCAGCGACGACGAGTGCGCGGGCAAGGTCAGCAACCTGCTGGTCTGCGAGAAGGCCGTGTGCGATCTGACCACCGGCCAGTGCCAAGCCGGCGACGCCACGGACGGAGAGGCTTGCGACGACGGCAACCTGTGCTGGACCGAGCGCAGCTGCAGCGCCGGCAAGTGCGGCGGCGGCAAGCCCAAGAGCTGTGACGATTCAAACCCCTGTACCGACAATCTCTGCGACAAAACCAAGGGTTGTGTTGCCACCCCCAACACTGCGCCCTGCGACGACGGCGACAATTGCACCGCCGACGACCTCTGCGACGCGGGCAGCTGCAAGGCCGGCAAGAACACCTGCAACCCGACCGGGACCGAGACGGACTGCAAGAACGGCGCCGACGACGACAAGGACGGCCTGTTTGACTGCAACGACAACGACTGCGCCAACGACGCCGCCTGCACCACCCTGCCCAGCGAGAAGCTGTGCGCGGACGGCAAAGACGACGACAGCGACGGCAAGGTCGACTGCCTGGACAGCGACTGCGCGGCCGACGCGGCGTGCCTGAAGCCGACCAGCGAAGGCGACTGCAAGGACGGCAAGGACGACGACGGCGACGGCGCCGCAGACTGCGCGGACAACGACTGTGCGACGGACCCGGCTTGCGCGCTCGCGATCAAGGAAGCCAACTGCGCCGACCAGATCGACGACGACAAAGACGGCAAAATCGACTGCGACGACAGCGATTGCGCGGCGGATGCGGCCTGCAAAGCGGCCAAGGAACTCGACTGCGTCAACGGCAAAGACGACGACCTGGACGGATCGACCGACTGCAAAGACAACGACTGCAGCCTCGCACCGCCCTGCGCCGTGACCGTGACGGTCGAAGCCAACTGCACCGACGGCAAAGACGACGACTTGGACGGGGCGATCGACTGCAAAGACAGCGATTGTGCCAAGAATTCCGCTTGTGCGGCGCTGGCCAAAGAGACCAACTGCACCAACAAGCTGGACGACGACAAGGACGGCGCGGTGGACTGCGGCGACCTGGACTGCGCGGCAAACGCGGCCTGCAAAGTGACCTGCGACATCTGCCAGCCGATTGAAGACACCCTCAAGACCGGTTGCGATCCGTGCGTTGCGCTGGTGTGCAAGGCGGACGCGTATTGCTGCGACACCGCTTGGGACGACATTTGCGTGGAGCAGGTCGGCACGGTCTGCAAGAAGCAGTGCGCCGGCCCCAGCACTGAGTTGGCGTGCAACGACAAAGTCGACGACGACAAAGACGGCCTGGTGGACTGCGCCGACACGGACTGTGCCAAGGACGCCGCGTGCGCCGGCAAAGAGACCAAGTGCGCGGACAAGTTGGACGACGACAAGGACGGCATGACCGACTGCGCCGACGCCGACTGCAAAGTCGACCTTGCGTGCCAAGCCAGCGCTTGCCAGGACGATTTTGCGATCAATTGCGGCAACACGGAGAAGTACAACAACGCCGGTTCGGGCTCGACCAAGGCCATCAGCGGCTACGACTGCGCGGACGGCAAGGCCAACGGCGAGACCGGCGCGGAGTACACCTACAGCTACACCGCCCAGTGCGACGGTCCGGTCACGGCGACCCTGGTCAAGACCAGCACCCAGCAGGGGTTCCTGGACTTGTTCGTGCTCGACGCGGCCAAGGGCTGCCTCAGCTCGGCGTGCACGGCCCACGCGCTGATGAGCGGCTCGCAGGCGACCAAGACCTTCCAGGCCAAGAAGGGCCAGAAGTTCTTCATCGTCGTGGACGGCTATCAGGGCTTTAGTGGCGACTATTCGCTCAAGATCGCCTGCGGTTGCGCCGGTGGCAAAGAAACCGCCTGTGCCGACAAGGCCGACAACGACGGCGACGGGGCGATCGACTGCGTCGACAGCGACTGTGCCGCGGAACTGGCTTGCGCGCCCACGGTGGAGACCAGCTGCGCCGACAAGATCGACAACGACAAAGACGGCAAGCTCGACTGCGCCGACAGCGACTGCGCGCTGAACTTGGTGTGCCAGGCCACGCCGACGGAGCAGAACTGCGCGGACAAGCTGGACAATGACAAGGACGGCAAGACCGATTGCGCCGATGCGGACTGCCTCGCCGCTGTTGCCTGCGCCCCCGCCGCTACGGAGACCCAGTGCGCGGACAAGCTGGACGACGACAAAG
The DNA here is from genome assembly GCA_044347905.1 of Myxococcota bacterium. GTDB lineage: Bacteria > Myxococcota_A > UBA9042 > UBA9042 > UBA9042 > SXRM01. The sequence continues at coordinate 8,850 of JBIKTV010000065.1, forward strand.
ACGGCAAGACCGACTGCGCCGACAGCGACTGCGCCAAGAACCCCAGCTGCATCGTGGCGACGACCGAGACCGTGTGCAATGACAAGGTCGACAACGACAAGGACGGCAAGCTCGACTGCCAGGACACGGATTGTGCAAAGGATTTGGCTTGCGCGTCGACTTCGACCGAGCTGCTCTGCGGCGATAAGCTGGACAACGACAAGGACGGGCTCATCGACTGCGCCGATCCGGACTGCTCGGGCCTGGGCGCCTGCGCATGCAAAGCGGACTACGATCTGACCTGCAACGACAGCGATTCTTGGACCAGCAACGGCGTCGGATCGACCAAAGCCGTGTCGACCTACGTCTGCACCGACGGCACAGTGGGCAATGAGACGGGCAGCGAGTACACCTACAACCACGTGGCCGAGTGCAACGGCGAGCTGACCGTGACCCTGACCAAGACCGCGACCGCCCAGGGCTATTTGGACCTATTCATCCTGGACGGCGGCCAGCTATGCGGCAGCAAGGCTTGCATCGGCCACACGCTGATGACCAACAACGTCGCCACCAAGACCGTGACGGTCAAGGCCGGCCAGAAGCTCAACATCGTGGTGGATGGCTACCAGGGCTTCCAGGGCGGCTACAGCGTCAAGACCGTGTGCAAGTGCGCGGTTGTGCCCAAGGTGGAAGACAAGTGCGGCAACAAGGTCGACGACGATCAGGACGGCAAGACCGACTGCAGCGACGCCGACTGCGCCAAGGACGCCGCCTGCACCCCGGCGGTGGAGAGCAAGTGCGAAGACAAGCTGGACGACGACAAGGACGGCAAGACCGACTGCGCCGACAGCGACTGCGCGACCTTCCCAGCGTGCGCTGGCCCGGGCGTGGAAATCCTCTGCGCCGACAAGCAGGACAACGACAAAGACGGCAAAACCGATTGCGCGGACAGCGACTGCGCGGCCAATGTGGTCTGCTTGCCCAAGACCGAGACCAAGTGCAGCGACAAGCTGGACGACGACAAGGACGGCAAGACCGACTGCGCCGACGCCGACTGCGCCAAGGACCCGGCGTGCATCGCGCCTGCCAAAGAGAGCAACTGCACCGACAAGCTGGACGACGACAAGGACGGCAAGACCGACTGCGCCGACAGCGATTGCGCCGCCAACGCCGCTTGCCAGACCAGCGCGGTGTGCAAGCCGGACTACGCGATGACCTGCGGCGACAGCGACACGTACACGAGCAACGGCGCCGGCAGCACCAAGGCCATCAGCACCTACCAGTGCGCCGACGGCCAGATGAGCGGCGAGACGGGCAGCGAATACACCTACGACTACGTGGCCACCTGCGACGGAACCGTGACGGCGACCCTGACCAAGACCGCCAGCACTTCGGGCTTCTTGGACCTGTTTGTGCTCGACGGCGCCAAGGTCTGCGCGGGCAACAGCTGCCTGGTGCACAGCTTGATGAGCGGCACGACGGCGACGGTGAAGTGGACGGCCAAGAAGGGCGCCAAGTACAACGTGGTCGTGGACGGTTACAACGGCTATTCGGCCGGCTACACCCTCAAGATCGCCTGTGCGTGCGCCGCGCCGACCACCGAGACCAACTGCACCGACAAGCTGGACGACGACAAGGACGGCAAGACCGACTGCGCCGACAGCGACTGCGCCAAGAACGCCGCCTGCCAAGTCTCCGCCAACATCTGCAAGCCGGACTACGAGCTGGCCTGCGGCGGCAGCGACTTCTACAACAACGGCGGACCGGGCAGCACCAAGCTGATCAGCACTTGGGCCTGCGCCGACGGCACCGCGACCAGCTATGCCGGCCCCGAGTACACCTACACATACGTGGCGACGTGCACGGGTACCGCCACCGCTACGGTCACGCGCAGCACCGCCACGGGCACTGGTTACCTGGATCTGTTCATTCTGGACGGCGCCAAGGCCTGCGGCCCCGCGAGCTGCACTTCGCACGCGCTCATGATCGACGACACGGCGACCAAGTCCTTTGCGGTCACCTCTGGCAAGACCTACTATGTGGTGGTGGACGGCTACGAGGGCGCGGTCGATGACTACCAGATCGACCTGGACTGCACCTGCAAGTAAGACGGTCCGTCCGCTGGAGGTTCTTGTGAAGCGTTTCGCCTTTTCTGTCCTGGCTTTGGCTGTGATTGCCGCGGCAGGTTGCGAGTCGTCGACCGGCACTTCCTCGGCGGGCACGCCGGATGCGCAGTCGGACCTGTCTGTGGGCGGCTCTGACGCCGATGCTGTGGATGGCGGGGCGGCGGACTCCGCGGCGGATACCGCGACGGGCGGCGACACGGCAGCAGATTCCGCAGCGGACACCGGAACAGACGCTGCGGTGGCCGACGCCGCAGAGACCAGCGGGGACGCCGCTGACGCTGCGGTGGATGTCGCGGTCGACACTGGCATCGACGCGGCCGCTGACACCAGCAACCCGCCCGTCCCCGCGGGTGGCTGCAGCGCAGAGGTCACGTGCGACAAGATGCCGGGGGCATACTGCCTCAAGCCCGGGGCGTTTGGCGGCTGCGGGATGTGCATGAAGCCCGAAGGCCCGGGCTGCAGTGCTGACAGCGAGTGTTCCGCCATGGCCAACGGCATCTGCGAGCTGCGCACCGACAACTGCCTGTGCGACAAGATCCCGCTGTGCTACGAGGGCTGCACCAAAGACGATCAGTGCGACCAAGGTCAGGTGTGCGCCGCGGATCACCATTGCAAGGTCAAGAGCTGCGGCAAGGACGGCGATTGTCCCGCGCAGTTTGCGTGCAAGAATGCCCAGTGCGAGCGCAAGGTCTGTACTGCGTCGGCCGAATGCCCCAGCGCCTATTGCGTGGGCGGCCTGTGCTTTGACAAGGCCGGCACCTGCGACCTGCCCAAGCCCTGAGCGGCTGTCGCCAAGGGGCGTGCTGAACAGTTGTGTCGGGACAACTGTTGGTAGATCTTTATCAGAACAAGTAGTTAAGCTGGCCGTCGCTGCGTGAGACTCAGCCGCGCGGAATCCTTTTTGCGTGCGCGGACTCCAATGGTGGCAACCGCCCCAGGAGGTCCCATGATCGCAACCTGTACCAGCTGTGGCCGGCCCAACCGCGTTCCGCCTGCCCGCCTTGCGGATGGGGCGCGCTGTGCCGCCTGCAAGTCGCCGCTCCTGCCGCTAACCAAGCCGTGGAGCGCGGCGTCAACCGCTGAATTTGACGAAGTGATTGCCGGAAGCCCCGTGCCCGTGCTCGTCGACTTCTGGGCGGCGTGGTGCGGACCGTGCCGCATGGTCGCGCCGGAGCTGGAGAAGATCGCCGCGCAAAAGGCGGGCCAGCTACTGGTGGCCAAAGTCGACACCGAGGCGCTGCCCGAGCTCGCGGCGCGCTATGGCATCAACTCGATTCCGACCCTAGCGCTGTTTCGCGGCGGTCGCGAGGCCAATCGCATCAGCGGGGCGATGGGCGCGGCGCAGATCCTCGCGCGCTTTGGCCTGTAGCCGCGGCAAAAATCCCCAAGCGTTGGCTAGCTTTCTGCGCCTTTGCGACCGCGTCTAGAACTTGCCCAGCTCGACCTTGCCCGACTGGTAGAGCCGCAGCGACTGGCCGGCGGCAAACGGCCCGGCAAAGCTTTTGCTCGCCCCGCCGATGAAGCGCACCTCGATGCTGTCGACTTTCTGCGCGCTGCCCAGGCCAAAGCGCAGGCCGGCGCCGTCTTGGCAGCCCTGGCCGTTGCCGCCAGACACGTGGCGAATCAGGGTCTTGCCGCCGGCTTTGACCGTGACGGTGGCGCCAAGGCCCATGCGGTTGCTGCCCGCGTCGCCCACGAGCCGCACGCCGATCCACTGGCCCTTCTGGGCGGCGGGCAGCTGATTGCGCAGCAATTCCCCTTGGCTGGCGAGGTCGGGGGCGCCGTCATTGTCCAGATCGGCGACTGCCAGGCCCCAACCGTTGGTGGCGGTGATGCCGGCGCGGGCGCGGTCGATGGCAAAAGTGCCGTCGCCGTTGCCCCAATAGAAATCCGTGGGTCGCCCTTCATAGACCGCGGTGATGGCGAGGTCTAGGTCGCCGTCCAGGTCAAAGTCGCCCAGGGCCGGCACCGAGTGGGTCTCTTGGTAGCGCAGGCCGGCGTTGCCCATCGGCACGCTGAAGTCGCCTTGGATGTCTTGCCAGTGGCCCGGCGAGTCCTGGATCAACACCTGGGACTTGTTGGAGAAATTGAAGAACCGCGGGTGGGCGAGGTTGGCCACCACGGCGTCCTGGTCGCCATCGCCGTCCAGATCGCCAAAGGCCGCGCCGATGCTGTGGCCGTAGTAGTTCTGCCCGCCCCAGGTAGTCAAGGTGCCAGCCAGGCCCGCCTTGATCGCGGATTCGCTGAAGCTGCCGGCGTCGTTGCGGAAGTAGAGGTTGCGGATCAGCACGTAGTTATTGACAAAAACGTCGACATCGCCGTCCTGGTCGGCGTCTACGGGCACGGCGCCGCGGCTGGGGGTCTTGAGGCCCGTCTCATCGGGAAAGCCCTTTTTGCCAAACCAGAGCTCAAACTTGCCCTGGCCCAAGTTGTGGAACACTGTGTCTTGATAGGGTTTGTAGTCGTCCCAGCACTGAAAGCGAGAGACGTAGAGGTCCAGCAGGCCATCGCCGTCCAAGTCGGCCCAAGCAGCGCCGGCACTGGGCGGGTGTTTGCCCTTGTCTTTACAGGTGTTATAGCTCTGGCTGGCGTCCAAGCCGGCGTTGGCCGTGACATCGCTGAAATGCCCAGCGCAGTCGCCCTTGTAGAGGCGGTCAGGGCCGGTGAAGTCTTCGACAAAGTTGAACAGATCCGCGCAGCCGTCGTTGTCAAAATCGCCCCACACGCTGCCGGAAGAGGGCCCCTCTAGGCCAGAACTGGCGGTGAGATCGGTGAATTTCCCAGCGTCATTGCGCCAGAGCTGCGGGCCGGGCAGGGCGAGATCCTCATCGCCGTCGCCGTCCAAGTCGCCAAAAGCTTGGCGGTTTCCGGGCTTAAGACCAGCAACTGGCGCAAAAACCTTGGCGGAGGCCGGGATCGCCGGCAGCTCCTCTACCCACAGCCGCACCAGATAGTCCTGGGGGAGTGATGAAGAAAGGCCATTCCAGTTGAAATAGCCCTGGCCGTTGAGCTGAAACTGCTTGAGATCAGGTAGATTCCATGCCGAGTGGCAGTTGCCAAAAGTCTCGCAGCACTTGGCCGCGTCGGTGCAGTTGGCCGACATGCCGGCGTCCAGGCCAAACGACGGGCCGCCCAGGGCAGGGCGCTGGTGGGCCACGTAGATGACCTGCGGCTGTTCGATCAGCATCGGCTCGGGCAGGGCATAGTCGAGCCAGCCCTGGCCGTTGGCACTGGGGATCGCGTCGGTGAGGAGATCCGCGCTGCAGCGTTCGCCGGTCCAGTAGGCATCAAACTGCCAGAAATCAAAGCCATTGTTGCTAAAGTCGGGGTACAGGCCCGCGCTGAGCCCTTGGTTGACCGCGCCGGAGGCTCCGCTCCAGTAGACCGAAAATCCCCAGACTTTGACTGGCTTTTCCAGGTCGAAGCGCACCGCCTCCCACAGCTTCTCTTTGTTCATGACCTTGCCGGCCACGGTCCAATTCTGCGCGGGCAGGGAGCTCTTGGCGACGCCGTCGTCGTGCTGAATCCCCTGAAGCTGCTTGGGGATCCACCCCACGGCGCTGTTGCAGCCCTGGGCAGGCGGCAGGTCCGGCTGGGGGCCAAAATCGCTGGCCGCGAGCGCGTCTGCCGCGGGTTCCAAGTCGGCGCCGCTCTGGTCGGCCTGACTGGCGTCCGCTGTGTCTGCTACCGCGTCTGCCAGCGCGTCTTGAGCCACCGCGTCGGCCGCGGCCACCTTGGATTCGCTCTGGCCACCGCACGCCGCGATCAGCGCCGCCGCCAGGATGCCGAGTTGCCGCCTAGTGTCCATCTCTGGCCTCCGGATTCCGCTGTGAACTCAATGAAGTAGCTAAGGGGCCAAAGGTATTTCTGCCGCGCCCAGCTGGCCATTGCGGCCGAGCACCCAGGTGCCCTCATGGAGCTGCCAGTGCTGGCCATCCCAGCGCGCCCGACTAAACGGATCCAAAGCCAGGCACATCGACGGCGAAAACCGCCGGGCAAACAGGGCCATCCGCTGGGTGTCGTCCATGCGGAGCCTCTTGGTCGCGTGCGGCAGGGCGACCACGTGAGGCAGCAGCCCCAGGCCCACATCCAGCACTTCGGCGTTGCCGGGCCCCTCAGGCGGTCGGTCGTGAAACAGCACCACCCGGTCGGTCAGCACCATCGCCCCAGCCGACCAAGCGACGATCGCCTTGCCGTGCAGCAGACCGTCCACCCCCAAGAGCCGAATGCGCGTGAGCAAGGTCGCGACATTGCCGCCGGCGATCGCCACAATCGGACAGTCGGCCAGGGTTTCTGCAATCTCATCGCGCTGTTTGCACACGGACCAGCGGAGCGAGGGCTTCATGTCCGCGTCAAAGCGCCCGTGGACCTGCTGGATCCTCTCCAAGTGGTGGCGATCGAGCTCGCGCAGCGTGGCCACGGCGCCGTCGCACTCCGGGTCGAGCAATTCCGCAGGCCCTCCGCGGTGGTGCAGCGCTTGAGCCGCGCCCAGATAGGCGTCCAGGCGCACGCGATAGAGGTCCTGCATCTGCCGCAGCAAGTCCTGACGCGCGCGGTGAGCGTGAAACAACTCTGCGTCTTCATGGAACATCCGCTCAGCGCGGTGGTGCAGCAGCAGGTTGACGGCGCGGTGACCGATGGCCTCCTGCAGCTCGTCGTCTTCGGCCTCGCGCTCCTGCCAACCAGCTGTAATGACAGCAATACGCCCCTGGAGGTTGAGGCGTTCGATCTCTTCCGTCACGGTAATTGAGTGCCGCTGCGGGCCGAGCAGGGTGATCTTGGTCATGGTCGTCCTGTGGCCCCCAAAGAGCGTACGGCGGCGGCGGTGGGCCCGATGCCGGGGCGCCCAGCGCGCGAACCGCGGATGATCGCACATGCGCGCGGCGGGCAAAAGCCATCTGCGGATCTGCGGCCCCTTGGACGGACCGGGAGGTTGTGCCACCATCGCACTTCAGTCGGCGAGCCCGCCGGGAGGCCCCTATGCACGTCATCCTTATCGCGCCGCATTTCCCTGCGAATCAGCGCCAATTCGCCCGGGCCCTCAAACAGGTGGGGGCGTACGTCACCGGCATTGGCGAGTGGCCGGCCAGCGGCTTTGACAGCGAGCTCAAGTCCTGGCTCGACGGCTATGAGCAGGTCAGCAACGTCTGTGATGACGAGCAGTTGCTCGCGGCAGTGCGGCGCATTCAGCAGCGCGGGCCTTGGGTCCACCGCCTGGAGGCCACGGTCGAGGCGCACATCCTCTCTGCGTCGCGGGTTCGCGAGCTGACGGGTATCCCCGGCCTGACCGCGCGCAATGCGGTGCTCTGCCGAGACAAGCCGACCATGAAGGAGTTCCTCCGCGAAAACGGCGTGGCGACGGCCCAGTCCACCGGCGCGGATACCTTTGAGGAGGCACGCAAATTCGCCGAGCGCGTGGGCTACCCGCTGATCGTCAAGCCGCGCGCCGGAGCTGGGGCTTCGGGCACGAGCCGCGTCGACAGCCACGAACAACTGCTGGCCGCCACGCGCGAATTCAATCTGGGCCGCGGCGGTTCCTGCGCGATCGAGGAGTTCATTGAGGGCCACGAGGGCTTCTACGACACCCTGAGCATCGACAGCCATGTGCACCTCGAGTTTGTCACGCACTACTACCCCGGCGTGCTGGAGGCCATGCGCACCCGCAACGTGTCGCCGTACTTCATTACGACCAATCGCGTGGATCTGCCGGGTTATGACGAGGTCAAGCTGATGGGCCGCAAGGTGATCAGCGCCATGGGCCTGGGCACGACGCCGACGCACATGGAGTGGTTCTACGGCCCCAAGGGTCTGAAATTTAGCGAGATTGGCGCGCGGCCCCCGGGCGTCGGTACCTGGGACCTCTACTGCGCGGCCAACGGCTTTGACATCTACCGGCAGTGGGCGATGGCCGTGTGCCACGGGCGGCTAGATCAGCAGCCTTCGCGCCAGTTTGCCGCGGCCATGGTCGCTCTGCGGCCCGATCGCGACGGGCGGATCGCCGGCTATTCGGGGTTTGACGAAGTGCAGCGGCGCATCGGCCACATGCTGATCGACTGGCACCTGCCGCCCGTGGGCCACGCGACCCAGCCCGTGGATGCGGGCTATATGGCCAACGCCTGGATCCGCCTGCGCCATCCCGACTACGACCAGCTGCGCGAGATCTGCGAGTGGGTCGGCCGCACGGTGCGCGTGTACGCCCGCTAGCATCCCCCATTTCTGCCGACTCCTCCCGAGGTTAGATTGAAAGTCGTTTTCATTTCGCCAAATTATCCTTTGGAGATGCCGCACTTTACCCGTGGGCTCGCGGAAGTCGGCGCGGAGGTGTACGGCTTGGGTCACGACCCGGCGGAGTCTCTGGCCCCAGAGGTGCGCAAATACCTCACGGGTTACATCCGCGTGCCCAACCTGCTGGATGAAGAGAGCGCGGTGCGCCACGCCCTGCCGCAGCTCGAGCGGTTGGCGCCGGATCGCATCGAGTGCCTGTGGGAAGTGGGGGTCGAGCTCGCGGCGAGGTTGCGCCAGGCCCTGGGGGTGGTTGGGCAAAGGCCTGAAGATGCCCGGGCTTTTCGCGACAAAGACCTGATGAAGCAACGCCTGGAGGTCGCCGGGCTGCGCGTGCCCCGCCACGCCAAAGTGCGCACCGCGGCAGAAGTGCGGGCGGCGGCGGAGCGCATCGGCTACCCCTTGATTGTCAAGCCGATCGATGGGGCAGGCACCCGCGATACCCACCGGGTTGACGACGCCGCGGCCCTGGAAGTGGTGCTGCGCAAGGTCGCCCACGTGCCCGAAATGAGCGTGGAGGAATTCATCGACGGCGAAGAATTCACCTACGATACCGTGTGTATTGGCGGCAAAGTGGCGTTTGACTCGGTGGCCCAGTACCACCCGCGGCCGCTGCTTTCGCGGACCCAAGAGTGGCTGTCGCCGGCGCAGATCGTCTTGCGCGATCCGCATATTCCGCAGCTTCAGGACGCCGTGCAGTTTGGCCGCGGGGTGCTGGCGGCGATGGGCATGGGCACCGGCTTTACCCACATGGAGTGGTACCGCAAGGGCAACGGCGAGATCGTCTTTGGCGAGATTGCCGCGCGCGCGCCGGGCGGTAGGCTGGTCGACCAGATGAATTTTGCCAACAACTTTGACGTCTACCGCGAGTGGGCTCGCTCCGTTTGTTGGGGGGCGTTTGAGCAACCGGCGGCGCGCAAGTTCCACGTAACTTGTGTGTTCAAGCGCGCGGTGGGGCAGGGGCGGATCCAGCGGATCTCTGGGCTTCAAGAGGTCAAGGCGCGCTTGGGCGGTGCGCTCGTGGCCGTCGATTTGCTGCCGATTGGCGCCCAGCGCCGCGACTGGAAGCAGACGCTGCTGTCCGACGGTTGCCTGATCGCCCGGCACGAGGACTACGCCACGACCCTGAGAATCCAAGAGATGCTCATTCGCGATATCCAGCTGACGGCGGGCTAAGGGTCCCCAAAGACGGTGGTGCAGCATGGCGAATTTTGCGGAATACGCGGCGGTCTTGGCCAAAGTCGATGCCAAGTTCGCCGAGATTCAGGGCCGCCACCCCGCAGAGTTTGCCTGTCGCCGCGGCTGCCACAGCTGCTGCC
>JBIKTV010000066.1:0-18416 GCA_044347905.1 Myxococcota bacterium
CGTCGTCGCTGTCCGGGTCGTCGGCGCGCGTGCCCAGCACCTGCTCTTCCCAATCGGGCAGGCCATCGCCGTCGCCATCCAGCAATTTCGACTTGTCAATCGGCGAGTTCTGGTTCAACGGGTCGCCCTCCCAGCGGTCGCCGGGGTTCACGGCCAATAGCTGCTTGCCGTCGTGGTTCCAGTCCTCAGCGCCGTCGCGCAGGCCGTCGCCATCGGTGTCGGCGTTGTCGGGATTGGTCTTGCTGCTGGGATCCAGGTCCGGGCGGAAGGCCCGCGCTGCCATCAGGGTGTCGCTGTCCAATTGCCCAAGCAGAAGGCCGCTTTCCAGACCATCCCACAAGCCGTCGTTGTCGCGATCGGCGTCCAGCGGGCCAATGAGCCCATCGCCATCGCTGTCCGCGCCCGGCTCCTGGCCGTCCAGCAAGCCGTCGTCGTCGCTGTCGCGGTCGATGGGCGAGCAGCCCAGCTGCACCTCGGCGCCATCGGTCAATGCGTCTCCGTCCGTGTCGGCCTTGGTGCGCTCGGTCTTGTAGAACTGCTCTTTGGCATCCTCAAGGCCGTCACCGTCGCTGTCTGGGTCGCGGAAATCGGCGGCGCCGTCGCCATCGCTGTCCACCGGGGCGGTCTGCCACTGGGTGTCGCCCGCCTCCGCCGCGTCCGGCCAGCCGTCCTGGTCGCTGTCATCGTCAAAAACGTCAGCTTTGCCATCGCCGTCCGTATCGACCAGCACCCCAGCCGCCACCTCATGGCCGTCGCTGATGCCATCGCCGTCGCTGTCTGGATTCTTGCGATCCGTGCCGAGCAGGCTCTCCAAAGCGTTCTTCAAACCGTCGCCGTCAAAATCCCCCGCCACGTCGTCGCTAGGGTCCAGCGGGTTGGTGCCGTCGGCAAATTCCTCGCCGTCCGCGCTTCCGCCCTTGTCGCTGTCGGCCTGCAGCGGGTCGCTTTCCCCCGCATCGACGCTGCCGTTCTTGTTCTTGTCCTCGCCCGCGTCAAACAGCCCGTCGCCGTCGCTGTCCTTGTTCAGCGGGTTGGTCTTGCTCAGCGGGTCGGCGTCGGCGCCCTTGCCCAGCTCTAAGCCGTCCGGCAGGCCGTCGCCGTCGCTGTCGGCCGAGCTGGGGTTGACCTCCCCCGCATCGACCTTGCCGTTCTTGTTCACATCCTCGGCCGAATCGCTCAGCCCGTCGGCGTCGGTGTCGCTGCTCTTGGGATTGGTGGTGGTCTTGGGGTCGGCGTCGCCCTTTTTGGCCAGCTCCAGGCCGTCGGGCAGTCCGTCGCCGTCCGTGTCGATGATCAGCGGGTTGGTGCCGTGAAAATTGACCTCTAGGCCGTCAGAAATGCCGTCCAGGTCTGAATCCGCGGCCGTCGGATCCGTTTCGCCCGCGGCCTTGTCCCAGCTGCCGTTCTGGTTGGCATCTTCCGCGCCGTCCGCCAGGCTGTCGCCGTCGCTATCGGGCTTTTTGGGATTGGTTTCGCCGGTTTCGTGCAGGCCGTTCTTGTTCTTGTCCTCTTTGCCATCGATGAGCCCATCGCCGTCGCTGTCCGCCGTGTTGGGATCGCTGCCTTGATACGGCGCGCTGCCGGCGTACTTGCCCTGCACCTCCAGCTTGTCCGTCAGGCCGTCGCCGTCCGTGTCCTTGGCCCGCGGGTTGGTGCGGTTGGCCGCGACCTTGCCGGCCTCATCCAGCTTAGTGACTTGGTATTCTTGCAGATTCGTCAGGCCGTCGCCGTCGTTGTCATAGGCCGCGTCCGCCGGATCCAGCGGCAACAGCGCCAAGCCCTCGCCGTCCTTGCCGGCGTACTTGACCTCCCAGCCGTCGTCCATGCCGTCGCCGTCCGTGTCAAACTTGCCCGGATCCGTCTCGCCCAACAGCACCGACCACTGCCCGTCCTGATTCGCGTCTTCCTGGCCGTCCAGCAGGCCGTCGCCGTCGGCGTCTTTCTGCAGCGGATCGGTCTTGCTCGCTGGGTGGGCGTCGCCCTTGAACGGCTGAGCCGTCGCCGCGGGTTGCTTGGCAGAAACCTGAGGCGTTGTGAGCCCTTGTTCCAGGCCATCGCCCAGATTGTCGCCGTCCGTGTCGTACAGCAGCGGGCTGGTACCTCCGCTCACCGCCGCCGGCGTGCCGTCCTTGCTGATCCCGCCTTCTTTGCCGTCCAGCAGGCCGTCTTCGTCGCTGTCCGCGTCATTCACCTTGGTTTTCAGATGGTCCAGCAGGGGCAACAGCTCTTGCCCGTCGTCCAAGCCATCGCCGTCGCTGTCCTTGTCATTGGGATTGCTGGCGCTGAACTTCAGCTCATACGCCGTCGACAAGCCGTCGCCATCCGGATCCTTACCCGCATCGTCGCCGGTCAGCTTGGGGTTGCTGCCATCGGCGATCTCCACAGGGTCATACAGCCCGCCGCCGTCCGTGTCGGCCTTGATCGGACTCGTGCCGTGGATCTGCACCTCCGCGCCGTCGCTGAGCGTGTCCCAGTCCGTGTCGGCCAGCAGGGGGTCGGTCTTGTGGAGGTTGACCTCTTCGCCATCGCTCAGCCCGTCGCCGTCGCTGTCGGGCTTCAGCGGGTCGGTCTGCAAGGGTTCGACTTCCAAGCCGTCCTTGAGCCCGTCCTGGTCTGAATCGGCTTTGTTGGGCAAGGTCTTGTATTTTTTGACCTCTTCGCCGTCCTGCAGCCCATCCTCGTCGCTGTCCTTGACAAAGCGATTGGTCAGATGGACGTTGAGTTCCTGCCAATCAGATAAGCCATCGCCGTCGCTGTCTTTTTTGTCGTCATCGGCCTTGGTCGGATCGGTGCCATCCACCAGCACCTCGGCGCCATCGTCAGAAAAACCGTTGTCAGAATCCACGCTCAGCGGATTGGTCTTGGTCACCTGGATCTCAACATTGTCCGGCAGTCCGTCGCCGTCCGTGTCGACCTTGAGCGGATTCGTTTTGAGCTTGACCACTTCCAGCTGATCAGACAAAAAATCGCCATCGGTATCCAGCTTGAGCGGGTCGGTGCCCAGGCCTGGTGCTAACTCCTCGGAATCACTTAGGCCATCGCCATCCGTATCTGCCAGCGTCGGGTCGGTGCCCAGCGCCAATTCCTTGGCGTTGCTCAGGCCGTCGCCGTCCGCGTCCCCGTTGGCCTTTTGGTCGAGGTTGCCAAAGTAGCTGATCTCCCAGCCGTCGCTAAGGCCATCGGCGTCAGCATCTGCAGCGACCGCCGGGCTCGCCACCAGCAACATACCGGCTAGCAGCGGCCAAATGGCTGGGCGTCCAAAGGGTTTGCGGGCAATGAACAGCCTGAGATGCGGCAATAGGTCGATCTTCATGCGCCGATTTTGGCCCTCCCTGCGCCGCACCACAAGCCCCAGAATTGCCAAGCGGTCAGCGGCCAGCCGATACTCCCGGCGGCGACCCTCCGTCGCCCAGGCCCGGCATGTTCGATTGGATCGTCCCAGGCTTGCTGCTCATCACCGGCACCACGGGGTTGGTCTATGAGGTAGCCGCCGGGCGCTTGCTGTCGCTGCATCTGGGGTCGGCCGGGTCGTCGCAGGCCATGACGCTGGCGGTTTTTCTCGGCGGCATGGCCCTGGGGGCGGCGCTGGCGGACCGCTGGCTCTGGCGCTGGCCGTTGCTCCGCCGCGCACCGCTCCTCAGCTACGCCGCCCTGGAGGCGCTGATCGGCCTGTGGGCCCTAGCGCTTCCTGCGCTGACCGCCTTTGGATTTGCGCAGTTGGAGTCGAGCGTGCAGCGCCTGGCGGCGTCCGGGCCTACCTCTCCGGCCCTGGGCAACGCGGCCAAGCTCGCCTTGGCCGCGGCCCTGGTGCTGCCGCTCAGCACCGCCATGGGCGCGACCTTGCCGGCGCTGGCCCGGGCCGTGCAATCTCGCCATCCCCACCGCGGGGTGGCGCTGGTGTCGCGCTACTACATCCTCAACGCCGCGGGGGCTGCGCTGGGGGCGGCCCTGGCGGGCTTTGTGCTTTTGGAGCGGCTCGGATTGCAGCGGCCCCTGCAGCTGGGCGGGGCGCTAAACCTGGCCGTGGCGCTGGTCGTTGCCGGGTATTCGCTGGCAAATATCCAGAAAAACCATGAGCCTCTGGGTGGGTCCCCCCAAATAGCTTCGCCCGATGGGCCGGTGCCCGCGGCGCTTCTGGCGGCTGCCTTCGCCACAGGCGCTGTTGCCCTCACGGCAGAGGTCTTGTGGACGCGGATCATCGGCCTGCTGCTCGGCTCTTCCGTATATGCCTTTGCGTTCATGCTTGTGGTGGTGATCGCCGGAATTTCCGCGGGCAGCGCGATCATGGCCGCGGCGATTGCCCGCCGAGGTTCCGCGGCAATGCTCCTCAGCGGTTCGCAGGTCCTTGCCGCCTTCAGTGGCGTGGTGCTGATCGTGCGGCTGGAGCGCCTGCCGGTGGAGCTGGCGCAGCTGCGCCTGGCCCTGCCTCCGCGGGCAGAGCTGTACAGCCTGTGGCTGGCACAGGCTTTTGCCTGGGTGGGTCTGCATTTTCTGCCCGTGGCGATGGCTCTGGGGGCGGCCTTTCCGGCGCTGCTGGCCACTGCTCAGGAGCGCGGCGCGCCGACGGACCGGGCGACGGCGCGGCTGCTCGCCGCCAACACCCTGGGCAACTTGCTGGGCGCCTTGGGCTGCGGCTTTGGACTCATGCCATGGATCGGTCTGGAGAATTCGCTGCTCACCGCCTCCGGGCTTTCGCTGCTGGTGGCTCTGCTGGTGCTGCCGCGGCCGTGGAGCGCTGGGGCCCTGGCCCTGCCCGGGGCTGCCCTGTTGGCCGCGGGCCTGATGCTCCTCGCCGCACCCCCTTCCGGATTCCCTTTGATCGCAGGGATGTTTCGCCTCAGAGACAAAACCCCGGATCGCGTGCCCCGCTGGCTGGCCGAGCAGCGCAAGCAGTCTCAATTGCTGTTGCGCCGCGACGGCAAGGACGCCACCGTGGCCGTCCACCGCAGCGCCGATGGCACCGTCAGCCTGCGCACCAACGGCAAGGCCGACGGCAGCAGCGGCGTCGACGTGGTCACCCAGATCCTCAGCGGCCTCCTGGGGCCTTTGCACCGGCCCCACGGTCAGCGCGCCTTTGTGGTCGGCCTGGGCACGGGGCAAACCGCGGCGGCGCTGGCGGCCAATCCGCGCTGGCAAGTCCAAGTGGTTGAACTGTCGCCCGCAGTGGTCGAGGCCGCACCGCTGTTTGCCGAGGTCAACAACCGCGTGTGGCAGCAGCCCAATGTGCACATCGCCGTCGCCGACGCACGCGAGGCCCTGCGCCACCTCCCCGACGCCAGTTTGGACGTGGTGGCCAGCGAGCCGTCCAATCCCTGGCTGGCCGGGGTCGCCGATCTGTTTGCCCGCGAGAGTTTTGCCCGCATCCGCAGCAAGCTCAAGCCCGGCGGGGTGCTGATCCAGTGGCTGCAGAGCTATGAGACCAGTGACAGCGTGGTTCGCCGGGTGATCTGCACGCTGCACCAGGCCTTTGGCTACGTCGCGGTCTATCGCCTGACCTCTGGGGATTTGGCCCTGGTGGCTTCCGACCAGCCGCTGCGGGTGGACCTGGACGCCGCGGCCGCCGCGCTGCAGGACCCATCGACCCAGGCGTACCTGCGCCAGCTGAACCGGCCCGCCTTGCCCGCCGACCTGCCCCAAATTCTGGCGGCACAGCTGTGTGGCGCAGAGAGGGTGGCGGAGCTGTGCCACGGATTCTCCGCGCCCCTGCGGGAAATGCAGCCTGAGCTAGAGTACCTCGCGCCAAGGGATTTCTTTGCCGGCTCCAGCGCCCTGCGCACGGTGCAGTGGCTCGACCAGCGCTCGGCAGCGACCCCAGAGGGCCTGATGAGCGGCGACCTGCAGCGCTGGCTGGCCGCCCACCCATTGGAAAGCCCCGCGCGCCGAGCGATGTTCCGCCACCTGGCCGCGGTCAATCACCCGCTCGATACGGGCCTTGCCGCTTCCCTGGTGCCGCTGGCGGAACTGCCTGAGGCGCTGCGCCGCGACCTGGGCGATTTTGTGCCGCTGGACAGCGTTGCCGTCTCCCGCCGCGCCGCGCAGTGTGCGATCCTTAGGCGTCGCGCCAGCTGGCTCACCCAGCGGCCCTACACGCTCTTTGGCCCCGCCGTGGCCGATCCGCAGCTGTTCGCCTGGGCCCAACTGTGCGTCAATCCTTTGGCGCCGCCGGTGTTTTCTCCATGATGTCGATTGAAGTCCGCATCCCTGTGATCGCCGGCGGCCCTCCGCCAGAGGTCCACCCCGAATTGTTGCGCCTGACCGCAGCGGCCCTGGGCATCGCCGCCAGCGACCTTGGCGCCGTGGTGGTGCGCCACCGCGCCCTGGACGCCAGAAAGCGCCGCGCGCCCGTGTGGGTGATCAAGGTCGACGCCAGCCGCATCGACGAAGCCCCGCCCAGCACCGAGCTGCCACCGCTGGTGCGCCCGCGCAAACTCGCCAAAGATATCGGAAATTTGCGGCCCATTATCGTCGGCATGGGGCCCGCTGGGCTGTTTGCGGCGCTCGCCTTTGCCGATGCGGGGGTCCGCTGCACCGTCATCGACCGCGGCGAGGGGGTGGAAGGCCGAAGCCTCAAAGTCCGCGACTTGCGCAGCGCGGGCCAGCTCGATCCGGAGTCCAATCTCTGCTTTGGCGAGGGCGGCGCCGGCACGTACAGCGATGGCAAGCTCTACACCCGCAGCAAGCATCCCAGGGTCCGCGAGGTGTATGAGCGCCTGGTGGCCTTGGGCGCCGGCCGCGACATCCTGATCCACGCCCACCCGCATGTGGGGAGCAACCGTCTGATTCCCATGATGAAGAAGCTGCGGGCCGCCTTGATGGAGGCCGGGCACAGCGTCGTGTTTGGCCGGCGCGTCGACGACCTGATCCTGGACTCCAGCGGCGCCCTGCCCAGGGTTACCGGCGTGCGCCTCGATGACGGTACAGAAATGCCCGGCGGCCCAGTGGTTTTTGCCACCGGCCACTCCGCCCGCGACACCTACGCCATGCTCGCCCGCCGCGGTGTAGCCATGCAGCGCAAGGACTTTGCCATCGGCGCGCGCGTGGAACACCCCCAAGCGCTCATTGACGCGGTGCAGCTGGGGCCGCTAGCCGGCGACGAATCTGTAGGCGCGGCCGAGTATTTCCTGACCCAGCGGGTGCCGTCCCCGCAGCTCGCAGAGGGCCGCGGCGTCTACTCCTTCTGCATGTGCCCCGGCGGCTTTGTCCTTCCATCGCCCACGGTTCGCGGCCGCCTCAACGTCAACGGCATGAGCAACGCCGGTCGCGGTTCGGGCTTTGCCAACGCCGCGCTGGTCGCCCAGGTGATGGCGGACGAGTTTTACTTTGCCAAGCCCGGCGATCTGGACGGCGATGCCGATTACGGCGCCCACGTGGCGGGTGGCGCTCTGCTGGGGTTGGCCCTGCAGGAACGCATTGAGCAGGCCTGCTTTGTTGCCGGTGGATCCGACTATCAGGCCCCCGCGCAGAACCTGCTGTCGTTTGTCGCCGGCCGCGACTCGGCGCCCTTGCCTGAGCGCTACACCTATCGCCCCGGCATCCGTCCAGGGCGGATCGACCAGCTGCTGCCGCCGCGGATCGCCCAAGCCCTTCAACACGGCGCCCGTCAGGTCGAACACAGCCAACTGCGCGGATACCTGAGCCGCGAGGCGATCATCGTGGGCGCGGAGACCACCACCTCAAGCCCCGTGCGGGTGGTCCGCGGCGCCGATCGCCAGTCGGTCAGCCACCAGGGGCTCTATCCGTGCGCGGAGGGGGCGGGCTACGCGGGCGGGATCGTCAGCTCGGCCATCGACGGCCTGGAGGCGGCTGAAGCGATCCTGCTCGCCGCGGGGTTGGTGCCGGCGCAAATGGAAGAAAACTAACAAAATCAACGATCAGACAGTACCCTGGCACCTGTCCGTACCTGCCAGTCCGGGCTGTCAGCCGTGGCCGCCCACCACAAAATGCTCGCTCACGTGGCGGCGGAACAGCGGCAGCCCCAGGCGCTCCAGCAGCGGCATGAACGCGGGCTCGACGCCGTGGTGGCTGCGGACATCAGCAAAATCGCGCAGTCCCGCGTCATGGGCCGCCAGCACGTAGGGCATGATACCGCTGCGTCCAGCGTCAAAAGCGTCCATCAGCAGCGAGGCCTTGAGGTACGCCGCCGACACCTCCGCATACGCCGGGCGCACGCCGCGCAGGTGCCGCGAAAAAGGCTCGGCGATCACTCGCTTTTGGGGACCATCGCGCAGGCCGCCCCGCTCCAGCTGCCCGCGCAAAAACTCGGAGGCCGACGGCATCGCCGCCAGCCGCTTGCGCTTTTCAAGCTCGTAGCCTTCCGCCACCACCACCAGCGCGTAGTCGACTTTGGCCAGCGCCCCGGCCAGTTCAGTGATCACCGCGTCCGGGAACTGGAACCCGGGCAGCACCACCAGGTGGGCCCGCGCCGCCACGCCGCAGTGCAGGGCATGGCGACCGCTGCGATTTCCCATCATTTCAAGCAGATAGATGCGCTTGTGTGTGTAGGCGTCTTCCAGCAGACCGCGCGCGACGCCGGCCCCCGCTTCCACGCCGGTGGCAAAACCGATGGCCCGGTCGCCCGTCAGATCGTTGTCGATCGACACATTGATAAAGCCGACCGGCACTTGCAGGCCCAATTCCTCGCGCCACGCCTTGGTCGCGGCAAACGTGCCGTCGCCGCCGATGCAGATGAGGTGGGTAAAGCCTTGGCGGGCAAAGTCTTCTGCCGCCTCTACCCGCCTGGAGCGGTCGCGAAAGCCGCGGTAGCGCTCGGAGCGAAAGTCGCTGCCGGCATCCAGCACCCGCCGCCCCATCGACCGCGCCGGAATCCCTTGGGCCAGCAGGGCATAGCGCTCGGCCCGCCCGACGATCAGCCGCTCATACGCCGGCTGCGAGGTGCGGTCGCTGGTCAGGGATCGCAGGCCCTCGGTCGCCGCCCACATCTCGTAGCCGCGCCGCGAACCCTCTTCGGTCAGGGCCACCGCCACCGTGGCGTACCCGGGCGCGTCGCCGCCGTCAAACACCAGCAGCACGCGCTTGGCCACGCGCGGCAGCTGCGAAGGTGTTGAAAACCCATCCGTCATGGGCGGGGCAGGGCTCAGGGTCAGCGGGCTCGACATCGGGCAGGTCCAGGGCGTCGCAAGAGCGCGGCGGGGCAAGAGCGTATCACGGCGCCGCCAAACGACCACTCGGCGCTGGCTGCGCGAGCCCAGGCGATTCGGATTTGGGTGGAAGACGCAGGCCCGAGGCCTTCAGCGCAGCCACTCCGCCGGATCGACCGGCTGGCCGTTGTGGCGAATCTCAAAGTACAGGTAGCGCCCCTTGAGCGATCCGCTCTGGCCGATATCGGCGATCCTCTGGCGCGCCTTGACCAATTCGCCCACCTCGGCCTTGGTGTTTTCCAGGTGGCCATAGACGCTGTGCCAGCCGCGGCCGTGATCCAGAATCACCGTCTCGCCGTAGCCCGTCAGCCAGCCCACATACGCCACTTTGCCCCAAAACACCGCGCGCACCGGCTGATCTGGACCGCTGCCGCCGCGCAGATCCAAGCCGCGGTGCAGCGTGACGGTGCCAAAACGCGGGTGGCGCAGGTCGCCAAAGCCCACCTCTACGCGCCCCTGAATCGGCGGCAGCAGCTTGCCCTGCACCATGGCAAACGTGTACTTGCGCTCGCTCCACTCGGCCAGCGCGGCAATTTGTTCAGACAGCGCGCGGTGGGCGGCGTCCTGATCGCGGGCCGCGCGTTCGTGCAGGCGGCGGTCGCTGTCCAGCTCGGCCAGAAGCGCTTGCTTGTCTCGGCGCTCCTGCTCGCCCCGGGCCTTTTCCGCGTGCAGGTCCAGGTCGAGCTGCTGCAGCTTCTTGAGCGCGCGATCGCGTTCGGCCGTGAGCTTCTCCAGGGATTTGAGCTGGTCGCCGTACTTTTGCAGCCTCAGTCGATCGGCCGCGAGCATGCGCCGCAGCAGGCGATCCTTGGCCACCGACCGCGAAAAATCCTGGTGGGACAAAGCAAATCGCAGGGTCGGCAGCTGGGCAATCCGCAAGATGGCCCGCAGGCGCAACTGCACGGTGGAGCGCATTTGCTCCAGGTCCGCCTGGGCCTTGGCGCGCTGGCGTTCGGCCAGGTGCATCGCGTCGGTCGCCTGGGCCAGATCAACGGACAAGCGCACAATCTGCGCATCGAGTTTATCTGCGCGCTGGTCCAGTTCATCCAGGGTTTTCAATAGACCTAGCTCAGTTTGCAGGGCCTTTTCGTAGCGCTTTAGCAGATCGCTGCGCTCTTCTGGGCTGAGCGGTCGCGCTTCCGTGGCTGCGGCCGGGGGCAGTGGGGCGCCCAGGGCGATGATCAGCGCCACAAAGAGTCCCAACCGCCGCGCGAGGATCGGCGATCCAGCTCTCCGCAGTTGTGGGTCGCGCGCGCCGGCCATCGCCAATTGCCCCTACAGCTTGAGGTAGCGGCCGACAGACAGCGCGCTCGCCGCCAGCCCCACCGCCGGCCCGCCGACCACCAGCCAGGCGATCATCCCCGGCGGCAGCAGCGACCACGCCACGTTGAGCATGTAGACGTCGCGCACCAGCCCGCGCAGTTCAATGTGCAGCAGGCCCAGCAGCCCAGCGGCCAAGGCCGCGCCCACCAGCCCTTGCAGCGCCCCTTCCACTAGAAAAGGCAGGCGAATAAAGCCCGGCGTCGCCCCCACCAGGGCCAAGATCTCGATCTCATCGCGCCTAGAGAACACCGCCAAGCGGATGGTACTAAAGACAAAGAACATCGCGCTCGCCAGCAGGACCGCCGACAGCACGATGCCGATCGTCCGCAAAATCTCCACCAAGGCGAACAGCAGTCGCAGCTTCTCCGCGCCAAACTCGACATCCTCAACCGAGGCCACGCCTTTGAGCGCCTGAGTCCACTTCACCAGCGCGTCCACGTCGCCGCGCGAGGCCAGCGCCGCGTCGATCTCCACCTCTAGCACCGGCTGACCCGGGATCGCCGCTTCGTCCAGCCCTTGGAGCAATTCCGCAGACAGGAGGCGCTTATTCCTCTCGCGGTCCTGCTCGCGGCTCAGCACTTTGACTTTCTTGATGCCCTCATGGGCCTCGAGCTTGGCCCTCACCGCCGCCACATCGGCCTCGCCCGCGGTCTCCTGCAAGTAGACGCTCAGGGCCAGCGATTGCCCCAGGTCCTGCATCAGGTGGGCGGCGTTGAACATCACCGTGGCAAACAGCCCCACTAGCGTCAGGGCCAGAGCAATCGTCAGCGCGGACACCGTGGCGAGCCAGGGCGAACCGCGCAGCAGCAGCAGGGCCTGGCGCAACACGTAACTGGGGTTGGCGCCTCGCTTCACTGCGCCTCCTCGTCAGATGGGCCCTGTGGCTCCGCGCTGTCGGCGGCGGCTTCAGGAATTGGCCCTGCAGCCCCGGCCTGTGCATCCGGCCCCGCCTGGAGGGGGTTGACACCAGCGGCCTGGCCTTGGCCCAGAAGATAAGAATGGCCCGTGTGTTCGCCGTGTTCGGGATGCCCGCGCAGGGGAGCTGCCCGCGGCCGATCCTCCACCAGCTGGCCGCGCGCCAGGGTCAGGGTGCGCATGCCGTAGCGCTGCACCAGGGCCAAATCGTGGGTGGCGACAATCACCGTGGTGCCGCGGCGGCCGACATCCAGCAAAAGCTGCAGGATATCGTGGCCTAAATCGGGGTCCAAGTTGCCGGTCGGCTCGTCGGCCAGCAGAATCGCCGGCTCGTTGACCAGGGCCCGGGCGATCGCCACCCGCTGCTGTTCACCGGCGGACAGATCGCCGGGCAGGGCGTCCAGGCGGTGGCCCAGGCGCAGGCCGTCCAGCAGGCTCTCTACCCGCTTGGCGATGTCCTTGCGACCCAGCCCCATGATCTCGAGCGAAATCGCCACATTGTCAAACACGCTGCGCCGCGGGATCAGCTTAAAATCCTGAAAGATCATGCCAATGTTGCGCCGCAGGAACGGCACGCTGGCGTCGCGCAGCACGTGGATGTTGCGGCCGCCAATCAGGATCTGCCCATCGGTGGCGCGCTCCATGACCATGAGCAGGCGGAGCAGGGTCGACTTGCCGGCGCCAGAAGGGCCGGTCAGGAACACGAATTCGCCTTCGCGCACCCGCAACGTCATGTCGACCAGGGCATCCGTGCCGTTGGCGTAGCGTTTATGGACATGGTACAGCTGAATCATGCGGGGCAACGGTAGCACATGCGGGCCAGAGCGGCCAATTCTCGGACGAGTCGCGCCGCGGAGCCCAGGCGACTGAACCTTCAGCCAAATCAGCAGTTGCCTTAGGCGCGATCAGCAGCCGTCGACGCTCCAGTGCAGGCCGTGTTGCATTGCCCTCGCGGCGGCCATCGCCAGCAGCACCTTGGCCAGAGCCAGATCGCCCAAGGGCAATTCGCCAGCGGTCACTTCTATGCGCACCTCGCAAGCCTGCCGATCGGCGGCCCAATCGACCAGCGCCGGCAGCTCCACCCACGCCTCGCTCACCGGCACCAGCAGCACGGCGACGCGCCAACCGCCGGGAGCGTCCTGAAGCGAGGCAGCCTGCTGAAGACCAAGCTGATTCTGCGTCCCCGCCGCGGGGCTCTGGGCAAAGGCGGCCTCGTCGGCGTCGCTCAAGCGGTGGCGTTTGACGGTCAGCCGCGTCGTCCCGGCCCGAAACAACTTGGCCGCCGCGCCGGGTTGGGCAAGAAAGCGAGCGTTGGTGAGCACTTCAATCTCCGCGGCGCCGCTCTCCTTGGCCAAGCGCACGTGGCCCAGCAAGCCAGCAAGCAGCGCCGGTTCGCGGCCCCCCAGCACGAGCGCGCCGGTCTTGGCCGCCTGAACCACCCGCAAAGCAATGTTTTCGCTGCGATCCTCCAGCTCCGCGTGGTGGGCAACACAGGTGCGGCAGTGGTTATTGCAGGTCCGCCCGGCGGCCACCGTGCGCGCTTGGGCTCGCCGGCTCAGCCCGGTCTGCGCTTGGCTAGGTCGACGCCGCCACATCTGCTGAAGTTCGGCAAATTGGCTGGCTAGAAGAGAAATTTCCTCCAGATGATCAGGTTGCAGCGCCTTGCTAGGCAGTGGCTCAGGCCAGCGCTCCCTGACCCACCTCAGCACCGCCCGCAGCAGGCCAACGCTGTGGTCCGGCTTGACCAGCGGCGCCAACCGCGCCTGCAGCGCTTCGACCAGGGCCACCCGGCCATCGCGGTAGCGCCACCCCGCCTCGCGGCTGTAACCGGCAAAGGCGGCGCCGCGGCTGGCATCGGCTTGTTCATCCAACAGCCCGTCAAGCTTGGCTTTCCAATACAGCGGCAGGTTGGGATACAGGCGCAGCCGGCTCAGCGTCAGGCCGCGGGCCAGCGCCCCCACCGCGTGGGCCTCGCAGAATTGCGCGGTCTGGTCCAGGTCTTCCAATTCCGTCCAAGGGTTGAACAAAATAAATGAGCTGGCGCCATAAGCATAAGGCTGAAAGCCAAGGGGAAAATCGCGATGCAGCGCCCGCATTTGCTCCAGGGCCTTGGCGTAGTCCTCTACCGTCGCGCCCTTGTTGTACAATTCCAGCTGCCGCTGACTGAACGACTCAAAGCCGATCAAGTGAATGGTGAACCACCAGCCCGTGCCCTCGCACATCTGCGCTGCCCTGCGCAACTCCTTGCCCCAGCGCAGGATGGCGTCGCCGCGGCCCGGCACCAACAGCCCAAGCGGCTTTAGCCCCTCTTGCTGACAGGCCTGCACCAGCTGCGGCAAGTAGCGCAGCGCCGATTGGTCGCGCAGCACCGCCTCCTGCAGATCGGCGCCGTGGTCCTGCCAATAGCGCAGTTGATCGACCTGCACCCGCACCGCCTGGGCCACCGGCAGGTTGCGATAGTCGCCGCCCATAAAGCAGAAACTGCAGCCTTGATCGGCAATTCCCTTGGGCATGTCCACGCCGGCAAACTGCGGATTGGCCGCGGCCTTGTCGGCAAATGGGCAGCCGCTGCTGACTTCCAGGGTGCGGCGCCGCGGCAGAGGACTGCCATCCAGGTTCGCGGGCGTGCCGATGACCCGCGCGTCCGTGAGCGGCGCAAATGCCTGCAGAGCCTCTGCTTCTTCCGGGTAGCCTTGCTCCGGCCCCCATGGCACCAGCGCCTGCCCTGCGCCCGGCCGCAGCGCGGTGTTGATCAGCGGTTCATCGGCCGCGCCAGAGAGAATCGCCCGGGCCAAGCTGCCCAGCGGCGCGCGGTGGGTCGCAAAATGATCCACGACAGCATCGACTTGCAGCGTCTGCCACACCGCCTCCGCGTCCGTCGCCACCAGCAGGGCGCCGCGGGCTTGCAGGGCCGCCAGCAGATCTTCGCGCCACGCTTGGTCCAAAACCACCAGCGTTTGCGGCCCCACCAGCGCCTCCACCTGATCGTCGAGGCTCCGGTTGTGCTTTTCGTCTCCTCGGCGGTAGTGCACATGCACCAGTTCGGCCGGTATCCCCGCAGCCCTCAGCTCGCCACCGCACTGGGCCAGGCGGGTATCGCCAAAAAAGTCAGCGCCCTCCTGGGCATGGAGCACCAGCAGCAGGACGTTGAGATGGGGGCGAGCCGGCCACGGCCAGGGCTGAGACATGGGCTGCAGGATGCCGTTCGCGCCGCATGGCGGCAAGTGTGTCGCGCCGAACGGGGGCGAAAGCCGCGCGGGGTCGGGGGATTGACCCGCCAAAGCCCTGACGGCGGACCTCGCTGAATCGACGCCGCCGGCGCCGCGTCTATGCTCCCTGGGCCCGCTTGCCGGGGCCGGCGGGCTGGGCCACAATCGCCGCTCGGCATGGCTCTTGGGGCTCCACAGGCGCAGGCCGCGACAGAGAGGCTCGCATGGCTCGATCAGGGCGCGCAGATGAACTGAAAAGCTCTCCCATCGGCCATTTGGCTAGACCCGGCGCTCCGTTGCGCTGGTGGTTGCTGCTGGCTGCCGCCGCGGTCATCGGTTGTTCCGCACCGCGCAAGCCCGCGCCGCTGACGCTGCATTCGGCCCCGCAAGCGCAGGACGAGCGCGCCCGCGACGCTTGGCAACTGCCCGACGTGGTGGTCGAAAAACTGCGAATTGCCCCCGGTATGCGCGTGGCCGACATCGGCTCCGGGGCCGGCTACCTGCTGCCGATGCTCAGCCGCGCCGTGGGGCCAGAGGGCAAGGTCTTTGCGGTCGAGGTGCAGCCGCAGCTGGTCGAACGGCTGCGCCGGCGGGTGGTGGCAGAAAAGCTTAGCAATGTCGTGGTTGTCCAGTCGAGCGAGGTCGATGCGCCGCTGCCTGAGTCCGTCGACCGGCTGATCCTGCTGCACAGCTATCGCGAGCTGGCCCAGCCGATCGAGCTGCTCCGCGCCCTCAAACAGCGCTTGCAGCCCACGGGCCGGCTGTTCATTGGCGAATTCCTCCCGCCGCCCGACCCGGCGGGCATGCCGCTGCCGTTGCCCGCAGACGACGCGCGGGTCGCCCCAGAGACGATCGAGGCCGAGGCACGCGGCGCCGGCTTGATCGCTACCCAGCGCTTTGCCGTGCTGCCGCATCAGTATTTTGCGATGTTCGTGAACGCAGAAGAAGTCACCGCTGCTCCGCCGCCACCCGCAGAGGGCTCCGAATCCACGGCGCCGAATCCAGAGGTCCAGCGATGACCGCCGCCTCCCGCGCGCCTTTGGCCGATCTAGTCATCGCGCCGTCGATCCTGTCCTGCGATTTTGCCCGGCTGGCTGAGGAGTGCGCCGATGTGGCCCGCGGCGGCGCGGACATGCTGCACGTCGACGTCATGGACGGCCGGTTTGTGCCCAATCTGACCCTGGGAGCCCCGGTGGTGCGGAGCTTGGCCAAGGCCGCGTCGCTGCCCCTCGATTGCCACCTGATGGTTGAGGAACCAGACCATCTGCTTGAGGATTTTGCCAAGGCTGGGGCGCGCTGGCTCAGCGTTCACCTGGAGGCGTGTCGCCATTTGCACCGCACAGTGCAGCGCATTCGCGCCCTTGGCATGTCGCCCGGGGTGGCGCTCAATCCCCACAGCGCCTTTGCCCAGCTGGAGCCGATTCTGCCCGATCTGGACTTTGTGTTGGTCATGAGCGTCAATCCCGGCTTTGGCGGTCAGCAGTTCATCGCCGAAGTGCTGCCCAAAGTCGAGCAAATCGCCCGCTGGCGAGACGAGCACAAGCCCGCGCTTCGCATTCAGATTGACGGCGGCATCACCCCCGCCACCATCGCCGCGGCCCGCCGCGCTGGGGTCGACTGGTTTGTCGCCGGCTCCGCTGTGTTTGGCCAGCCCGACCGCGCCGCCGCCATCGCCGAACTCCGCCGCGCCGCTGCCGGTCGCTGAGTCGCCGCCCAGCGGTGTTTTGCCCACCGCAGACAGCGCCATCCGCGCACAAACTGGACAACGCTTCGGGAAATCCTACTCTGGCCTCCATGTTGAGCGAGCTGATCATCCACCGAGCCTACGCCACCGAAGCCGGCACCCAGCGGTTCGCCGACCGGCATGGCCACGACAAGGCCGCCGACGCCTATGGGCTTTTTGGCCAGCTTCGCCTTTCCTCCATCGGTCTAGGCACTTATCTGGGGCCGAGCACGGACGCCGCAGACGAGGCCTACGTCCATGCGGTGATTGACGGAATCCGCCGCGGCATCAACGTCATCGACACGGCCTCAAACTACCGCTGTCAGCGCTCTGAGCGCGCCGTTGGCAAGGCGCTGCGCCACCTGCTGGAGAGCGGCGAGGTCTATCGCTCAGAGATCCTGGTGACCTCCAAGGCCGGCTTTGTGCCCTTTGAGGGCTGCCCGCCTCCAGATGTCAGCGGCTATATCCGCGCCGTCACGGTGGAACGCGGCTTGTGCCTCGACTCCGAGCTCATGGCCGGGTGCCACTGCATGGCCGGCGACTACCTGACCGCAACTCTGGAGCAGAGCCGCGCCAACCTGGGCCTCGAAACCATCGATGCCTACTTTGTGCACAACCCAGAGACGCAGTTGCAGATGCTGGACCGCGCCGTGTTCCGCGAGCGGCTGCGCGACGCGTTTACCGCCCTGGAAGCCGCCGCTGACCGCGGGTGGATTCGCGTGTATGGCCTGGCCACCTGGTCCGGCGTGCGCGCCAAGCCACATGAACGCGACTATATCTCGCTTGAAGACGCCGTTCAGGTCGCCCAAGAGGTGGCAGGTCCGCGCCACCGCTTCAAGGCGCTGCAGGTGCCGGTCAATTTGGCGATGCCAGAGGCGCACTTGGCGGCCAACCAGATCGTTCGCGGCCAGGCGATGACCGTGCTACAGGCCGCCGAGCGACTTGGCCTGATGGTGTTTGCCAGTTCGCCGCTGCACCAGGGCAAGCTGATTCGGCGGCAGCCCGCACATGTACCTGACCTGGCGAGTGAGCACCCTACGG
Source organism: Myxococcota bacterium (assembly GCA_044347905.1). GTDB lineage: Bacteria > Myxococcota_A > UBA9042 > UBA9042 > UBA9042 > SXRM01. Next base: position 17,370 of record JBIKTV010000066.1, read on the forward strand.
CTGGGCTGCCGCCTACGCTGTTGAGGGCCCTGCAGTTCAGCCGGTCTCTACCCGGAGTTGCCACGGCGCTGGTGGGTATGGGTAGCCCTGAGCATGTGGCGGATAATGCAAGGCTTTTGCGTGTGCGCCGCGCACCACCGAGCTGGCTGGCCCAGGCCTCAGCCCACTGCTTGGGCGCTGCGTTTGCTTCGTGAAGTCGGCGAACTGGATTCATTTTGGCGATCGCCGGGGTGAGGTCTGGGTCGCCGCCTTGCGGGGCGTTGACGGCTGCGTCGCTGAGACGGACATGCCGGCTCCTGAGGGGCAATGGCGCTTTCGCGTCGTGTTGAGGTCGGGACGGGTGTTGACGGACGTGAGTGTTTCGGAAAATCACCAGGGTTTGCTCACGGTTGTGCTGTCCCAAGCCGTGGATCCGGGCGAGTGGGCTGGAGCGCGGATCGAAATCGAGGCGGCAGCCTAGTCCCGGACGGCGGCCGCCCCGCCGCATCGCTCCGCTCGCGGCTGGGTCTCGGTCTTGACTATCAAGGGGTTGGGGCGGTTCCCACCGCCGCATTGCTTCGCTCGCGGCTGGGTCTTGGTCTTGACTATCAAGGGGTTAGGACGGCTCCCACCGCCGCATTGCTTCGCTCGCGGCTGGGTCTCGGTCTCGACTAACGCGGGGTTAGGACGGCTCCCACCGCCGCATTGCTTCGCTCGCGGCTGGGTCTTGGTCTTGACTAACGCAGGGTTAGGACGGCTTCCGCCGCCGCATTGCTTCGCCCGCGGCTAACGGACGTCCCCTCGGTGCGGATTGCGCGGGGGTAGGAGGGTAAGGGAGGAAGGGGTTGTAGGGGAAGGAAACGTTAGGGTAGTAGGGGGCTGCGAAGCCCCCACGTTCCCTATGGTTCCTTCCCCTACATCACCCGCCTGGAGAGGCAAAACCCCCCTCGCGCGGAGCGCGGAATTCGCTTCGCCAGAAAAGCCCCGCTGCAAGCGAATCACTCCAGTTTACCTTGCCTTTCGCCAGCTGCGACCAGCTCTGCATAAAGCCCGCCATGGGCGAGCAAT
>JBIKTV010000345.1:0-6180 GCA_044347905.1 Myxococcota bacterium
GGCCGAGACGGCGCCGGATGTCGGCATCCAGACGCGGTCGATCCTCAGCGCCGCCCAGGCTCAGGGTACCTCCCAGGCCCTGCGCGGCGCCGCTGACCAGCACCACCGCAGCCACGGTCGCAGCGCCGGCAACGGCTCGCTCATGCGCACGGCGCCGGTGGCCTTGGCGTACTTGGGCGAGGCCGACGAAGAGGCGCTGTGGCAGGCTGCCCAAGAGATCAGCGCCTTGACCCACGTAGAGGACGATGCCCGCGAGGCCTGTGCGCTGTGGTGCTTGGCGATCCGCCACGCGATACTGCACGGCGATTTTGCCGGCCTGCGCCTGGCCCTGCAGCACTTGCCCGACGAACGCCGCGAGCTCTGGAGCCACCGGTTAGACCAGGCTGAGGCGCTGCAGAGCTGGCAATTCTCCAACAACGGCTGGGTCGTGGCGGCGCTCCAGGCGGCCTGGTCGGCGATTGTCCACACCGCGGTGCCGGCCGAGCTGCCGGATCTGGGGCTCATCGCCGCGCAGCATGCCGAACACGCCATTGAACGCGCTGTGCGCTGCGGCGGCGACACGGACACGGTGGGCGCCATCGCCGGCAGCCTGATCGGCGCGCGCTGGGGCGGCAGTGCCATCCCGCCGCAGTGGAAATTGCTGCTCCACGGTTGGCGCGATGCCAACGCCGCGGACTTGGCGCGGTTGGCGGTGCTGACGGTGCGCGGCGGTCGTTCGCCCTCTGGCATGTGGGCCGCGGCGACGACCGAGGGCAAGGGCGACGCCGGCCAAAGGCCGTCTCTGGCGCGCATCAGCGGGGTGTCGGCGCTGTTGGAGCAGGCCGGGCAATTGCTCGCTCTGCACCGCGGATCCGCGTGGATGGCCCTGTACTTGCGCCACCCCGCGGCCCTGCTGCAGCGCCAGGGCGGCGGCTGGCTCTTGGCGGACCAGCTGCCGGCGGAGGCGGTCCAGGTCGGCATTGCCGCGGTGGGCGAATTCGACGAAGCCGAGATGGCCGGACGCCTGCGCGGCCATCATCAGCATCTGCAACACGCTTAGCCGTTGACCCCAGCTCCCCGCAACCTTACGCTCACCGCGGTGGTTCCCCAGATTTTTGCTGAGGTGCGGCGTGCTAGACCAGTTGTCGTGGCGGTTTCTCGGTGCAATTGTCCTGCCCCTCGCGGCCGGCTGCAGCACCCCTAGCGGGTCTTCTGCGGGTGGCTTCGCCGACGGCAGCTACCTCGATCCCACGGCTGTCGATGTCAAATCCTCTGACGTTGCCCACTGGGACGCCGCCAAAGCGGACATCGCCCCCACGGACTCGACTAGTGCGGACACGGGTGATGCCGGCGCAAAGGCCGATGCAAACCCAGCCGAGGTCTCTGAGCCCACCGACGCCGATCAAGGCAGCGAAATCCTGAGCGATACCGCAGCAGAAGCCGATGTCGACTGGAGCGAGCTGCTCGACCCAGAAGACGCCGGCGGTGGCGATGCTGCCAGCCCAGACGCCGCGGCGGACGCTGCCACGGATGCCTGCCCAGAGCGCGCCAAGATCGTCTATGTGGTGACCTCATCTAAGCAATTGCTCAGCTTTACCCCGGACACCTTGGCGTTCAAGCCCGTGGGGACGCTCAGCTGCCCAGGCGCGTCGACCAGTCAACCGTTCTCTATGGCCGTCGACCGCCAGGCCAACGCCTACGTGCTCTACTCCACCGCCATGGGCCAGGGCGCCGGGGTGTACAAGGTCTCGACCCTGGACGCCTCCTGCCAAGCGACGCCCTACCAAGTCGGGGTGCAGGGCTTTGAGCTGTTTGGCATGGGCTTTTCCGCCGACAGTCCGGCCTTGCCCGACGAACACCTGTGGATCGGCGGCACCAACTGGGCGGGTTTCAACACCGGCAGCTGCAAGCTGGGCACCCTGGACACGCAGAGCTATCAACCTCAGCTGGCGGCGATGTTGCCCGCCGGCATGGGCTGCCCAGAGGTGTCCGGCAACGGAAATGCCGAATTGTTTGGCTTTTTCCCCAACGCCTCGCCGCCCACCGTCGGCCGCATCCACAAAACCACGGGCAAGCTGACCAGCTCGTGGCCGCTGCCCGCCCAGGCGTTCAAGAACATCGAGGCCTGGGCCTTTGCCCAATGGGGCGGCCTGCTCTGGCTGTTCTTTAAGACCTCGGATGGCTCCAGCAGCAGCGTTTGGACCCTCAACCCCCAGGACGGCGCGGTCAAGATGGTGGTCGCTAGCACCGGGCTTAAGATCGTCGGCGCCGGCGTGTCGTCGTGCGCGCCCAGCAAGGCGGTGGTGCCGTAGGACACAGCCAAAGGTGGCCCCTACGGCATGGCTCAGAGCCTATGAAAATATTCTGGATGTGAAAGAACAGCGATTGACAGCATTGGATTTGTTGGCTCTCGATGGCTTGAAGCCGACGTCCTTTCACATCCTCTCAGTTATTCGCCTTCTTCTCAAAGTACTGCATGTCCACAAACACAGCGCCCAGCAGCAGCACGGTGCGCGCTTCTACCCCCAAGCTCGGGTCTTGGTACTCCAGCTGAAAGGTGTCCTTGTCGGTGAACATCTCCGCGCCAAAACCGGTCCAGCGCTTGCGGATTTCTGCCACGGGCTGGCCGCCGCGCAGGAACGGAAAGGTCCACGGCTTCCACCACGGGCTGCGCACCGTCAGCTGCACTTGGCCGCTCTGGTCTTCGACGTCAAAGCTCTTGGCAAACCAAGCAAAGCGCTGCTGCAGGGCCCCCAGCGGCCGGCCATCGGCGCCAAACACCTCAAAACGCTGAAAATACCAACGGAAAGGGTGGACAGCGCGGGCAAAGAGCTGGCGCTGGTCGTCAAACAAGTGGATTTCAAAGGTCCGCCAGTGGCCCAGGAAGCCGCGCACCAGCAGGGCCGCCAAGCCCTTGCCCTGTTCGCCGGCAAAGGCGATGTCGCGGCCGTTGGCGTCGCGGATCGCGTACTTGTTGCGCGTCTCTAGGCCCACGAGTTCGGCGAGCTCAAAGCGCTGGCTGATCCACAGGGTTTGAGCTTGGCGCAGGACGGCCATCAGGGGACTTGTGTTCATAGGGACCTCCGGTTGCCGCAAGCATAACCGCATTGCCGGCTGCTGTCAGCGGTAGCGCAATGCCCGCGGGCCCGCTAGAGTATGGCGATCTGTGTCGAAATTGATTTTCACTGGCCGGAGGGACGGATGAGCGTGGCGTACAAGAACTGGCTGCACGCCCTGGCACTGGCGGCGGCCCTTTGGCTAGCCCCGCAGTCCGCAAAGGCCGCGGTTCCGGCCACGGTGATGGCCAGCGGCGCGATCCTCTCGCCCAGCGGCGGCGCGGCGGCGGACGGCAGCTATCCGCTGACCTTTGCCCTGTATGACGCGGCCAAAGGCGGCAACGCCCTGTGGATCGAGCAGAAGATCCAGGTGGCCATCCAAGGGGGCCAGTTCACCTATGCCCTGGGCAGCCAGACGCCGCTGCCTGCCGGGGCTTGGTCGGTGCCGCAGCTTTGGCTGGGGGTGGCGGTGGCCAATGAGCCTGAGTTGCCGCGCCAACCTGTGGGCAGCGTGCTGTACGCCCAGCGCGCCGCCGTGGCAGAAGCGGTGGTGTGTACGGGCTGCATTGGCGCGGGGGCCCTGAATCCCCAGGCGCTACAGGGCTATGCCAAGGTCGCCGATCTCAGCGATTTTGTGGTGGTACAGTCGCTGGCCAAGGTCGCCGGCACCGGCAACTACGCCGACTTGGTCAATGCCCCAGAGCTCGCTGCCGTGGCGACATCTGGCAACTACGCAGATCTCAAGGGCAATCCCGTGTTGCCCGCCGTCGGTGCTTCTTGCGGCACGGGCTTGGTGGTCAAGGGATTCAAGGCCGACGGCAGCCTGGACTGCGCGGGCGGCAGCCTGGGGCCGGACATGCTCAATGAAGTGTCCAACAACCTGCTGTGGAACCAGTTCACCACGTCGGCTTCGGGCAGCAAAGATGTGCAGATCAAAGACGGTTTTGCCGCCGGCACCATCGATTCGCTGGTCTTTCCGGATGTCGGCACCGCGCAGGAGATCTGGATCGAGCTGAACCTGCTCAACTCCGACCTCTCCAAGGTGGCGGTCGAGCTCAATGCGCCCGGGCTTTCTGCGCCTTACGTGCTCTACAAAGGCGGCAAGACCGGCACCAACCTCGTGGCCAAGTTCAACGTCGACACGCCCCTGGTCACGGGCGACCTGAGCAAGGACTGGGTGGGCAAGAATCCCAAGGGCAGCTGGGCGCTGACGGTGCGCGACACGGCCGCCGTGCAGGTGCCGCCGGGCCAGCCGCCGTTTATCTATGACGGCAAGTTCAACTGGTCGATCCACGTGCAGACCTTGTCGGCCAGCAAGGTCCAGGTCAAGGGCGACTTGGTGATCGACGGCAAGCTCGACGTCAAGGGCGGGCTCGCGGCCTCGATGGGGGCTTCGTCTTTCTTTCCGGCTGGTTCGCGGCCCATGCTCTATGGCGCGTACATCGACTCGCTGGGCGGGCAGTATCTCCAGGGCACCTATTACAACAACGCCCAAGACGTGCCGTATGCCGACAACGCGGCGATCCGCAACGTCGCTTCGCAGATCGTCTGGGCCGACAAGCACGGCAACATTCAACAGCACCACGGCGTCAGCAACACCTATACGACCACGGACCAGTCGCGCCTGTACCTCATCGCGTTTATCAGGAACCCGACGGCGGCGCCCGTTACCCGCAGCGTGTGCTTTCGCTACGCCTCCCGCAGCACCGCCAACAGCGCGACCCTGGCCCTCAATGGCGCCCAGGTGTGGGTCAGCACCACCAACGCCGCGGGATCGATTTGCCAAAATGTCACGTTTCCGGCCAATACGGCGTCCACGCTGGTGCTCAAGTCGGGCGCCTATTACTACGGCAGCGCGTACTACATGTTCCGCTTGGTGGCGGGATTCTACAACAATAGCCTGGACTTGACCGGCACCGGTCTGCTGTGGGACTACGACCGCTACTTTGCCTGGGTCAGCAACCAGTAAGACCTCGGGCAATTCAAGGGTAGAACCAGCAATTTCATTGGGCTTCGCAGCTTCATCTGAGAGGGCAGGAGCCTTGGGGCCAAGGTGGTCAGCCCAGGGTGTGGCTCCTGCCATAGCCGTAGCGGCACAGGCATTCGTCGTTGACGGCGCCCCCCACGGTCGGTACGCTGCCCGCGGTGTTGCGCCAGCGTGCAGGGGTCGGCCTAAGGTGGCCTCGCTTCCGCTGAATGCCGCGCAGTGGATACGTCTGGCGGCAAGGCTTCCTGACGGGAGGGCGAGGATGCGGAATCTGGCTTGGCGGTTGGTCTGGGTGCTGGCCTTTCCCGGACTGTTGGTGGGTTGCGGGTCGGATACGCCGACTTTCGCGCCGCTGGTAGTCGCGCAGGACGCCGCTGTCGCCATCGACGTTGGCAACCTGGACAGTGCTGGTTCGGACGCCGGCTCGGACGCCGCTGGTTTGACAGACGCCGGGGGCAAAGACTCCGGCTCGGCTGACGGCGGAGGAGGCGGCAAAGACACGGCTCAGGCCGACGCGGATGGCGGTGCGGGCAAGCCGGATGCCGCCCTGCCAGACGCGAGCGGCGACGGAGCCGGTCCGGATGTTCCACCCACCTGCGAGCCCACGGACCCGCCGACCGAGGTGTGCGACGGGATCGACAACGACTGCGATGGATCCGCGGACAACGTCGACCAGATCTGCGAAGACGGCAACAGCTGCACCGATGCGAGCTGCGACGGCGTCAACGGCTGCATCAGTTCGGCCAACAGTGCCCCTTGTGATGACGGCAATGCCTGTACGCTCGCGGACTTGTGCGTGGCGGGGGCCTGCAAGGCCGGCAAGCTCGACCTGTGCTCCGATGGCAACCCCTGCACCTCAGACTCCTGCGAAAGCGGCAAGACGGGTTGCCAGCACTGGATCATCGCCGGGTGCGTAGGCTGCAAGCTGCCTGGCGATTGCGACGACGGCGACACCTGCACCACCGACAGCTGCGACGCGCAAACCGGCAAGTGCTCTTCGACCAAGATTCTGGGTTGTGCGCCCGGGTGCAAGTCCCATGCAGCCTGCGATGACAAAGACAAATGCACCTCTGACACCTGCAACCTCGCGACCGGCAAGTGCGAACTCAAGCCCGTCGCCGGGTGCCTGCCGCCTTGCGCTACAGACGCGGACTGCGA
>JBIKTV010000346.1:0-6179 GCA_044347905.1 Myxococcota bacterium
CGTGGACCCGGCTGATCACCGCCTCAACGCTGAGCTTTTCTCCGGCGCTAAAGCTGTATTCCGTGTCGCACCAGCGGCAGCGCAAGGGGCAGCCGGCCAGGCGCACAAAAATGCAGGGGCGGCCGGCGTGGCTCGATTCGCCTTGGATCGACGCGTAGATCTCGGTCACCCCCAAGCTCGCGGGCACCAGCGGCAGGACCTTAGACATCGCGGCTGCGCTCCCAGACCATGCGCAGGCCATCCAGGGTCAGAAACTCCAGAACCTCGCCAATACTATCGCTTTCTTGGGCGATCAGCGGTGCCAGCCCGCCCGTGGCGCACACCGGCACCTCTTCGCCCAGCGTGTCGCGCAGCCGCCGGCAAAGCCCATCGACCAAGCTCACATAGCCGTACACCAGCCCCGACTGGATCGCCTGCACCGTGGTCTTGCCAATCACCGCTGCCGGCCGGACAATCTCAACCCGCGGCAACTTGGCGGCACGGCTAAACAAGGCGTCGGCGCTGATGCCAATGCCAGGGACGATCACCCCGCCCAGGTACTGGCCCTTGGCGTTGACCACGTCAAAGGTGGTGGCCGTGCCAAAATCCACCACAATGCACGCCTTCTTGTAGCGCTCAAAAGCGGCGATCGCGTTGACGATGCGGTCCGCGCCCACCTCTTTGGGGTTGTCCGTCAGAATCGGCATCCCCGTGCGCGTGCCCGGCCCGACCACCAGCGCCGCATGGCCCAGGGCGCGCTGGCACACCTCGGCAAACACGGGCGTCAGCTGCGGCACCACCGAGCCGATCACCGCCGCCCCCAGATCGCGGGCCAAAAAGCCCTTGTGCTGCAGCAACAAGTCGACCATCACCGCGGTCTCATCGGCCGTAACCCCGCGGCGGCTCTCCAGGCGAAAGTGATCGAGCAGCTCCGCACCGCGATACACGCCCAAGACGGTGTTGGTATTGCCGATATCGACGGTGAGCAGCAGGTCCTTCACGGCTAGCCTCGCGCCGGACTGCAGCCCGGAGGGGCGGCAAGTCTAGGCCCGCTGGCGCAAGAAGTCGACGCCCCACCCGTCGGACAGGCACGTCGGACAGGTGCCAGGCACTTGTCTGATCCATGATCTGCTTAGTGTTTTGGCTGCCCCGCTTGGCACCCACGCAAAAGCTGCTTTTGCTCGCCGGCGCTTTGCTGCACAATACGCGGCCCGCGCTGCACCTGGGTCAGCGCCCCCGCTTTGAGAGGTCCCGATGCTGCACTTCACCATGGACGGATTTGGCGGCCACCGCTCGCGCTTTGACGACATCCGTCTGATCCACGAGCTGCTGGAAGAGCTGCCGGCGCGCCTGGGCCTGACGCCCGCGATGCCGCCCATGCTCCTGCCCTACTACAACGGCGTGGAACCGGATGACTGCGGCATTTCAGGCTACGTGTTCCTGGCCGGCGGGCACCTGACGCTGCACACGTTCTCGTTTCGCGAGTGCTACTTTGTCGACCTCGTGGCGCCGCAGGACTTTGATGTGGCTGAGGCCCAGGCGTTTATTCAAACGGCCCTGCCGGTGCGCACGGTCGACGTCCACACCGCGGTGCGCCCCAAGGCTTTTGATGAGATTCCCGTCCACCCGGATGAGGATTTTGGCCCGCACCTGCTCCTCAACATCGACGGCTACAGCGGCCCGCGAGACATGGACGGGCTGTTCAAGCTGTTTGACAACCTGCCGCCGCGCATCGATATGACCCCGATCATGCGGCCTTACGTGCTGCGCTCGACCACGCCCGAGGGCCGGCCGGTGCTGTCGGCCATCACCATGATCGCCGAGTCGCACATCGCCCTGCACATTGAAGAAGACAGCGAACGCGCCTACTTCGACATCTTTTCGTGCAAGTTCTTTGACACGGACGCCGTGCTGGGCGAGCTCAAGGCCGCCTTTCCGGGGCGCAGCCACACCGTTCAGCTGATCTCGCGCGGCTGCGGCTACAGAGGCCGGCGCACGGAGCGCGAACCGGAGCACGCCCGCACCAAGGCCTGGCTCGGCACCCGCCCGGCGTAACGCCTGATGCGCCTTCACCTCTGCACCACCTGCCGCCGCACCGACCTGCGCACCGTAGAGTGCGTCCCCGTGCGCGAATTGGTCAGGGTCGCCAAGGGTTGGGCGGCGCGAACCGGCCAAGAGCTGGAGATTCAAGAGGTCAACTGCCTGTCCGGCTGCGCGGAGGGCCTGACGGCGATGATCGAAGACGATGACGCCGCGGTGCGCCTGTATAACGTCAAGGACGGCGCGGTGTTGACCCAAGTGCTCGACGCCAGCGAGGCGCTGTTGCGCGGCCAGCCGGCGGGCGAGGTCCAACCGCTGGTGCTGTCGCGCACCGACTGGACCGAGTGGCGCGACTAACGGCCTGCGATCGCCCTTCCAAAAAGCCCAAGGGCCCGGCACTTTGCAGCACCGAGCCCCCGGGAATTCCTTGGCCGCAGAGAGCTTATTCGGTCTCGTTGTCGCGGAAGATGGCCGAGGAGCCCTGCATGTCGCACTCGGAGTTGGTGGCGTTCGGATCGCCCTTGCCCACGAGTTGGAAGGTCGACAGGGTGCCGTCGCAGTCGAGGTCGGCGTTGGCTTCAGCGGTGAACGCCGCGGCGCCCAGGGTGCCGGAGCTGTTGTAGCTGTACTGGAAGTAGTGCGAGTCGGTGATGGCGAACTTGAGCGCCGACCAGGTGCCGTTGTTCCAGTTGCCGGGATTCGGATCGCAGCGCTCGTCGTTGTCGGCATCGAGCTGGGCGACGCAGCAGGACGAACCGGTCGGGGTCGAGCCGACCTTGGCCGGGAACTGGCACTCGAGCTTGAGGCCGGTGCCCTTGGCGACGCGCGGCGAGCTGTAGTACGAGGCCGAGCCCTTCTTGAGCAGGTCGAGCATCTCGTTGGCTTCCGCAGCCTTGGCCGAGCGCATGTACTTGGTGAACTGCGGCACCGCGACGACCGCCAGGATGGCGATGATGGCGACGACGATCATGAGCTCGATAAGGGTAAAGCCCTTGGAATTCCGGAAATTCTTCAGCATGTCTGTCCTCCGTGGCCGCGAGCCCTGCTCCAGCCGACAATCCGTTTCAGTCTGCCCGGTCGGCAATGCCTGTCCAGTTTCAGGCCCATTTGCCCCGCTCAGTCGCCCGAGCGGTTGGTTGGTCCCGTCGCCGGTGCAAGGCCGACCGGTCTACCTGTCCATTGGAGCCCACCACGGCCCATGCCGCTGACCCCTGCTGGTTCCTTTTTGCACGTCACCTCCCCCTGCTGGCGGCACGCGGCCGGGCGGAGCGAGGATGGCGCCGGGTGGGAGACCAGCAGCCGGCCACCTCCCAAGCACGTCTGGGTACCATTGCACGGAGAATGCCAACTTGTGCCAACCCGGCCGATCATTTTTCGGACACAATCATTTCGCCATCTTATACTGATGTGGCGGGGCAGGCTGGGGCGCGACTGCCGACGCGGAACGTCAGTAGTTGACAAATTTTGTCAGCCCCAGGGCTTCTTTGCGGCGGGCAGCGCGGGCAGGACGCCCCCGTGACGCAGCGATGACAAGGCCGGCGGCACCGTTTGCCCGGCCCTGGGCTCTATGAAAGCGCAAATGCTGCGCGACTCCTGGGCGCGGCCAAGGAAAACCCTATGAGTGGCGAGAAGATTCTGATCATCGGCGGTGTTGCAGGTGGGGCGACAGCGGCGGCGCGGGCCCGGCGGCTCAGCGAGACTGCGGCCATTACCATTGTCGAACGCGGCCCTTACGTCAGCTATGCCAACTGCGGCTTGCCGTATTTTGTCAGTCGCGACATCACCAGCCGAAGCAAGCTGCTGCTCCAGACGCCGGAAGGCTTTGACCGGCGCTACCGCATTGAGGCCAAAGTGCACACGGAGGCGCTGCAGATCGACCGCGCCGGCCAAAAAGTGCTGGTGCGCGGGCCCAAGGGCGAGGAGTGGCTGGCCTATGACAAGCTGATCCTGGCCCAGGGCGGATCGCCGATCATGCCGCCGCTGCCCGGGATGGACGCGCCGCACGTGTTCAAGCTGTGGACGGTGCCGGACATGGACCGCCTGGATGACTTTATTACCCAACAGCAGCCCAAGCACGCGGTGGTGGCCGGCGGCGGCTTTATCGGCCTGGAGATGGCAGAAGCTTTTGCCCAACGCGGCCTTGCGACGACGGTGGTCGAGCTGCAGCCCCAGGTGATGGCGCTGATGGACCGCGAGTTTGGCGAGCAAGTGGCCGGCGAGCTGCGCCACCACCACGTCCAGGTCGAAACTGGGGTGGGCGTCAAGGCGATCGACGCGGCGGCCCACACCGTCGAACTGAGCGATGGCCGCACCCTGCCGGCGGATTTGGTGCTTTTCTCTGTGGGGGTGCGGCCGGAGCTGACCCTGGTCAAGCAGGCGGGGCTGGCCCTGGGGCCCTCGGGCGGCTTGGAGGTCGACGAGTTCCTCAAAACCTCGGATCCACACATCTATGCCGCAGGAGACATGATTGAAGTGCTGCAGCGCGTGTCTGGGCGCAAGGTCCGCGTGCCGCTGGCAGGGCCGGCCAATCGCCAGGGCCGCATCGCCGCGACCAACGCCTTGGGCGGAGCCATGCACTACCGCGGCGCCCTGGGCACCAGCGTGGTCAAGGTGTTTGAGGCCACGGCAGCGCTGACCGGACTCTCTGAAAAGCAAGCGAAAGAAGCGGGTTTTGACGTCGGCGTCGCGGTCATCCACAAGGATCACCACGCCAGCTATTACCCGGGCGGCAAGGAGCTGACGCTCAAGCTGGTGTACGAGCGCGGCACCGGCAAGCTGCTGGGCGGCCAGGCTTTTGGCCACGCGGGGGTCGAGAAGCGCATTGACGTGTTGGCCACCGCGCTGCACGGCCAGATGACGGTCGACGACCTGGCGGAGCTGGACCTGGCCTACGCGCCGCCCTACTCCTCGGCCAACGATCCGCTGAACCTGGCGGCCTTTGTGGCGGGCAATGATCTCAGCGGCTTCTCTCCCCTGGTCAGCGCTGCGGGGCTGGCCAAGCTGCTGGCGACCCAGGCGCCGCTGCTGCTGGACGTGCGCACCGAACGCGAGCGCCAAGTCGGCCACCTGGAAGGCGACGTGCACATCCCCGTGGACGACCTGCGCGCGCGCCTGGGCGAGCTGCCGCGGGACCGGCCGATCGCCGTCTACTGCCGCAGCGGTTTTCGCGGCCACTTGGCGACGCGCACGCTCAAAGAGAGCGGGTTTTCGCAGGTGGTCAACATCACCGGCGGCTGGCTGAGCCTGCAGCTGACCCCGGGCTTGGCGATCGCGGGCCGCTAGGGGCTGTTGCCACCGCGGCGCATCCGGCGCATCCTTGGCGATCGCTATGCGATTCTCTCCACTCCCCGCCCTCCTCTTCCTCACGGCCTGCCCATCGGCGGCGCCCAGTGCTGATCAGTTCGCCGCGGATGTCAGCGCGGCCGACCTGGGCACCCTGGGCGACGGCGTTGGCTCTGGCGACAGCGTTGCCTCAGGCGACAGCGCCACCCCAGAAGACAGCGCCAGCCCAATGGATAGTTCCAGCGACAGCGGCGCGGCCGACGCACAGAGCGACACCGCCGGACCCACGGACGCGAGCCAGCCGGTCGACAGCCTCCAGCCGGACGGCGGCGCGGGCCCCTCGCTCTGCTCCACAGGCCTAGAATTGTTCGCAAAAGACTGGAGCGGCGGCGCCGAGGAGGGCTTTGAGGCGGTCGTTCCAGACAAAGCCGGCGGGGCGCTTCTGCTCGGCGGCAATGGCAGCGGCGGCAACAGCGCGCAGGGAATCGCACTTCGCGTCAGCGCCTTGGGCGGCGTCGCCTGGTCCAAGGCCCTGGGCGGCCCAGAGGCCGATCGGCTCCACGCGGGCTTGGCCACAGCGGAGGGCTTTGTCGCGGTCGGCATGTCGCGGCAGCAGGGCTCGGATGACGGCTGGCTGGTGCGATTCGCCAGCGATGGCAAGGTGTTGGGCGAGCAGAAGTTTGGCGGATCCAGCACGGACGGGCTCTACGCCATCGCGCCGGCCGGCGACGGTTGGATGGCCGCGGGCAGCAACCGCTCCATTGGCGGCGGCTTGGAAGACGGCTGGCTGGTGCGCACCGGCGCCGACGGCCAGATGCTGTGGGAGCAGAAGTACGGCGGCTCGTCGATCGACAACTTGACGGCGATCGCCGCGCTGC
>JBIKTV010000347.1:0-6162 GCA_044347905.1 Myxococcota bacterium
GGCCGCAGCCACTCAGCGCCCATGCCGCGATCATCGCTAAGAAATGTCCGATTTTTGGGTAGCTTTGCACAGCTTCTCTCCCGGGCTTGCGCCCCGTGGACCCCATGATTGGGGCCAAGAGAGTTATCGCCGGCTGCCGGAAAAAACCGCGGCTGCCGATGAAAAAAGTTGGCGCTATTTTCCGGGTGCGGGGGCCGGGGCAGCCGGAGCCGCTGCCGGTGCGGCGGGGGCTGCGGCCGGAGCAGCAGGGGCGGCGCCCGGAGCGGCGGGCTTGTCCGCGGCCTTCTCTGGCGCAACCTGCGATCCAACCGCGGGAATATTGCCCACTGCCACGGCGCCGGCCTTCTGCAGCAGCTGCGAAGTCAGCACTTCCAGGTCCCAGATCCAGCTCTGAGCGTTGGGCACGGCGACCTGAGCTTCCTTGAGGTTGTACACCAGCTGGCTGTGCTGCGGCTTGGCCAGGCCCTTAAAGGCCGAGACGATGATCTGCCGCAGGGTCGTCGAGGTGGCCGGAGCCTTGTTGAGCGCCTCAGCCAGCAGCGGCAGCACTTCCGCGCCCTTGCGCACGCCCAGGTGGTACAGGCCGATCGCCGCCTTTTCTTTGGACGTGTCGTCGCCGGTGTTCAGGAAGCCCTTGTAGCAAGCGACCAGCGCTGCAGTCTTGCCCGGCTCGTCGGTGGCGGCGTCGTAGCCCTTCTTGCACTCGATCGTCACGTTCAGCCGCGCCTTGAGCACCGCGTCCGCCAGGCCCTTCTGCACGCCTTCCGCCTTGGACGCGGCGATCTTGGCCATCCACTCGTCCATATTCTCCGGCTCGACCATGTACGACAGCGGCGTCAGGAAGTCCGGCTTCTCATTGTCGACAATGCCCTCATAGGCCTTGAGCATCGACGCCCAACCATTGCTGGGGCCGGCGATCGACAGGGCGATAAACGGCAGGGTGCGCTGCTCGACGGTGAGACCGCGGGCCTTGGCCACCTCGCCGATCGCATCGGCCACCGGCGCCAGACCTTCGCCCATGCTGGCCAGGGCCCACATGGTCATCTGCACCCGGCTCATGATGTAGGACTGCCAGGGCAACTGCTTATTCTTGATGGTGTAATCAGCCGGCGCCGTCTCGGCGTCGACGGCCTTGCTCACCGCCGCCACCAGATCCGCCGCGGTCGACGGGTCGTGGAGGTCTGACAGGATCTGGATCGCCTTGGGGCCCTCTTTCCATTCCCAGTCGGCCAAGCCGTACTCTTTGGCCCACTTCTCAAACTCGGGATCTTTCTGCGTGTAGACCGCCTGCAGCTTCTTGGCAGCCTTGGCCGTGTCGATATTGGCCAGGGCCAGACGACCCGCCATGAAGGTCTCTGCCCGCACCGCATCGCGGGTGTACAGCGACTTCACAAAGGCATCAAACGCCTCGTCCTTGATCGCCTTGGGCTTGCCGGGCTCGGCGCGGTACATCTCCGTCAAATAAGCCAGCGCCTTGAGGTTGGTTTCCAGGCCCTGCTCGCCGGGATCGGTCGCCGCCAGCTCAATGAGCAGATCCTCGTACTTGGTGCGGGCGGCGTTGTCGGCCAGCGAGACAAACAGCGCTTCAACCAGGGCCGCGCGGGTCTCTTTCTTGTACTTCTTGAGCCAATCGGCCAAAGCCTTGGTGGTCTCTTCCGACGGGAACCAGGGATCGCGGCCGGACTCCGCGGTCTCAATGCGCCAGGTGCGGATGGTCTGCGCGGCCTGACCAGCCGTGTCTTCCGTCGCAAGGGCTTTGACCAGCAATTTCTCCGACTTGGCGCGCAGACTCTTGCTGGCGCGGCCGACGTTTTCAATCGTCGCGACGACCTGAGGCCGCAGCTCCTTGGTCTCCATGGTCTGGGCAAAGCGCTCAAACACCGCCGGATCATCGCACTTGAGCTGCTCTTTCATCGGCAGGCTCTTGATGATCTCCAGCTGCTGGGACTTTTTCTTGAGGTTGGCGCCCTTGGCCACCATGACCATGCTGTAATAACGGCACGATTTTTCACCCTTTTCGCAACCCGCCAGCGGTGCCGCAGCGGCGACGAGCAGGCCAGCAAGGGCGGCTTTGGCGGTGACGCGAGCGGCGGTGCGGGAGGCAAAGAGGCGAAGGGTCATGGTCAACCTGCCGGCAGACAAACCAGAGCTGCCGTGGGAACTCAAAACAAAGCGCGTGGCGGGGGCACGTCCTCCGCCGAGCGCCGCATGATAGTCGCGCGACAAGGACCCGTCAAGGCGATAAATGTGCGTGCTTTTCGCGCCTTGGCCGATTGGCCGATCGGTGGCGTCGCTAACGCCGTGCTGATACACTGCAAAGACGGCAAATGGAGGCAGCATGGGCGCAGTACAACGGTTCAGGGCGATGGCTTCAGCGGCGGTTGCGATGGCAATTGGCGCCGCGATCGCCCCGCAAAACGCCATGGCCGATCCGGCTGCAGCGCTCGCCCCGCGCACAGAGCTGGAGGCCGCGGCCCAGGAGCTGTTGGCGCCGGTCACGGGCCGCCACGTGCTTCGCAGCCCAGATGGCGGCCTGGAGCTTTGGCTGATTTCGGACCAGCCGTTTGAAAAGTCAGTCGCCGAGCTGCGCCGGGCCATCAGCGCCAAGCGCAACCTGCGCGGCGGATTCACTTTGCAGGGCTGGACTTATGTCGACGCCGATCGCTCGGGTCTGCTGGAGCTTGCCGGCGGCAGTGCCCCGAGGCGCCTGCGCTTGACCCGCCATCTGCAGGGATCGCTGCTGCAAATTCAGGACGGGGCAGATGCCTCTGAGGCGCCGCGCTGGCTACCGCCGTTCCGGCCCCAGGCGTCGCCGCTGTTCCATGGGGCGCTGAACCGCTAGGTGCTCCAGCCTGTTGGGCTAGGGTCCCGACACGACTTACCCTTTGCCTCCGCGCAGTTCAATGACAAACCCGCGCGAATTGATCTCTTCTAGGATGTGCGGCGGCGGTTCAGGCAGAGAGCGACTGCCCGACTTGTAGCCGTTCATTAGCGCTCGGACTGCCCCGTCAAACTCGTCATTTCCACTAGATTTATCTAGCCGCCACTCTAGCACGCCGCCGCTTGCGGTCATGCGGGTGACGCGAACCTTGGCGATCAGCCCCGCGGCTTCCCAGGGAGGCAGGGACGCCGGAAGAGAAAAGTTGGCCGTGACCGCGGTCTTGACTTCGCGCACGTAGGCCGAGCCGGGCATGTTGACCTTGCCCTCGCCGCCGACTTTGCCGTCCGGCCGGCCCAGGATGTCGCCGAGCTTCTTCTTTTTTGCGTCGGAGTCGGCGCCTTCTTTGAGCATGTCGCCGAGCTTGGTGTCGTCGCCGATGGCCTCTGCCAGCTTGGGCTTGGCCACTTCGAGCTTTTGCACCACTTTGGGCTCGCTGCGGGTGCCGGTCTCTACGCCCAGGGCCGCCACCAGCTCAGCTTGCAGCAGATCTACCGCAACCGCAGGCGGCGACTCGGGATCGCGGCGAAGGCCGCGGCGCAGCGGCTCTGGGCAGCGGCGATCCTCCACGGCGCGGTGGCGCTCGACGCTCTCTGACGGCGTGGGACCCACCCCCAAACCGACGCATGCGGGGCTCACCACCGCGGCACAGCCGTCGCTGTTGGGGTCGTCGCTCTCCGCCCGCGGGGCCTCCTGCGCCGGAGTCAGCCACAGCCCCGCGCCCAAAGCGACGTGGATCGCCGCAGCGACGACGCCGCCGATCAGCAGATCTCCTCTGGTCATGCCCACATGGGCTGCGCTGGCCAAGGGGCTAACCTCCCGGTTCTTCGGTCACAAGGCCAAAATGCTCAATCCCCGCGCGGCGCATGCGCGCCATGAGGGCCAGCACCAGGCCGTAGTCCAGGCGGCGATCGGCGCGCAAATTGGCGTCGCGCAAGCCCTGACCGCGGGCATTCTTGGACAGCGCCGCCTCAAACCCGTCCAAGCAGGCGTCGACCGCCTTGCCTCGGCAGTCGATCAGCAGGTCCTTGTCGAGAAAAATCTTGCGATCGCCGTCAAAGGTCACCACGGGTTTCGCGGACTTGGCCTGCAAATTGACTTTATCTGCCTTGACTTTGGGCAGGTCGACCGGCACCTGATTCTCATCGGTGGCCTGGCGCGCCGCGGCCTCTTCTGTGACGGTCTGGCGCAGCGTCTCCGCCTCCCGCGAGATCCGCGCGGTCTCCACGGCGCTGGCGACCATAAAGATCACCAGCAACACGAGCATCACGTCGACCAGCGGCGTGACGTTGATGTCCGAAAGCGTGCCCTTGGCGATGCGCCCGCGTCCCCCGCCGCCTGAAGCTCCCATGCCCACGCCGGCCTCCCGTTGCTCAGAGCTCAATTCCGCGGTGGCCGCAGATCGTGCCGTTCAATTCACACTATGGGCGCCCAATGGCGACCTGGGGCAAGGGCCAAATTCGCCGCGTCATGGGGCAAAACTGCCCGGCGGCAAGGCATGACCGGCTAGTCTTTGGCGCGCAAGTGGCGGCGCCGCACGAGGATCAGCAGTTCCTCGCCAAAACCATCCAGATCGGTGACCAAGCGCCGGACCACCCGGCCCAGGCTGTTGTAGGCCACCGACGCGGGAATGGCCGCGAGCAGACCCACCGCGGTGGCGATCAAGGCCTGGGCGATGTGCGGCGCCACCGACTGCAGGATCGTGCCGCTGTCGGCCAGACCGCCAAACGCCCCCATGATGCCCCACACCGTGCCAAAAAGCCCGATGAACGGCGCGACGGTCGCCGTGGTCGCCAAAAGCTGCAGGCCCGACTCCAGATCGTCGACCAACGGCTCCGCGGTGCGCTTCAGGGCCCGCTCAATGCTCGACAGGTCTTCTTCGCGCAGCGTGCCGGCCGCTTCTAGCTGGGCGAGCTCCTTGAGCACCGCGGCGAGCATGCGTGTGTGCGGCAAGCTCAGATAGCGCTTGGCCAATTGCTCCGCCACCATCCCCAGATCCTGGGTCTTGACCAGCTCGCTGAACTGGGTGCGAAACACCGCGGTCTCTCTCCGCAGGTTGCGCAGGGCCCAGGCGCGGCTGCCCACGACCACCCAACTCGCGACGGACAGCAGCACCAGGGTCACGAGCACCAGCAACACCATGCCCCGCGACTGCACGGCGGCGGTCATCGGGTCCATGTCGACCTGGGCGAGGGACGGTGCAAAGACGTGGAGATAATCGAGGGTGAGCAGCTTCATGCCGGCAAGGGTAGGCGAGGGCGATCGCTGGCACAAGTCCCGGGAGGAAGGTCGGGCGCGGCACCCCGGCAGGGGTTGAGAGAACCCTCTTGATTTTGCCCCAGCGCGGGGAATAGCCGGGCGAGGGCGGTGATTTGTGCGGGTGGGCCCTTGCGTTGCTGGGGGGCCGTCCTATATTCCCGGCCGCGCGGCTGGGTCCACCCTGACCGCCGCTAGCCTGCCTACGGAGCGATTGACCATGGCCAAGCACACGCAGCAATCCCCCGCCAGTTCTCCGCCGCCGCAACCCCCTGCCGCGCGTCCAGCAGAGGCATTGACGGCCGAGTCTTTTGACCCCAAGCCCCAGTATCTCTACGGTCTGCTGCTGCTTTTGCTCGCCGGCCTGGGCGTCTCCATGTACTTGGTGCGCCACAAGCTGCACATCACCAACGACCCGACGTATGTGTCGAGCTGCAACATCGGCGGGGCGATCAACTGCGACAAGGTCAATGTTTCTGGGGCATCAGAGATTTTTGGCCTGCCGATCAGCCTGTACGGCATCCCGACCTATCTGGTCCAGCTGTACTTGGTGGCGATGGCGCTGCGGGCCAAGAACGCCGCGGCCGACATGCGCCAGCTGGCGTCCAACGGCATGGATATTGTCGCGGGCATTGCGCTTCTGGCGAGCTTGTATTCGATGTTCCTGGGGCTCTACAGCTCTGCGGTGGTCGAGGCCTACTGCCTGTATTGCATCTCTTTGTACTTTGTGAACTTCTTTGTGGCGGCGCTGGCGATTGCCGCGGGCCCCAAGACGGTGGGCGTGACCATTGAGCGCTGCTTTAAGCTGCTGGGGACCGGCGCGCAGCCGGTGGTGACCTCTGTGCTGGTGCTGTTGATCGGCGGCGGTCTGGCGTTTATCGGCTACGACTCGACCAAGACGTCGCTTGAGGACGCCTACAAGAAGAAGATCGAAGAGCAATTTGGCGGAGCCGCCGCCGGTACTGCCC
>JBIKTV010000348.1:0-6142 GCA_044347905.1 Myxococcota bacterium
GTGAACGGCTCTTTGGTCTGGGCGCCTTCGGCTTTCACTTCGACCCGCGTGCCCAGAACCTTGGTCACCTTGGCGGGGTAGATCTGGCCCACCCAAGGCACTTCGACCGCTTGGCCGGCCTTGAGCGACGGCTTGAGCGGCACGGGCCGCAGGTCGCTCTTGGCCACCGAGCGCACGCGCTGGCTAAACTGGCGCACCAGCCAATTGTCGCCGGATTCAGCGATCAACAGAACTAGCTCGTCTCGCGACTGCACGCCTTTGGCAAAAGCGAAGTTGCCGGGCTGGAGGCCTTCTTTCTGGCGGGTCACGTCGCGGGGGCCCAGCACTTTGACCAGCTGATTCTCTGCCCAGTTATCCGGCAGATCGGTGTAGCGAACGGTGATCTTGTCTCCCTCGACCTTCTGCACCAGCGCGTGCTTGAGCTCGCTCGCCCACTCCGCCAGCACCAGGTCGCCGACCTTGACCTCGCCCGCCTGGCTGCCCGCGGCAATGACAAACAGTCCGGTGGTCTTGAACGAGCCGCCGGCCAGCTCTTTGATCGTGATCACATCGCCTTTGACTTCGCCGACATCGTGGGCAAACAGCCGGTACGGCTTGCTGGCGTCGCCATAGCTGCGGTCTTTGCCCTGGGTGAGCACAAAGACGCGATCGCCGTCCTTGAGCTGGGCGCCGCGAGCGGGCAAATTCCAAGCGTTTTTTGCAGGATCTGGCTCGGCTTCCACCGGCGTGGCCGCCATGGGCGCAGCAGCGGGGCTCGCTTCCCCCGGCGCGTCTGCAGCCTTGGCCCCTTGCGCAGCCGCGGCGGCGGGCTTGGCCTCTGGCTTGACCTCGGGTTCTTTCTTCTTGCAGCCCCAAGTCAGGGCCGCTGCAGCCGCGCACATGGCCCATGCCAAACGATGATGATTCATAGAGATAGTCTCCTGCGGGCAAGCGAGTTGCGGCGCCTTAGCGCTGTCGTGCTTTTGGACCGGCGAGCTTGCGGGTCTTCAGAATCGGTCGATCTTCCAGCTGCCGGCCTCTTGCACAAGAATGCAGCGCAATTCCGTGGTGTCTGGCGCGGTGATCTTGGCTTGAACCCGGCCATCGCCCTGGTCCTCGAGCTCGATCGTCGGCGGCGGGCCCGTGAACACAGGCACGTATTTTTCTGCATGGCGCCAGAAGCGATCTGCATATTTGGCCTGGATTTCTGGAATGTTCTGGGCAAAGCGCTGGCTGGCCTTGGCCTTGAGCGCCTCAAAATCGCGGGCCTTGAGCGCCGGAATGGCGTCTTTGAGCGCGGCGCGGATGGCCCGGGCGCGATCCACGGGGGCGGTCACGGCTGCCGCAGCGTCGTCGCGGACTTGAGCCACGGCGCCATCGCGGGAGCGGGCGGCCATGGTGTCGGTCGGCGGGATGGCCCTGAGGCGCTTGGCTCCGGGCGGCAAGGGCTTGAGCTGGGCCGTTGGAGCCGCCAGCGCCTTTAGAGAATTCGCATCAGCCGCCACAGGTTGCGGGCGCAGCGCTTGCACCGGTCCGCGAAGGGCTGTGGTCGCCGCACCATACGCGGCGGGCAGGCAGCGCCCTGGCTCCGCGCCGCAGTCTACCGGTTCAGAGCAAGCCGCAAGCGCCATCAGACCCAGGCCCAAGAGCGCGACGCCCCCAGCCCGTGTCCCAGCCCGTGTCCCGGCCTGCTTGCCGCGCCGCCCAGAAGCGTTCTGCAGCCGTTCCATCCGTTGCCAAGAGCGCTGACCCATGACCCCTCCGCGTTGGTGCAATTCGAGCGCGACGGTGTACCCAAGGCCCCAACAAGCACAATTCGCTCGCCAAAGGGCCTGGGCGCCGCCGCAAAACCGCCGGAGTGAGCTCGCCTGCCCACCCGGCGGTGCCAAGGAAACCAACGAGTTCTTCCTATTGGCTTTGCTACGCGCGGACGATCGTGACCTTGTTGATGGTCACCTGGGTGCGCGGCCGGTCGCCGGCGCCCACGGGCACTTTGCTGATCGCCATCACCACGTCGAGGCCTTCCGTCACTTCGCCAAACACCGAGTGGCGGTTGTCCAAGTGCGGTGTCGGCGCGACGGTGATGAAGAACTGGCTGCCGTTGGTCCCCGGGCCGGCGTTGGCCATGGAGAGGATGCCGGCCTTGGTGTGGCGCAGGGTCGGATGGAATTCGTCGCCAAACTGCCAACCTGGGCCGCCCGTGCCCTCGCCCTTGGGGCAGCCGCCCTGGAGCATGAAGCCGTCGATCACCCGGTGGAACATGAGGCCGTCATAGTACGGGCGGGTCTCATCTTTGCCGGTGAAGGGGTTCTTCCAGGCGACCGTGCCTTCGGCCAGTTGGATGAAATTCGTGACGGTCTGCGGGGCCTTATCGACAAACAGCTGGATGCGGAACTTGCCCAGCGTGGTGTCAAAATCGGCGAACACCGTCTTTGCGGTCTCTAGAGGTGCAATGGTCTTGAGGGGCTTCTTGCCAAAAAACGACATCGTTGCGCTCCGCGGCCTGCCAATCGGCCAAGGGGCATTAAGTGTAGGGGGCTTGGGTACCTGCCGCAAGCGCGGCCGTTTCGCCACTAGATTCGCGTCCGATTCTTGGCCTGTCGGCCACCGTAGGGACCCCTCAGTCCTCGCTCCGCCTTGTCGAGCGCCAGCGATCAGCTGACTGGGCGCATCCCAATTCGACGATCCGGGCAAATCTACGCGGTGGATTTGGGTTTTCCGGAATCGGCGAATGGAGCGCCCGCGCCCAAACCCGCCGCGGGTACGCAATTCTACTTGAGCACGTAGATCCGCTCGCCGGGCCGCAGCATCCCCAACTCCGTGCGGATGGTCTGGATGCGCACGTCGGCGCGGGTGGCAAAGGCCTCAGCGCGGGCTTTGAGCTCCTGATGGCGCGTCTCAGCTTCCAGCAACTGTTCGCGCTTGCGATGCAATTCCGCCTGGCGGTCGTCGGCGGGACTCCGGGCGGTAAAGGCGTGCACTAGGCCCACTACACAGATCGCGCCAAAGGCGATGTAGACCGTGGTCTTGCACAGCGCCCAAACAAGGCCAAAAATTTTGCGCAGCCACGCCATCGCCGCCTCCCAGTACAGCGGCAGAGCGTAAAGAATTGCGCGATCGCGTCCAATTTTTCGCGGGTTGTCAGCCTGAGCGGCGATCGCCTCAGCGCAGAGATCGCTGGCGAGATCGCCACTTGGACGATCGCCGCGCTGATCGCTGAGCGCTGTCTTGGGCGCTTACGTCAAAGGCGTGACAGCTAAGGACATGTCTGGATTGGGAATTCTCTCTGAGGTGCGCCGTCCCTGGGGATCGCGCGGCAAATGCATCTCAAAGGTCGCTCCGCCGCCTGGGGTTTCGCGATACTCGACCTCGCCGCCGTGGGCCAGCGCCACCCGCCGCGCCATCGCCAGACCGATGCCCGTCCCGTCCTTCTTGCCGTGGGTGGCAAAAGCCTCAAACAGCCGGTGCTGGAATTCGCGCGGCACGCCGGGGCCGTTGTCCTGTGCGGTAAAGATCAGCTGATCGCCCTGGGCCATGAGCGTCAACTGGAACAGCAGCGGCTGATCCGGGTTGGCGGCGCAGGTGTCCAAGGCATCGCGGGCATTGCGCGCCAAATTCACCAGGGCCCGCGTGACTTTGTTGAGGTCAAAGCGGGCAAAGCCGCGGTCCTCGCAGTGCACTTGCCACTGGACCTTGGAGCCATCAAACACGCCTTCCAGGGCAATGCGCAGGTCGCTCGCAAGCTCCGTCATCAGCACCTTGCGCAGGAGTAGATCGCGATCGCCGCGGGCAAAACTCAGGACGTCGCGGGTCATCTCGGTCATCTTGGCGAGCTGGGACAGCACCAGGTCCGACAACTGGGCCCGCTCTTGGGCATCATCTTCCATCTTGAGCAGTTGCACGTAGCCAGATGCGACTGTGACCGGGGTCTTGAGGTCGTGGAGCACCGCAGACAGCGCCGAACCGATGGCCGCGAGGCGATCTTGCCGTTCCACCTGCTGGCGCGCCATGCGCTGACCCAAGGCGTGGCCAATTTGATCGGCCGACAGCTCAACCACCCGCTCTTGCGACTCCGTCAGGCAGCTGTGGCCCCCGGTTTTCCAATAGACCGCCAGCGCGCCCACAAACCCGGTATCGCGCTCCAGGGGCACGCACAGGCCGGCGGCGGGCACAAACGGCAGCTGCTCTTCGTCCGCCAGACGGGCCAGCTCTCCGGGCGCCATATCGCACGGATTATAGCGCTGGGGAGCAGAAAACACCTTGCCCATCAAGCCTGTAATCGTGGGCAGCTGCACCACGTCGTAAAAATCCGGCCCGGCGGAGCGATAGAGCACTAGGCCGCCTGCCTCGCGCCGCACCGCCATCTCCAGCAAGTCGGCGTCCAAAGTACAGAGGATCCGCTCCATGACGCCGCGCACTGCTTCGTCCAGGGTCGCCGCGCGGGCCGCTTCGCGCTCCAGGTCGTAGAGCATGTCGATTTCGCGCACGCGGTTGGCCAGGTCGGTGCGGGCGAGGATCAGCAGGGCGTTGTTGGCCGCTAGCTTCTCCGCCAAGCGAGCATTCACAATAGAAATCGCGGCCATTGACAGGATCGCCGCCAGCAATTCCTCATCGGCTACGCTAAACCAGCCGCCGCGCTTGTTGAGCACCTGGGCGACAGCCACCAGATTGTCTTCGCGGTCGAGCACCGGCTGGCACAGCATGGAGCGGGTGCGGTAGCCATTCTCCAGGTCCCAGCTCGCGTCAAAACGGGGATCCTGGTAGGCATCTTTGACATTGACGGTGCGGCGGGTCTGGGCGACCCAACCGGCGAGACCTTGGCCAAAATGCAGGCGAATCGGGCGGATCTCCTTGCCCATGGCGATGGAGCTCAACACCTCTTCCGTGTCATCGACGATGTAGAGCGTGGCGCGGTCGGCGTCGACGGCCTGGCGAACCGCGGCGAGAATCTCCTCCAGGGTCTCTGGCAAAGACAGCGGCGCAGAGAGAGCCCGGGCGACCTTAGCCACGGCGGCCAACCGCGGATCCGGTTCGCGCTCGCTATGGGGGGCGGTGGTCATGGCGACACTGTCACTCCGGCGGCAAGTTGCGCAGGTAGCGTTAGCATGGACGCCTCCAGCGCGCCGCGTCAAGGCAGGCGGAAGTGTTTGATTTGGTGAAGACTTCTTGCTGCGGGGAGGCGCGACTTTGGCCAACGCCTTGCCAGTGACAGCGCATTGGCGCGACACTGCCAGGCGATCGGTGCCCAGCGTGGCACTGTCGGCGGAGTCCATGGGTCTGGTCTTGTCGGCCCTGCGCGAACGCTCCCTGGTGATGCCTGGCGGTGCCTATCCGCTGCCGGCGAGCGCCAGCCTTGCAGAGGCAGAGAAACTGGGGGAATTGCTCGCTGCCGGCTTGGATGCGGCGGCCTTGACCGTGCCGTGGGCGGCCTGCCAGGCCCGCTACTGGCGCGATCGCGATCGGCAGCGTCGCGTCGTCGCCGTGGTGGCGGACGTGCCGGCCAACGCCGCCCAGGCTACGGTGGAAGGGCGACTGGCCGTGATCGCCGCTCAAGCGGTGGTCGCCGCGGGGGTGGCTGCCGATGGCCGGGCCTTGGAGCGCCACGCGCGGTCGGTGCAGGTGGCCGCAGAGACCCTGCAAGAAGTTTTGGCGGAGCCCGACCACCCCTTCGCCCTCGCCGGGATCGCCGCAGCTCGGTTGCACGAACTAGGGCAATTTTGCGACACCCTTGTGGATTTTGAGCGCCTCGTGGAAGGGGTCGTCGCCAAAGGGCTGGGCGAAGGCGTCTTGCCTGTGCCGACGGATCGCTGGCAGGCGGCGGCCGAGCGGTCCTTGGCAGAGCTGCTGCAGGCCAAAGTGGCAGACGTAGTCGCCGCACAGCGCAGCGAGGTCGTCGAGGCCCTGTTGCGCGCTGCGACAGGCCAGAGCCAGTGTTCGCCGGATCTGCACCGGCAATTGCTCAGAAGCGGCCTAGGTTTTCTTGAGGGCGACCAGGTGGTGTGGACCAATTGCCTGCAAGCCATCGGCCTGCCTGCAGTGCGCCAAGCCCTGCAACGCGAGCACGCCGACTGGCCCTGGCGGCTGCTGCCCGCCCTCAAGCCCGCGGGCGATCACGGCGGTCGCAGTGCCGTGCAAACGTGGTCGATCGGCGTTGCGTGGCACG
>JBIKTV010000349.1:0-6128 GCA_044347905.1 Myxococcota bacterium
CTTGGATCCTCACCCGCGGTCCCTTACTTTTTGTCGTTGGTCGAGCAGACGTACTTGGTCGTCGCGTAGCCGCAGCCGCCGTCGTTGAACTGAATATCGTTGGCGTTCCAGGAATACATCGACAGCCAGCAGTTAGCCGTGTAGTCGCCGTTGGGTTCGCCGTAGGTCGAGTCGCGCAGCCACCAGCGGCCGCCGTCGGGCACTTTCCAGTCGCCGCAGCTGTTGCCGCCATAGCTCGCGGGGTGGCGCATGATGCAGCCGGTGTAGTTGCCGCTGTCGGCCGGCTTGGTGACGCCGGGGATGGTGGCAAAGAACGAGCTGTCAAACTTGCCCAGCACCCAGGTCCACTGGGCCTTGCTGCGCGGGTAGAAGATGTCCATGCCGTAGTCTTTACAGGTGTTGTCGTCGGTCGAGCTCGAGGTGCTCTTGCCAGACGCCACGCCAAAGTAGGTGTAGCCGCCGCCTTCGCTGCTCATGTCGCACAGCACTTGGATGACCTGGCCCTTGGGCGCGGCAATCCAGAACGTGCCGTCTTTGGGCGTGCCCTCGCTGTTGGCCTTCCAGTTGTCCACGATGTCGAGGCAGCTCTTGCCCGGGTTGGCCTTGACCAGACCCAAAGCCGCGTTGCAGGTAGCGCTGCAGCCGTCGCCGTTGGCGTTGTTGCCGTCGTCGCACTGCTCGTTGATGTCCAGGATGCCGTTGCCGCAGCTGTCGGCCAGGCTGCGCCAGTTGGCGCCGTCGCAATACCGCAAGGTTTTGGAGGTGATGTCAAAGTACAGCGTGCCCATGTTGCTCGCGATGCACGCCACCGGCGCCGTCGCCGCGGGGACCAACTGCAGGCCCTGGGTCACCGCGGCCTTCTTGGCCGACATGACCTTGACCTGCACCGACCAGCTGTTGAGCTTGCCGTCCTTGCCGCCGCTCGTGCCCGCCAAGTCCGCCACAGAGATCGACCACTTGCCCTTGACGGTGGTGCTGGAAAGCTTGGAGAAGTCGCCGCTGACCGGCGAGCTTGGGCTGGGGTATGTGGTCTTGATCGCGGTGCCGCTGCCGCTTTTATCGTGCAGCACATAGGCGGTGCCCTGGGGGTCAAAAACCGTGACCTTGAGCTTGCTAATGTCGCTGTTGGTCAAGTCGAGGGCCACGCTGACGCTCTGCACGGTGCCGTAGTCGGGCACGGTGATCTCGTCGGTGGTGCCGGCGGGAAAGGCATCGGCGATGTCCAGCGGGGTCTTGCTCGACGCCGCCACCTCAGTGAACTGATTGGTCAGCAAGCCGTTGGAGATTTCGTCCAAGCCGTCCTTGGGCAGGGCCGCCGCGTCTACGGCGCCGCTCACGCACTCGTAGCTGCCGTCCGCCTTGATGCCCTTCATCACTAGGCCCGTGCCGCACGTCGCGCCCACCTGCGCCAGCACCGGCTTGTTGGCCAGATCGGTGTAGGAGCCCGTGCCTGCGACTTTGGCCAGCGAGCTCGCCTTGACGTAGTCGGCCAGGTCCGCGGTCTTGGCGTACGTCGACAGGTCGCTCACCTTTGCATAGCCGCTGAGATCCGTGCTCTT
Organism: Myxococcota bacterium; assembly: GCA_044347905.1. Taxonomy (GTDB): domain Bacteria; phylum Myxococcota_A; class UBA9042; order UBA9042; family UBA9042; genus SXRM01. The sequence continues at coordinate 1,560 of JBIKTV010000349.1, forward strand.
GGCATAGGCCTGTAGATCCGTGGCTTTGGCCAGGCCCTGCAGCAACAGCGGGTCCAGATGGGTGGCCTTGATGCAGCCGCTGCAGTCCAGACCGTCCGCCACACCCGCTCGCAGCGCCTGCAGGACGGAGCGCACCGGCACCGCGGTCAGCGGCGGATCCGTGCCCACCTGCACTTGCAGCCAGCGTTCGCCGCTCACCACACTGGCTGAGAGCGGAGTTTTGGCCCCGGCAGCGATCTGGAACTGGCCGCTCTTGACCGCCGCCGCCACCCCGGCCTCAGACCACATCACCGCGCCGGTGGGCCCGTCCAGCAATTGCAGGTTCAGTTGATAGGTGCCGTCCGCCGCTGGACCGCCGGCGCTGTTCAGCAGCACGCCTTCGATCTGGGTTGTCGCCGGCACTGCTGCATCGGCCCTTCCGGGCCATGTGGCGGCCAAGGCAATCGCGGCCCAAGCGCCCATGATCCAAGCATTTCTCTGACCCATCGCTGCCTCCCGTGCCATCGCTGCCTCCCCTGCCAGTGCGAGCGCGGGGAGCTGTCGCCCGCCCAGCTGCGCGTTTGTCCGTCAGATCTTGCCCATGCGGCTCAGCGTAGCAATGACGCTAAAGCCCAAGGCAAACACCAGCACCACCATCCCCACCCAGAGGAATTGCTTTACCACGCGCTTGCTCGGCCACCAACCCGGCACGTCGCCACCCGCGAGGGGCGCCATGGTCAAGGGTTGCGGCATGGTGGGCGCCGAGGCGTCGTCCAGATCCGCCCGCTGTTCCGCGGTCAAGTACGCGCGCGGAAACATCATCGACGGCAGGCGCGCCCCCGCAGCTGGCGCAGCGCTTTCCCCCGGCTCGGGCGGCGGCCGGCGCACCGTCGACTTGGGCCGCTCCAGCGGCGACTGCGCCACCACCGACAGCTGCGACGGCTGGTATTCCTCCCCGCGCATCTTGCCGATGGGCGGCGTGGCGATCGCGTTCTGCGGCAGAGATCCCTGGGGCGCAGCAGACACCAAGCGGTGGACATCGTCAGCCAGTTGCTGCGAGCCGTAGTCCGGGCGGCTTCGCTGCAGCCAGCGCTCCAGGTCCTTGGCCAGGTCCGCCATACTTGCGTAACGCTTGCCTTTATCCCGCTCCAGCGCCCTGTGGATGATGCCGCTCAGCTCCAGCGACAGCCCCGGCGTCAGGTTGTGGGCCTTGGCGATCGGCTCTTCTCGCACGGCCCGCAGCACGGCAAACGGCGAATTGGAGCCGTGGCTGCGAAAAAGCGCCTTGCCAGTCATCAATTCCCACATGCACACGCCCAGAGAGAACACGTCTGACCGGGCGTCCACGGTCTCTGCGCTCGCCTGCTCGGGGCTCATGTACGCGTATTTGCCCTTGATAATCCCGGCCATGGTCTGCTGGATTCGCGCGGCTACCTTGGCGACGCCAAAGTCGATGATCTTCACTTCGCCGCGGCGGTTGATCAGCACGTTCTGCGGCGAGACGTCGCGGTGGACAATGCCCAGGTGCTTTCCGCTTTCATCCGCAAGATCATGGGCATAGCCCAGCCCTCGCGCCATGCCCAGGGAGACATACGCGACCATCACCGGGTCCATGCGCGCCCCGCGGTTCTCGCACGAGGTGGCCAGCGTGCCCAAGTCCACGCCGTCGACATACTCCATGATGAAAAAGTATGTGCCGTCTTGGCAGCCGAGCTCAAAAGTCTCTGCAATGTTTTCATGGTGAAAGCGCATCGCCAGCCGCGCTTCCTGCACCAGCATTTCTACGGCGCTCTGGTCTTCGCTCAGCTGCGCGTGCATGCGCTTGAGCGCCACCAGCTTGGAATCCCCCAACGTGCTAGGGGCTTTGGCCAGAAACACCTCCGCCATACCGCCGCGCCCCAGCCGCCGCAGCAGCTCATAGGGTCCAAAAGGTTGGGGAAATTCGTGGCGCATAGGGCCATCCTATCACCGCATGGGGGGCACGGCCAGATCCATCCGCCGTTCGCCGGCCCGCTCGCAGTGGCATTCTTGCGCGGGCTTGCATAGTCTTTGCACAGGCGGGGCTCGGTGCCGCCTTTAGGTCTGCAGAACATGCGCTGGTCGAATTGGCTGCTTGTGCTAGCTCTTTGTGCTCCCTCTGCGGCCCTGGCTGCTAAACCCAAGGCGCCGCCACAGGAACCGCTGGTCATTGAGAAGGATGGCAAGCACGGCATTGTGGACCGCAGCGGCAAGCTGATCCTCGCCCCGACCCATAAATGGATTGGCGATTTTGTCGGCGGCGTGGCGCCCTTTGAGATCTCTGCCCCCGCTGCCGCGCCCGGCGAAGCGACGGCCCGCGCCGGCCTGCTCAACCGCAAAGGCAAGGTCCAGCTCAAGCCCAGCTTTGAGTCCCTGCGCGAATTCAGCGAGGGCAAGGCGGCGGCGCGCCAAGGCGGCCAGTGGGGCTACATCAACGCGGCCGGCAAGCTGGTGGTTGCGCCTAAGTTCCTGCGGGCAAACGCCTTTCACTGCGATCGCGCGGCGGTGGAGATCGCCACAGAGCAGTTCGCCTTCATCGACCCGGCGGGCAACCAAGTCATCGCCATGACCGACTACGCGACCAATGAAATCGAAGAGTTCTCTGAAGATGTGGTGATCCTCCGGCCGATCAAGGAAGGCAACGCCAAGGTCGTCGACAAAGCCGGCCAAGTGGTCTGCGAGGCCCCGGCGCGGGTGGTCAAGGCCTTCTCTGACGGTCTCGCCGCCTTCCGCAGCGAAGATGGCCGCTGGGGCTTTATCGATCACCAGTGCAAAGCGGTCATTCCACCCACTTTTGCCTTCACTGCCGGCTTTCGCGAGGGCCTTGCCCCCACAGAGCAGGACGGCCGCTGGGGTTTTGTCGACAAGACCGGCAAATGGGTGGTGGAGCCGATTTTTGGCGAGATCGACGCGCTGTCGGAAGGCCTCGCCCGCGTTCGCGTCGGTATCCAATACGGTTACTGCGACGCCGCGGGCCGCACGGTTATCGCCCCAGTCTATGAAGACGCCCAGCACCCGGGCACGCGCTTCCGCAACGGTTTAGCGCTTGTAGGCAAAGAAGTGGACGGCAAGCTGGAGCGCGGCTGGATCGACAAAGCCGGCAACGTCATCTGGGCCCCGTGGCCGCCGCCCAAGAAAGAAGAGTAGCTGCCTTGCCCGTGTTGGGCCGATCGGCCGAGCGATTGGCTAGCGACTCAGGCCAAAATGCCGCAGCAGGGCCTCTTCGCTCGGCTCGCGCCCGCGGAATTCCTTGAACACTGCGCTTGGCGCCGCAGATCCGCCTAGGGCGAGCACCGTGTCGCGGAAGCGCCGCCCCAGCCGCGCGACTTCGGCTTCGTTTTCCAGGTCCGCTTCTTCAAAGGCGCCAAAAGCGTCGGCGCTGAGCACTTCTGCCCACTTGTAGCTGTAGTAGCCCGCCGCGTAACCGCCCGCAAAGATGTGCTGAAAACTGTTGAGAAAACGGTCTTCTGGCAGCGGCGGCAGCGGCGAGGTCAGGGCGGCGACCTGGGCAAACACCGCCAGCGGGTCGCCCTGGGCCGGGGACGGGCTGTGCAGGGCCAAATCCGTCCACGCAAACAGGATTTGCCGCAGCATCGCCGAAGCCGCGCGGAAAGTGCGAGCCGCGGCGACCTTGGCGAACAGCGCGTCGGGCAGGGGCTCACCGGTCGCCACGTGGCCCGTCAAGCTGCGGAGGGTCGGGCGGTGGTAGGCCCAGTTTTCCATGAACTGACTCGGCAATTCCACGGCGTCCCACTCAATGCCGCGGATGCCCGACACCAAGCCCTCGTCTACCTGGGTCAGCATGTGCTGCAGGCCATGGCCAAATTCGTGCAGCAGGGTCTCGACTTCGCCAAAGGTCAGCAGGGACGGCTGGTCGCCCACGGGCGGCGTGCTGTTGCAGATTAAGTACGCCACCGGCAGCCGCGGCTGGCCCGGTTCACCCGCCCGCGCAGAGCGGCCCAGGCACTCATTCATCCAAGCGCCACCGCGCTTTTCGGCGGGCCGGCTGTACGGGTCCAGGTAGAAAGCCGCCATCGGCTTGGCGTGTTCGTCCAGCACGCGAAAGAAGCGCACGTCCGGGTGCCACACCGGCGCTTCGCCATCGGCGGCGGTGATCTGCACGCCAAACAGGCGCTTTGCCAGGGAAAACACCCCGTTCAGCACCGTCGGCAGGGGCAGCCACGGCCGCAGTTCCTCTTCGCTGTAGGCGTAGCGCTGCTCGCGCAGGCGTTCGGCCCAGAAGGCCACGTCCCACGGCCGCAGATCGGCCGCCGCTTCAGCGCCCCCTTCTGCAGCTGATTCCCGAGCCAAATTGCGCAATTCATCCAGCTCTACCAGCGCTTGGGGCCAGCTCGCATCGCGCAACCGCTGGAGCATGGCGTGCACCGATGCCGCAGATGGCGCCATCTTGGAGGCGATCGACAACTCCGCATAGCTGGCAAAGCCCAGCAGCGCCGCCTGTTCCGCGCGCAAGGCCAGAATCCTTTGGATCAGCGGGCCATTGTCCAACTCCCCGCTCGACGCGCGGGTGATATAGGCGCGGTAGGACTTCTCCCGCAGATCGCGGCGCAA
>JBIKTV010000067.1:0-18278 GCA_044347905.1 Myxococcota bacterium
CTGCTTGGGGATTCGCAGGCCTGCGCGGAGACTTGGGACCTCGCCTCGGTGCGCCGGGCCCTCGCCCATCTGCTTTGCGCCCATCAGGCCAATGTGCTGGCGATTGCCGGCGGCGACGGCACGGTGCACCACGCGGTCAACGCGCTCATCGACCTGACCCGCGAGACCGAATTGGCTACCGGCCACGCCGTGCCCCTGCCGCGCCTGCTGATCCTCAACGGCGGCACGCTGAACATCGTCGGTCGGACCTGCGCAATTCACGGGCCGCCTCAGGAGATTTTGGCGAAGTTCCAGAGGTTTTTTGGCGGCGGGCCTCTTTCGCGGGTTCCGGCGCGGCGTGTGCCCCTGCTGGAGGTCAGCTGGTGGCAGGGCCAAGTCCCCGTCGCCCCGCGCTATGGTTTTGTCTTTGGATCAGAAGTCGCATACCACGCCATTGAGCTCTACGAGCGGTTTGGCGCTGGTTACGGCGGATTGACGCGCTTTCTGTTCGAATTGTCCCGCGGTATCGCCTGGGGCAGTGAACTTTGGAGCCGCGAAGGCTGGAAGCTTGGCCCCTTTACTAGCGGCATGAACGTCGACGGGGTGGCGTACCCTTCTTACACCGGCGTTGCGGCGTCTACGGTGGACCTGACCCTGGCGGTCGGCGCTGCTGCAGCGGTGCGCAGAAAGCTGTACCAGCCCGGGTTTTCCGCGCGGGTGGTGCGCGACCTGGATCCGCGGTCGATTCTGCAGCTGCTGCCCGCAATGATGGCGGACCGGCCGACCCGGGGCCTGGACGACTTTCCCACGGCGGCGCGCCTAGAGCTATTTGGGCCCTATACGCTAGACGGAGAGCTGTTTCACGAGCCGCCCCAAGCGCCCCATCGCCTGCCGCTGACGGTGTCGATTTCCAGCCAGCGCTTGCACGCCGTGCCGGGGGAATGGACCACAGAAGAGTGGTAAATCTAAGCTGTTCTGTAACGCGCCGCCGATCTGCCGTATCGGTGGAGCGTGCGGCGGCTTGCAGTGTAGGGAGCGCGATTGCTATATTGAGAGATTTCTATGGTGCGGTGCGGCGTTTCCGCAGGCCCTGCGCTAGAACCGGTTGCTGTCTGCTCAGTTCGCTGTCTGACGCCCCCTCCTCCCCGACGACCTTTGCCCCAAACGGAGCGCCCCATGGCCAACCACCGCACCCGCTTCTCAATCCCCCTGGCGGCGATCGCTCTGATGCTGGCCGCAGGTTGCTCTGAAGAAGCAGCGCCGGCCGCCGACACTTCGGCGAGCACCGATACGGGGTCGATCGACACGGGCTCTAACGACAGCAGCGGGGCCGATACGGTTGCGGTGGACGCAAGCGACGCCTTGGAAGCGGACACGATCCCGGTGGATGCCCTAGAGGACTCCGCGGCGGATGTGCCGCAGGTGGACACGCAGGTTCCCGACACGACGCCGCCAGACACCTCGGCTCCTGACGTCAGCGGCGACGCCGTCGTTGGACCCACAGACGGCTTTAAGAGCCCACTGGTCAAGATCCTGGGCCCCTCAGGGCGCGATTGGATTCAGAGCACGGGGTCCAAGATCCAGCTCGCGGGCGTCATGTATGGCGGTGTGGAGTCTATGAATTGGGCCGTACTCGACGGCAAATCCGGCAACATCACCGCGGTGACCAACTGGAAGTCCAGCGTGATCGACCTGGTGGAAGGCGATAACCACATCACCGTCACGGGCAAGAAGGGCAACACGGTGGTCAGCGACACCATCCACGTGACGTATAATCCGGTGTTCCAGTTCGAAGGGCCGCCGGAGATGACGCCAAACGTGCTTTTTGTCAATGAAAGCGCGACGATCGTTGTTCACTTCAGCGCTAGCGCCGCGGTGGCCGGTCCAGATGGCAGCTTTGTGGTGAATCCGCAGACGCTTCAGCTAGTTGAGGTTGATGAGAACGGCAAAGACGTCTCCGGCGGCAGCGTGACCAGCCTGCTCGACAGCGGCTCTGGCGGCAACTGCGATGACGTGGCCAAGGACGCCGTGTTCTCCAACTGCCTAAAGCTCACGCCAAATCAGGCAAAGACCAAGTATTTCAGAGTTAAGGCCGACGTCGACATCGGCGTCAAGAAGTACAAGGCCCTGTCGCCGGTGACGATCGTCGACGTGGTGAGCCGCTTTGACAAAGGCACCTGCAACTCCATCGTTTCGCTCCAAAAGAAGGTCAAGGGCGACTACAACACCGCTGTTGCCGGGGGCAAGGCGACCAAGGACGCCCAGGTGGAGGCGATTGCCGCGCTCAAGGCCGACAGCAACGTCGCCGATGCCGGCCCCGCAGAATCCGGCGGTTTTGGCGTGTGGGTTCGCTACAAGTCCGGGCAGCTTGGGGCTTTGAGCTTGGCACCTGCGGGCTTGCGGGCGGGCGGTGCGGCCATCGATGTCGGCGCGGCGGTGTCGAATCACTCGGTCGGTGCGCGCCGGGCCCTGGCCTTAGCCCCCTTCAAAGCCGAGTTCTCAGCGGCCGGTGGCGATGAAGCGGATCAGGCCGGCGCGGCGCTCAAGACCAAGCAGTGCCCGCCGTTTTCTGTCGATGCCGCAGAGGGTTCCAATGCTTATCTGCGCTGGTACCGCGAAATGGGCAACTACGGCCTGGTGACGATCACCGGCCACGGCGAGGCGCTGTTTGGCGATCTGGACCCGCAGGTCTACAAAGACCTGGGCTGGGAGCACCAAGGCGCTCAGGAAGTGCTGTGGAGCGGCGAGCCGGTCAATTGCTCTGCCCTTTCGGGGTCCAATGCCAGCTGCAACCAGGCCGGCCTAGGCTGCCCTGCTGGTGAAACCTGTGTAAAGACTTCCCTTTCTGGCGGCCTCTGCGTGGACAACACCCAGGCGGACATCATGCGCGGTCGGGTGATCATCGGCGACGACACCTACGCGCTGACCCCGGCGTTCCTGCGCCATCACTTGGTCAACGCCTTCCCCAATTCCATTGTCTACTTGGGTGCTTGCCGCACGATGTTCAACGGCTCTCTGGCCGTGCAACTGTGGGGCAACGGCGCGGCGGCGGTGGTCGGCTTCTCTGACTACGTGTCGGCTCAGTTCGCGGGCGCGCAGGGCAAAGCCATGATGGACAACCTGATTGGCAAGACCCAGAGCGTGCTGCAGTCGATGCCCAACACCGGCGGCGACCCGCAGTACGGCGGCCGGCTCAAGCTGGTGGGCGTCGGCGAGGCGAACATCGACAACTCAGAGCTCATCAATAACTCTTGGGATCTGGGCAACTTGACCGGTTGGAAGCCGGTAGGCGACGGTCGCGTGATCTCGCGGCTGGGGGCGACCATCCCGACCTCGGGCAAGTACATGGGCATCATCTCCACCGGTCTTGGCTTTACCGCTCAGAACGGCTCGCTGACCCAGCCCTTCTGCGTGGAAGAAGGCCAGACCGAGCTTTGCTTCTACTGGAAATTCTACAGCGAAGAGTTCAAGGAATACTGCGGCTCGTCGTTCATGGACACCTTTATGGCCACGCTGAAGTCGGACATCCAGAACACCACCATGGTCAACGTCTACATCGACTCGCTTTGCCCCTACGACTGCAACGGTTCGTCGCCGTGCGAGCCGGGATCGCCGTCGTGCAAGTGCGGAAAAGACTGGAAGACCCTCTCTCAGGCGGACGTGAATTTTGACCAGGGCGGCGTGTGGATGACGCCTTGGCAGAAAAGCTGCACCGACGTGTCGGGGCTGGCGAACAAAGACAAAAAGGTGGACCTGACGTTCTTTGCGACCGACAAGGGCGACTCGATTTTTGACACGGTCATCTTGCTCGACCAGGTGACCGTCAAGTAGCTGCCGCACCCGCCTTGGCAGATCCCGCGACTTTAGCTGGGAATCGAGCGGGTCGGGTTTCGCGGCGGCGGCTGAGGGTGTATGGTGCCCGCTGAGGCTGCGCAGGGCGCCGTGCGGAGGAAGATATGTTCAAGCAATTGAGTGGATTACTCCTTGGGTTTGCGATCGCGGCCTGCGGGACCCCAGAGAGCGGCAGCTCCGCGACCGACACGGGATCGGCCAGCGGCCCGGACGGCATGGTCTTTGACGTGTCCAAGGACATCCAAGGCGACAGCCTCAGCGGCGACAGCAAGGATGCGGGCGGCGACAGCGGCGGTGGCGGGCTCATCCTGACCTTTGAGGTGGACGACAGCGCCAACCAGACCTTTGGCGATGGCGAGATCGTGTGGACCGGCTCTTTCAGCTGGGATCAGGCGAGCAACTCAGTCGTCTATGCCACCTCTTGGCTGCCGAGCGACGGTCCTTACCCGCCTCTCTACGACGACGGGCCGATCAGCGGCGGTGGCCATGAGCGCGAAGGCGCCACCAAGGGCGACCACATCTTTAGCACCCAGGTCAAATTCGCCCCGACTGAGGACACCACCTTGGAGTACGGCGCGCTCAATGAGCTGGGCAACTGGATGTGGAATGGCCCCAACGGCACGCTGGTGCTGAAGAAGGGGCAGAGCGGAGTGGTGGCGGTGCCGGGCATGAAGATCGCCAAGCACGGCAGCATCGACTTGAAGATCAGCCTAGATACCGCGAAGTTGGCTGCGTGCTGCACCAAGTGGAGTCTGGCGACCCACGCGCTGTACCTCAAGGGATCGATGAACATGTGGACGCCGATCCAGTTGCTCGACGACGGGCAGAAGGGCGATGACAAGGCCGGCGATGGCATTATCACCTACGTGCACAAGCAGAATTTGGGCAAACACGACGGCGGGCTGAACGCCAACGAAGAAGCTCAATTCATCTTTGTTTCAACCCAGGGAGACACGCTTCCGGACGCAGGGCAGGAGTACAAAGGCGCCAAGGAGGCGTTTGCCGACGGTGTTGCCGCATGGACCGCGACCGGGCCGGGCGGAAGTTGGGAAACCGCCGCGGTGGTGCTGAGCAAGGACAGCAAGGGCAAGTTCCTCAACACTGCAGTCAAGATTCCCGATCCCAAGGGCGGGACCGACTGCGTGCCGGCGTGTACAGCCAGCCAGACCTGCGAGAACGGCGCGTGCAAAGACATCGCCCCCAAGACCTGCGAGCCGGCCTGCGGCGCCAATCAGATCTGCGAAGGCACGACCTGTGTCGACAAGCCGGTGGGGCTCAAGCTCGACAGCGTCGATCCGTCCAAGGGCGGGCTCGCCGGTGGCACCGCGGTGACGCTGACGGGCAGCGGTTTTCTTGATCCCGTGACGGTGACGTTTGGCGGCAGCGCAGCCACGGAGGTGGCGATCAGCGCCGGTGGCACGATCATCACCTGCAAGACGCCAGCCCACGCGGCCGGCAGCGTCGATGTCGAAGTGGCCCAAAAGGACGGCGCAAAGGCCTCGATCAAGGGCGGTTTTGTCTACGAGGCGCCGCCCAAGCCGAGCCTGTTGCTGGTTCCGTCGTTCCTACCGGCGGATGGCAAGGTCGGGGAGGCCCAGCCGCTGGCGCTGGTGGCTTCTGTGGCGATCGCCGGGGTGACTTCCGCTTCTGGGGTGACGCCGGATCTGGACGTGTGGATCGGCAGCGCCAAGGCCGGCAGCGCGGTGGGCAAAGACAGCGACTGGAATTGGACCAAGGCCGTGTACGACGGTGAGGGCACGGGCGAGGCTTGGGCGGCCACCTTGCCCGGCCTTGCCAAGGGCGACTGGCTGCTGGGTGCCAAGCTCACCTGGCAGAACCAGACGGCCTATTCAGAAGCGGTGGCGGTTAGCGCTGTGGACCCCAAGAGCCTGCCCAGCAAGCTGAACAGCGCGAGTCCGCCGTTCGCTGCGGCCAAGGGCGGCTCTGTGGTGTCGCTGCTGGGGGTGAACCTGCCCGCCGACGCAACAGTAGAATTCGCTTTGCCCAATGGCACAAAGGCCGGGGCGACTGCGGTCAAGGCGGTCAGCACGGGCCTTGAGGTCACGCTGCCGGCGCTGCCCTTGGGCACCGTGGATGTGCTGGTGACCCCGCCGGGCAAGACCCCGCTGCTGCTGCCGGCCGGCTTGACGATCATCCCCCTCGCCTCGCCCAAAGTGGACGGCGACTTGGCCGATCAGCCTGCGCAACACCTTCTGGCGAGCAATCAAGTGGAGACGGCCTGGGGGGTCGGCAAGAACCAGCTCAATTCGCTTTGGGTCAGCTACGACGCGCAGAACCTGACGATTGGCATCGCAGGCATGGCCGAGGACACCAACGCCATCTCTGTTTATCTGGATGTCGACTACGGAAGCGGCACGGGCGTGCTGAGCCCTGTCGATCTGAAGGACAACGGCGGCGCGGTGGATGACGCGCTGGCTTCGGCGCTCAAGCTCAACGACGCCAAACTGGGCCTGGATTTTGGCCTTGCCTCCCTTGGGCTCGCCAGCTTTGACGGGCTGGACCTGGCCAAGTCCACCCTTGCGGGCTGGCGCAGCTTTGCCGACACGGCCAATTTTGCCTGGCTGTTGGGCGCCATTGCCGGCAAACCCGGCACGGGGCTCGAGGCGACGATTCCGCTCAAGACCCTATATCCCAACGGAATTCCCGCAACAGGTGCGGCCATGCGCGTGTTGGTGGTCCTGGGCAACAAAGACGGCGCGGCGATCAGCAATCAGTTCCTCCCGGAACAGGGCGCCAGCACCGTCAGCGCCGGACTGAGCGTTTTCCCCGTCAACTGAGGCCAGATTTGGGTGTCGCGCGGCTGCGGGTGTTGTTGCTGGACAACTACGACTCGTTTACCTGGAATCTCAGGGAATTGCTCCTGCGCGCGGGCGAGGCGGAGGGGCTGGCGCTGCGGGTTGAGGTGGTGCGCAATGACGCCCAACCGCTGGCCCTGCTGACGCGGCGCGGCTATGACGCAGTGGTGCTGTCGCCCGGGCCGGGGGAGCCTCAGGCAGCCGGCGTGATGGTCGAGCTCATCCAGGCCTGGCGCGGACGCGTGCCGTTCTTTGGCGTTTGTCTGGGCCATCAGGCGCTGGGGCAAGTGCTGGGGGCTTCGGTAGTGCGCGCACCTGAGCCCGTACACGGCAAAGCGGCGCTGATCCGCCACAGTGGCCAGGGCTGCCTCGCCGGCCTGCCTCAGCCGCTGCAGGCGATGCGCTACCACAGCCTGGTCGTCGATACCGCCGGCTTGGCTGCGGGGGCCTTGGTCACCGCGACGCTCGCTGGGCCGCAGCCCTTGGTCATGGCGCTGCGACACCCAGCGGATGGCCTAGAAGGCGTTCAATTTCATCCCGAATCGGTGGGTACGCCCGATGGGCTTGCCCTCGCCCGCAATGTCGTCGCTGGATTTGCCGGACGGCCGTCGCTTAAGGAGCCCTATGCCCGCAGCTACTCCCCCTGACCTCGGCCTTGGCAAAGTAATGGCGATCGCCGGTGGCCTGCTGGTGGCCATCCGCCTGGGCCAAGCTGTGCGCGCCTGGTGGGGCCGGCGCCGGCGCAAGCTTCAACGGCTCAAGATGGAGGAAAAGGCCGCCCAAGCTCAGCGCAAAGATTGATATTTGTCTATTTGTTCTAGATGAATGTCAACTTGCTCGGGCTTTGGACTTCTTGCCCGCCGCTCGCTGTGGCGCTGCGGATCCCGGGCTCAACAGCCACACCAGCAACAGCCCGCCGCCCAGGGCGAGCAGAGGCCAGTCGCCTAGCGCCGCATACAGCGTACGCTGTTCGAGCAAAGGCACCTTGCGAAGCAGCGTCTCGGCCCCTGTGAGCTTGGTCTCGGCGACTCGGCGGCCCGCAGCGTCAATCAGAACAGAAATGCCCGTGTTGGTCGAGCGCACCAGCCAGCGCCGATACTCCACGCTGCGCATCAGCGCCAGGTTGAGGTGGTGCTCTGGCTCGGCGGTCTGGCCAAACCAGGCGTCATTAGTCAAATTAATCAACAGGTTGGGATTGTGGGCCGCGACGCGGCGGGCATAGCGCGGCAACAGGTCCTCGTAGCAGATCAACATGCCCAGGCGGGCGGTGCGCTGGTCGTCGATCTTCCACTCGATGGGAGAAGTCTTGGTGCCAAACTGGAAGTGCGAGGTCTCGGGCGACAACTCGTAGAGCTTGGGGAAGCGGTCGCCAAACGGCATGTATTCGCCAAAGGCGAGCAGAAAGGCCTTGTCGTGAATCGCCAGCACCTCGCCGTCGTGGGCCATCAGGACTGCAGAATTGTAGCAGTCTTCGCAGCTTCCCGAGCCGGGCCTCATCGGCTTGCCGTGGCTCAGCGCGCCAAAGAGCAGGGGGGCGGAAAAACCCCGGCGCGGCGTGGAGCGCTGGGATTCGGCCAGATCGTTGTCGGCCTCGGCATCGGCAGGGAATGCTCTGGTGGTCGGCAGGGCTGCGCTGGCGGGCACGATGCGCTTGGCGCTGCGCGGCAGGCTGATGGCAAACTGGGCCTGAAAGCCGACGCTCGCGGTGATCTCCGCGCCGCCTGATCCCGGAATTGCTTCAAAATCTTTGTTTTTGCGCAAGAATGCTTGGCCGCCGCGGCCGACAGCCAAGACCCGGCCGTCGGCATCGCAGGCGCCGGCCATCACGTCACTGGTCAGGCCACTGCGGCGCTGCCACCGGCCGCTTGGGTCGCGCTCTGCCAAGGCGCCGCCGCTGCCGCCGAGCCAGGCGCTGCCGTCTGGGCAGAGCCACGTCGCGTACCAGGTCTCACTGCCTACGGTTTCTGCCTCAAAGCGCCGGCCGTCGCCAATCAGCACCGCGCCAGCCGAGCCCGCGACGATGGTCATGGGCCCTGCGGGGTCCGCGGCGACGGCCCAAAGATCCTGGGTGGAGGGGGAGTCGAGCCGCTGGGGGGCGCTGTCTGTGCGGCCATCGCCCCAAGAGAGCAGGGCTCCGCGGCGGCCCACGGCTACGCAGCGCCCTTCTCCATTGCACGCGGCCGCAGTCAGATCCACCGGGCCTTTGGCATCGCGAGGCAGCGCCTGCAGTTGCGGCCCTTCGGTGCTGGAGACCGGCTGCCTGTTGCTGTGAGGGGCAAGATCCGTCGCGGGCTTGGGCCAGCCGAGCCGCCAGACCTGCCCCGCGCGCCCCACCACCCAGCCATCCGGCAGTTGGCCGGTCCAATCGACGGACGGCGAGGCCGTGGCCACAATCGTCTCGCCGTCAGGCACCGCGGTGAGCCAAGCCCCGGCCGGGCTGACGCTGACGATGCGCTTGCCAGCGTCGACCGCTCGCCACAGATCGCCCCGCGGCGAAGACAGCGCGGTGATCATCGCCAAATCCCTGGGCAAACCAAGGCGATCGGGCGCCTCAGCGCGAAACCTCTTGCCGTCATGGCGCCAGATCGCCCCGCCCGCGCCCACGGCCAGAAAGCGGTCCGCGGTGTGCACCACAGGCAGAGGGCCGTAGGGCATGTAGGCGCTCTCCGGCCACACGATCAGCTCTGCCCCTTGCTTTTCAAGATCCTGGCTCATGCGCTGGTGCAGAATCAGGTTGTGGCGCAGGGTCAAAGCGCGCTTGCGGCCGTCCAGGTAGCGGGCCTCTTTTTCCCAGATGCCGATGTCGCCCTCGACCACGCCGATGGTCACCTTGGGCGCGGCCGCTTGGTCGGCGTCGACTTGGGGAAGGCGCCAGCTTCCGTAAACCCATGTCGCCGCTACGGATCCGCCTACAGCGACGGCGAATTTCCAAGCGGGAGCCTTGCGCGTCAGAGGCCAAGCTAGCAATTCGTACAGTGCAGCGTTGGCTGCCCAGGCCAGGGCAGAGACCAAGTGCACGCCGCCCAAATCCGCAATCTGGATCATCTCCAGCTCGCGCGAGAGCGAATTGCCCAGGAACCACGGAAAGATCATCGGCACCGCGGCCTCACCGGCCCACAGCGCCAAGAACGCGGCCAGGCCCACGGGCGCGCCGCGCCGCACCAGCCAGCGCCAAAGAGCTACGCCCAAGGCCATCGTCAGACCCTGGGTGACGGACTGAAGCAGCAGAATCGCCGCGGCGATGGGCATCGGCAAGTGCCCAAACTCGCGGAGCATCTCTGTCATCCAGTGAAAGCCGCCCAGGTTGGTGACGGTACCCGCGAGCAAACCCAGGCCAAACCCCTGGCGCACGTTGGCGTTGCGGGCGGCAAGCAGAATCGGCACGGCGCAGAACCACGCCAAATAATGCAGATTCCAGTGGGGAAACGGCAAGAAGGTCAGCACGCCGCCGGCCACCGCCAAGAGCCAGTTCAGCGCCCTAGCCGGGGCATGCGCCGGGCCATCCGCTGGTTCAGCTTTCTGTCCGGCCTTTGGGGCGGCCTTCTTTGCAGCCGTCAGCGCAACCAACATTGCTACCGTCAGTGCAGGCATCAGGGCTCCGCGTGGTTGTGGTCGTGGGCCTGGGTGGGCGTAACTGGGCCATCAGCCACCGGAACAAATGCCCCCGCCGGCTTGGGTATCGCCCGGGCAGCGGCCGCCGTGGATTCGCCGGGCATGTCCATCATAGGCGGCGCCGGGGGCTCAGGCGGAATCCAGTTGGGGCGCGTCCCCGCGGCCATCTTGGGCGTTCCGGCCACCACCAAGGGCCGCACCAGAATCAGCGCCCGCCGGCTGTCCGGGAAGCGCTGCGCCTGCAATTGCAGCTTGGCCAGCAGGGCATCTGCGCGCGTCTTGGCCTGCACGGCGACCGCGCGGCGCTCCTCTTCCGTCAGCGCGGCCATCTGCGCCTCACCCTGGGCGCGCAGGCGGGCGAACTCTTTGCCGTGCTCTGTGCGGTAGATCATCACCGCTTCGCGCAGCTTGAATTCATCACCTTGGGCCTCTTGCATCAGCTTCTCAGCCGCCTGTAAGTGCACCAAGCTGTCGTCGACCAACTGATCGACTGGGCGCTTCTGGCACGCGCCGGCCAGCAGGGCAAGCACGAGCAAGATCATGGCCACAGCGGCGAATTGGCTGGTGGCACGCGGGCGATTCTGCCAAAGCCGAGGTGTCACGGGGCCTCCTCCGCGCATCAGCCGCGGCCGGTGCAGGAGTGGTGAGCGGTTTCTGTCGGGGCAAAAATGACAAACGCCACGTCGGTTGGGCCTTGAGAGACCGCCGCGTGGCGCTTGAGAGGAGCGTTGAGCTCAGGGTGCGAAAGGGGGGACTCGAACCCCCACGCCCTTGCGAGCGCTAGAACCTGAATCTAGTGCGTCTACCAATTCCGCCACTTTCGCATTTGCCAACCCGCGCGGGGCCGGCGATGGGTGGCATTCTGTCCAAGCGCGGGGCCCGCGTCAAGCCCCCAAGAGCACTTTTTTCAGACTAGCGGCGTTTCCGCCAGCGGCCCATCAGCGCCGCCGACCGCGGGGAGCCGGTTTGCGTGCGCCGCTGCGCTCTTGCATCTTCTTGGTCGCGGCAAAGGACGGGCTCAGGTCTTGCAGGTACTGATCTGAGGTGGGCACCAGCGCCGGAATCTTGGTCCCCAGGTACTTCTCCACGGCGGGCAGGCGGTCGACCAGCGCTTCATCCGCCATGGTGATCGCTTTGCCTTTCTGCCCGGCGCGACCAGTGCGGCCAATGCGGTGCACATAGTCCTCCGCGTCCTGCGGAATGTCGTAGTTCACCACCAGATCGACGTCATCGACGTGAAGGCCGCGCGCAGCCACATCCGTGGCCACCAGCACCTCGATCTTGCCGGCGCGGAAATCCTCGACCAGCTTAAGGCGCTTCTTCTGCGCCACATCGCCCGACATGTACTGCGATTCCCAGCCGTTGTGGAACAGCTTGAAGTCCAGCCATTCGCCGGCGCGCTTGGTGTTGCAGAAGATCAGGCAGCGGTGCGGAGCGAGTTCTTCCAAAATGCCCAGCAGCAGGCCCAGCTTCTCCTTCTCCGGCACGTGGTACAGGATCTGCTCGACCGTATCGGCGGCGACGCGCTCGGGGTCGACCTTGACCTCCACGGCGTCGTGCAGATAGCGATTGGCCAGCTGCATCACGTCGTAGCTCAGCGTGGCGGAGAACATCAGCGTCTGGCGGTCGCGCGGGCAGGCCGTCAGAATAAAGCGGATGTCTTCGACAAAACCCATGTCAAACATGCGGTCCGCTTCGTCGATCACGGCCACCTGAACGTGGCGCAGATCGAGCAGGCGCTTGCGCATGTAGTCCATCATGCGTCCGGGCGTGCCGACCACGAGATCGACTTTGCCTTCTAGCACTTTGGCCTGCCGTTCCCAGTCCATGCCGCCAAACACGGCGACGGTGCGGAAATGGCAGTGCTTGCCGATATCCTCGGCATCCTTGGCGATTTGCAGGGCCAGCTCGCGGGTCGGCGCCACGACCACGGCGCGCGGGGCGGTGGGGTGATCGCGGTCCGTTTCCAGCAATTCCTTGAAAATCGTGATCAGAAACGCGGCCGTCTTGCCCGTGCCGGTCTGGGCCTGGCCGGCGATGTCGCGACCTTGCAGGGTGTGGGGCAGCGTGCGCGCTTGGATCGGCGTGCAGTAGTTGAAGTGCAGGTCGTTGAGGCCGCGCAGCACCGGGTCGGGAATCGGCAGGTCGGCAAACAGCGTGTCGCTCAAGCTGGGGCCATGGCGCGGGCGCTCCAGAACCGCCGCGGCGGCGCCTTCTTCGCTCTCGTCGTCGCCGTCCAATTCGCCTTCTTCCAGGTCGTCGTCCATTTCGTCATCTACCATGCGATTGTCTTCAAGCATCTTGGCTATTATCCGTCCGGCGTGTAGCCCTGTGGCCCACGCGTTGTCCCGGTCCCCTCTAGGGTGGGCCCCGGCCGTCTCTTGGCCGAGCCCCCTGGTGTCCTTGGGCCGAGCGTTGGTGCAGCGTCCCCGACAGGAATCGAACCTGTGGCCTTTCGCTTAGGAGGCGAACGCTCTATCCTACTGAGCTACGGGGACGGCGTCGCGGGGGCTGCAACTCGCCGCAGCCTGACCAACACCGCGCGCGCAACCTAGCAGCTTTTGCCCTCTTGGACAACCACGGCATGACTGATCCCGCCCCGCACGCCGACCGCGATCCGCAAAACCTGAGCGCTGATGAACTCGCCGAGGTGCTGCGCTTCCACGACGACGCGTATCACCTGCGCGCGAGTCCGGTGATCAGCGACGCCGAATACGACGGATTGGTCGCGCTGCTGCGCAGGAAGGACCCCGAGCATCCGCAGCTGCATCAGGTTGGCGCGGCCCTTCCCGCGGGGCAAGCGGGCGACAAGGTGGTCCACGAGCGGCCGATGCTTTCGTTGGAGAAGTGTAACGAATTTGCTGGGTTTTGGGCGTGGCTGCGCGGCATTTGCGCCGATGTGCTAGGGCGGCCCAACAACCAAAAATCGCTGCCGGATGCGGACGTGCAGCAGTGGGCTGCGACCGCGCCGGAAGCGCTCTTGGTGGAGACTCCAAAAATCGACGGGCTCGCGTGTTCCTTGCGCTATGCGGCGGACGGCGCGCTGAGGCTGGCAGCGACGCGCGGTGATGGGCGGATCGGCGAAGATGTCACGGCGAATGCCCGGCAAGTTCAAGGTGTTCCGTCGCAACTGCCTGAGTGGAACGGCGGTGAACTGGAGGTGCGCGGCGAAATCTACCTGTCGCTCTCAGGTTTTTCGCTGGTGGCCGAGTCCTACGCCAATCCGCGCAATCTTGCGGCGGGTACGCTCAAAGCCAAGGATAATCCAGCGATTCCGCCCAGTCAGTTGGCCTTTTTCTGCTATGACTTGCTCGGCCCGCAGCACCGGACAGAGGCGGAGAAGCTCGCGATGGCGGCGGCGCTCGGCTTTGTCCCCGCGCCCTGGCGGACGTTGACCGCTGCCCAGGCCCAAGAGGTGTTTGACGAGCAGCAACAGCACAAGGCGGCGTGGGATTTTGAGGCCGACGGGATTGTGCTGAGGCTCAACGACCTCGTCCTGGCCGAACGCTTGGGCACGACGGCCCACCATCCTCGCAGCGCGTTGGCCTGGAAATTCGCTGTGGACGCCGGCATTACCGAGTTGCTCGATGTCGAGTGGAGCGTGGCGCGCACCGGGATTATCACGCCCGTGGCCGTCGTGGCGCCGGTGATTCTCTCTGGGGCGAGTGTGACGCGTGCCACACTGCACAACCTCTCGACCCTCCGCAAGCACGGACTGCGCCTGGGGGATCGCGTCGAGCTGGTGCGCCGCGGCGGGGTGATTCCGCACGTTGAGAAGGTGGTGACCCCTTCGGCGCAGATGCCCGTCTCAGCTCCTGAGCTCTGCCCAAGTTGCGGCGGACCGACGACCATAGTCGAGCGGCTAGATGAGAAGTCCGGAGAGAGCGTCGCCGTGCTCTACTGCACCCGCCCAGAGCAGTGTACCGCAGCCCGGGTTAGGAAATTGCTGCATTTTTGCCAAACCCTGGAGCTGGAAGGCTTTGGCGACAAGGTGGTGGAAGTGCTCTTGGAGCGCGGGCTGGTGACCGACGCGGCCGACCTGTACACGCTTGAAGCCGGCGATCTTCAAACGCTTCCCCGCTTTGGCGAGACCTTGGTGGCCAATCTGCTGGCTCAAGTGCGCAAAGCGCGCAAGGTCGAGCTTGCGGCCTTCTTGACCGCGCTGGGCATCCCGAGTCTGGGCAAGCAGACCGCGCGGCTCCTGGCCAAGCGCGGAGATTTGCAGGCGATTCGCGCTCTGGGCAAAGACGACATCGCCGAACTGCATTCGCTGGGCGAAAAGACGGGCGAGGCGATCGTCCAAGGGCTGCTCGACCAAGCGGATCTGATCGATAAGCTCCTGATACACATTGAATTTCAAGTCGACACCCGGGCACCGACCTCAGGCCCCCTCAGCAACCAAGTCGTCGTCTTCACCGGTGCCTTGACCGTCATGAAGCGAGGCGATGCCCAAAAATGGGTGGTCGAGCGCGGCGGTCTGGCCGGCAGCGACGTGACCGCGGAGACCACCGTGCTGGTCGTCGGCGGAGACGAGCTGGAGGCCGCCACACCTTCCTCCAAGCTCAAAAAGGCCCGCAAGCAGATTGAAAAAGGCGGGTCCATTGAGATTCTAGGTGAACCTGAGTTCTTCAGCCGATTTGGCGGTGCGCAGTGAAGCGCGCGTCGATTGTCGTTGCCGGTGCGGCGCTCCTGGCCATCGCCCAGCCCAGCTATGCGACCCAGGGCGAACACGAGTATTCCGCTGGCCTCTCTGCTGGCACGGAGGCAAATTGCAGCGGTGCAATGCTCGGGCCAGACGGCCGCTGGCTGTTGCACGCGACTGATTTCTGGGCCTTTGGCGCAGGCGTGCGCGACCGGCGCTGCACCGGCGATTGGCGCAGCGGCACCACTAGCGCTACCGCCGAGGCGCGCTGGACACTGGACGCGCTGACCTGGATCCCGTCCCTTGCGGCGTCAGCGGGCTTGGGCAGGAATCGCCAGGGCTTGACCCCTACAGTGCGCGCGGAAGCCAGCATGGACTGGCGCGGCCAACCGACCTGGGGCGTGTCGGTCCGCGTGGCCCACGAGCGAGACGGCTGGGCCGACACCGGGCGGTGGATGCTGACGCTGGCTTGGGTTGGCTATCGCGGTCGCGGAACAGGCCTGGATCTCTAGCGTTTCTTCAGCGAGCTATTCCGCGTCCTTCTTGGCCGGCTTGGCTTTGCCCGACGCGTCCCCGTTGCCCATGGGCTCCGGCAGCGGCATCGACTGGTGCGGCACCACGATCAACACCTGCTTCTTGCCGTTGCCATCCGCGGCGGGCTTCTGCGCGGGCTTGGCGGCGTGCGGCCCCATCGCCTCGGCCGTCGCCTCATGGCCGCGCGGCGGAGCTAATTCTTCTGGCGCCATCGGCGTCGGCTCCGCCACTAGGCGGGTGGCTTGCTGCGGCGCCGCCAGGGGCTCCAAGGCCATGACCCCGGCGGCATGGCTCCAGCGCTGCCCTGCCCGCACCACGGTCGTCGTTTCGCCCAGCGGCGCGCCCGGATCGTCGGCTGCATCGACGCGAACTGCGCCTTCCGTTACGCGCACTTGCACGCCACCGGCATCCGGTTGATGGCTCACGGCAAAGTGCGTGCCGATGACACTGGCGCGAAAACCGCCAAACATCACGGCAAAGCGCTCGCCCGGCCGCAGCTTCTGCACCTCGCACTCCGCTTCGCCGCGGCGCAGGCGCACAAAGGCCGTGCGATCGTGCAGCGTGGTCAGGTCTAACTCGCTCTCTTTGCCGAGCTTGAGCTCAAAACGCCCCGGCACGGTGATCCGCCCGCCCGCCGCGCTGCGCAGCCGCTCGCCCGTCCTCATGGCCGCACCGACCTTGAGGGGCTGCCAGTGGCCGTCGCGTCCCGCGATCTGCAACTCGCCTTCCACGGCGCCTACGGCTAGCCCGGGGCCGGGATTGTCAGCGGTTGGCAGCGTCGCCGCTTTGATCGCTTCGTCAAAATTGGGCTGACCGCGGTTGTCCATCAGCGGCCGCACCAGCAGCCAGGACAGCACCGCCGCAGCCGCCAGCGCGCCGCCCCAGACCAGCCAAGGAGTCGCCGGCGCCGGCTTGCTCCAGTCGCCAGACTGCAGCCGAACGCGCTCCTCCAGGTTTTGCCGCTGCTCCGGGCTCAACACCGGCGCCTTGCCGCGCTGCAGAAGACTCTGAAAACGCCTGACATCATTGACGATTGCTCGGCAGGCTTGGCACTCGTCCAGGTGGCCTTGCAGCTCAGCTCGGTGGGCGACGGCATCGCTCTCCCGGTCGCTGTACAGCTGCAGCCAGGTGTTGCGGTCGGGGCAGGTCGTTGGGGTGCTGTGGCTCATTTGACCACCTGTAGGGCAAAGGGGGGCAGGGCACCGCGGGCTTGGGCCATCTCAAAGACTTCCTTGCGGGCGTGGAAAAGCCGCGATTTGACAGTGTTAAGGCCGATTCCCAAGGTGGCGGCGATCTCTTCTAGGCTCATGCCTTCCAGCTCATAGAGGGCAAACACCACATACTTCTTTTCAGGCAGTTTGCCCAGAATATCGTAAAGCTGCTTGCACATATCCCGCGCTTCCAAACGGTTTTCCGCGGGCACCAGGGCGGCCGGCTGTTCTTCTGCGTGGTCTAGACCCACCCAGCGCAGCCAGCCTTTTCTGCGGTTTCTCCTCAGGTGCATCAGCGCCACGTTGACGGTGACGCGGTGTAGCCAAGTGGTAAAGCGGGCGTCGCCTCGGAAGCGGAAAAGGGCTTTCTGCAGTTCAATAAAGACATCTTGAACAACATCTTCCAAGTCGCTGGAGTTGCCCATCAGGTGGCGCGCGACGGACTCGACGCGGCGACCGTGGCGGCGGTACAGCTCAGACAGCGCGTTGCCGTTGCCCCGCTGGTAAGCGGCGACGAGCGCGAGATCGACGGCATCGCCATCGCTGCGTTCATCGGGACCGGGCAGGGCGCTCAGCAGCATGGGGGGCTCCTTGGCAGCTCGGCCGACGCCAAGCTCGCGGTCGCTTCCGGCGATAGGGCCCTTGGCAGGGGGCGCTTGGCCGAAGCTCTCTGCTCTAGGTTGCCAGAGCCCGCGCTCAGGATCATCCCCCCGCGCATTTTGCACGCTCACCTGCGGATTTTGCCGCGGCGGTGGCGCCGCTCTCGCCGATTTGGTTTGCAGCAGGGCCTTGCTTGCCGGTATGCTACTCGCCCCCCAGCAGACCGCCCAAGGTCCGCGCCCCGGAGGTTCGTCTTGAAATTCCCGCGCTGGCCCCTTGGGGCAATAATCGCGATTCTTGCAGTGCTCTCAGGCAGTTGTGCGGATGAGACTGCGGTGAGCGGCGCGGCTGGCGCTGACGCTTCGGCGGCCAAGGCCGATGTGGGGTCGGGCGATACCGCGGCGACGGGACCCGTGCCCGCGATCACCGGTCAGGGCCATGGCAAGGGCGGTTACGTAGAGATCAGCGGTGGCTGGGATCCCGCGGCCAAGCGCCTCAAGGCGTGGGTTTGGGTGGGTGACGTGGCGGATCTGTTGGGGATCGCTGGGCATTTGCGCTACGATCCGGCCAAGCTTCAGCTGACCAAGCTCGAATTGCTGCCCCTGGCGGAACTGGGCGACGACAATCCGGGGGTGTGGTCGAGCCGCGGCGTTGCCAAGGACGCGCCGGTGGGAAGAATTCTGCTGGGAAGCGCGCGCTTTCGCAATCAGATCGCGCCCTTTGTCTATCCAGCTGGGGCGGCGGTGCAGCGCGAGAAGTGGGTCGCCCTGGAATTCGCCGTGCTGGCTGCCGGGGAGACCAAGCTGTGGTTTGACCCGCCCAGCATCCTAGCGCGCCAAGGCGACGGAAAGGCCCTACAGCTGCAGTGGCTGGAGGCCCAAGTCCAGGTACCTGCAGCCAGCGTGGGAGGTGCCCCATGAAGCGCGCCTTGATCTCTCTGTTGCTGCCGGTGACTCTGGCGGCGGCCACCGGGCCGGCATTTGCAGCGCCGCGCCAAGTATGGCCCCAAATTCGCCAGCTTCCGGTGGCGGC
>JBIKTV010000350.1:0-6119 GCA_044347905.1 Myxococcota bacterium
GCGCGCCACGCGACTGCCCCCGTCACACTCACCGCCAGCACCCACGCGAGCGCCGTCAGCCCCAGTAGTTTGCCGCGCGGCTCCGCGATGTCCAGGGCTTGAGCGATTTCCATGTCGCAGGTCAGGCAGTAGCGGGCCAGCCCAGCCGTCGCCGCGGCCGCAGCTAGCACGGCCCACAGGGCGCCATTGGCAAAGAAGGCCGCCGGGTTGGCAAGGATGGGCTGCCAGAAGGCCGGCTCGATGACCGCGTGATCCAGGGCGGCGTGGACCATCGCGGCGATGCGCAACAATGTGATAGCAAACCAAATCCCCGCCAGCACAAAGGTCGAGCGCCGCACCACCGCGGCGTCCGGCAGCACGTTTGGGCTTGTCGCAACGGTCAGAAGCCGCACAAAAGAGGTCAGGCCGTGGGCCAAGGCCACGTCAAAGATCACCGCCATCAGAAGCTGCCCAGGGGGCGCCGTGGTCAGATCGCCGCGCGCCACCGCGGCCAGCAGCCGCCAAGCCAGCAGCACCCCCGCCAGCAGCAGGGCCCATCCGGACGGCAACACCGCCTGCCCAAAGCGCACAAGCGGGCTCTCAGAGGCCTCTAGGGGCCGCCAGAAGGCCGACGAGGACTGGGCCGCGCTGCGCTTGCGCCGGTTGGGAAAATTCGGCGGTGGAGCCGGCGCATCTGCATCGCCAGGCCGCTGACCGGGACCGTCGCTCACGTTCACCTCAAAGCGCTGGATCTGGGAATGGGGC
This sequence comes from Myxococcota bacterium, assembly GCA_044347905.1. Classification (GTDB taxonomy): domain Bacteria; phylum Myxococcota_A; class UBA9042; order UBA9042; family UBA9042; genus SXRM01. The sequence continues at coordinate 745 of JBIKTV010000350.1, forward strand.
GGCGAAATTGCGCGCGGTGTCGGCCGCCATGGCTGATCCGCAACCCGGCAAGCATGGAAACGGCTATGCTCCGTGTCAACTCCCCGCGGATTCTGCGAGGGCGGCTCCGAATCAGAAGGCGAGCAGGGATGGCGGAGTTGCCGCCTCAGCCAGATTCAGCGCCCGCTGCTGGCTCATTGTGGTGGCGACACCCCACCTTGGCGGCGCGGCCATCGGTCCCGTCTGGCTGCGACTGCCGCCGCGTGCTATCGTCAGGACGCGGATCGTCATCCGTCCAAGGTGCTTTCCATGGCCCAGCGCAACCACCGCGACGATGAACTGCAGCGCTTGCATGAAGAAGGCGCGGCCATAGCGTACGAGCAGGGCGCTGATCCGGGGGCTTTGGCGGCGCAATTGGCCTCGACCCAGAGCGCCTCAATGGGCCAATCCCTTGCCGATCGCTATGCCGGCATTGGCGCGCGCTGGTTGGCCGACTCGGCGCCGACGCGGCTCGACCCTCTGCTGATCGATCGGTTGGCCCGCATGGGCTTTCGCCGCGAATCGCTGGCCGATGTGCGGATTCACCGCGGTCCCAAAGCGCAGGCTGCAGCCGATGCCCTGACGGCGCGCGCCTTTGCCGTCGGCGACCAAGACGTGTTCTTTGGCCGCGGCGAATTCGACCCGTCCAGCCGCACCGGCCTGGCCGTATTGGCCCACGAATTGGCCCACGTGGCTCCGCCGGATTCCTCCCCGGGCGGTTTTGCCCCGGCGATGGGCGGCGGCATGCCCAGCAGCTTTGGCGGCGGGCCCATCCTGAACGAGCGCAAGAGCGGCGACGAAGACGCGGCCGGCGAAGAGGCCCACGAGCGCCAAGCCCGTGAGGCAGAACGCCGGGTCTTTGCAATGGAAGATGGCGGTTCATCCCCTTCTCTGCAGGCCTCGCCGACGACCACGGGCAGCGTCAAGACCGAGCAGGACGCCAAAGACGACATGAAGATCGACCCCGTGGCGCTCGAGGCCAAGGTCATGCAGATCATCGGCAAGTGGGAGCGCCAGGAGAAAGAGCGCGGTGGCCTGCTGGTGATGTGATCGCGTCGGTATTCAATTCGCTCAAAGCAGATTTGGCGGTGCGTCCATGTCGGCGCGGGCCCCAGCGGCAATTTGCGGCGGTGGGCAGTGGCTGCGAAGCCCGGCCAGCGCCAGCGCATAGACGCTTTGGGCCAGGTCGTCAGCGCTGCCGTGGCGCTCCGGTTCATACCAGCCGTACAGCCAGTTGAGCATGCCAAACAGGTGATAGGTGGCGTGCTCCACCTGCCGAGGGCTGGCGTCCTGTGGGGCAAGCGCGGCGACAATTGGCTGCAACTGATGGTAATACCGTTCTTTTAGCCCGCGCACTTGCTGCCGCTGCTCCGGCCCCAGGGCCCCGGCTTCACTGACCAGCACCTTCATCACCGCGCCGTTGTCGACTACGTAGCGCACATGCTGGTAAATAAAGGCGAATAGCTGCTGCTCCGCCCCGCGGGCTCCCTGACAGGCGGCGCCCACCGCGTGGTTCAACGCCTCAAAGGCCCGCAGTTGAATGGCAAGTAACAGCGCTTCTTTATTGGCAAAGTCGTTATAGAGGCTGGAGAGATTCTGCCCCGTGGCCTTGGCTAGCTCGCGCATCGACATGCCGTGAAAGCCGCGCTCCGCCAGCATCCCGGCGGCGGCATTGAGCGTCTCTACCTGGCGGTGATGGGCGCGGTCGGCGCGGTTCATCGGCGCTCCGATGCGGTGCCTACCTGGAGCCAGCGGCAACGACATGCGTAAATTTCAGTACTTGTAGAAGCCTTCGCCGGACTTCTTGCCCAGTTGGCCGTTTGCCACCATGTCGCGCAGGAGCTGCGGCGGGGCAAAGCGCACGGGGTCGATCTCTCTGGCTAGGGTTTCTGCAATGGCCAGGCGCACATCCAGGCCCACTAGGTCGGTAAGCCTGAGCGGCCCCATCGGATGGCGATAGCCGAGCTCCATGGCCTTGTCGATATCCGCCGCGGAGGCCACGCCTTCCTGAACCATGCGGATCGCCTCAAGCCCCAAGGCAATTCCCAGGCGGCTGGAGGCAAACCCGGCGACGTCGCGAACCACAATGGGCTCTTTGCCGGTGCGCCGGGCGAATTCCAGGGCCTGGTGCAGCGTCTCCTCTGAGGTCGCCTCGCCGCGCACAATCTCTAGCAGCGGCTGCAGGTGCACCGGATTGAAGAAATGCAGCCCCACAAAATTCGCCGGGTGAGGCACCGCACCCACCAGCTGCCCCAAGGGAATGGAGCTGGTATTGCTGGCAAAAACGCAGTGGTTTGGCGCGGTAGCGGCGGCTGCCCGGAACACCTGGTGCTTGAGGGCGATGCGCTCGGGCACGGCTTCAACGATCAGATCGGCGTCGCGGGCCGCCAGCCCTAGGTCCGCCTGACCAAACAGCCGGGCCAAGGTATCGTCGCGCTCAATTTCCGTGACCTTTCCGCGGGCTAGGCCGCGATCCAGGTTGTCGCGGATTCGCGCTAGGCCTGCCTCAACCGCGTCTTCATTGACGTCGCAGAGGGTCACGCGAAAGCCGGCCGTTGCCGCCACTTGGGCGATGCCATGGCCCATCGCTCCCGCGCCGACCACGACCACATTATTGATTCGCAACGGCTTTTGCTGAGTCATCTGTGCTCCAATCTGGGGCTCGCGAATCATGGGCGGATTCTCTTGGGGCGGCTGTGCGGGCGGGAGTTTACGCAGCGGCAACGGCGGTTCAAGCAAAAAGCGCACCTGGCGCCCTGCAGCATCGGCGATCGCCGCGGTGCCGGGTGCAGCTACTCAAAGCGCAGCGCGTCGATCGGGTCCAAAGCCGCGGCCTTGCGCGCAGGCCAGGCGCCAAAGACCACGCCGACGAGCGCGGAAAACCCGACCGCCAGCCAGATCACGTCTTGGCGAAACAGCACCGGCCACTCGAACTGCTCCGCGAGCTTGTAGGCGGTCAGCAGCCCCACGCCCACGCCAATCGCCCCGCCCACCATCGCCAGCACCAGCGCTTCGACCAGGAACTGCAGGAGAATGTCGCTTGGCCGCGCCCCTACCGCCATGCGCAGGCCGATCTCGCGGGTGCGCTCCGTCACGCTGACCAACATGATGTTCATGATGCCAATACCGCCCACCAACAGCGAAACTGCGGCGATGGCGGCCAGCAGCGTCGTCAGCGTGCTCACCCCTTCCTGCTGGGCATTGGCCATTTCGGCGAGGTTTCGGACGGAGAAGTCGTCGTCGGCGTCGGTGGGCAGGCGGTGGCGATCGCGGAGCAGTGCGGTGACTTGGCGCTGAGCTTTGATGGTATCGTCAGCACTTGTAGCGGTAATCAGCATTGTTCCGTTGAGGATTGCCTGTGAACCACCTTGAATCCGCTGCTGAAATGTACTCTGGGGTACAAAGCCGGTGTCGTCGTAGTCCTGGCCGCTGGCCGACTGCCCCTTGCGCGCCAGCACGCCGATAATCTCAAAGGGCGTGTTCTTGATGCGCACGCTCTGACCTATCGGATCTGCGCTTGGACCATAGAGTTTTTCGATAGTCGTCTGCCCCAGCACCACCACTTTGGCAGCGGCCTCCACATCGCTGTCGGTCAGTCCGCGGCCAGAAGCAACTGCCCAATCGCGGGCTTGCAGGTACTCTTGCGAGGTTCCGTATAACGTTGTCGTCCAATTCTGTTCTTCTGCAACAAGTTGCACGTTACTTCGCAGGACTGCCGCGGCGAAGCGGACCGCGCTGGCCTCCTGCCGAATGGCCTTGAGGTCTTCCCAAGTCAGCGTGGGCGCCGAGCCAAAACCGCCCATCGCCCCGCCTCGGCTGCTGCTGCCCGGCAACACAATGAGGAGGTTGCTGCCCATGGAGGCAAATGCTTGTTCTACCTTGGCTTTTGCCCCTTCGCCGATCGCGACCATGGCGATCACCGCGCCCACGCCGATGACCACGCCCAGCACCGTGAGCAGCGAGCGCATCGGGTTGCGCAGCAGCGCCAACAGGGCCACGCGCAGGGTCTGCCAAAGGCTCATGGCGCCTCCCCGGCCGCTGGCGAGTTGCCCAGAGTAGTCTTTGCAGGGGTCAATTCCGCTTGACCTGCTTGTGCTTGCCCGGCCTCAGCCTGCAGGTTGGCGCGGGCATCTACGGGAACTTGGCGATAATCCTTGACGATCATGCCGTCGCGCACCCACACCACCCGCGCGGCGTAGGCAGCGACATCGGGCTCGTGCGTCACCAGCACCACCGTGATGCCGGCCGCGCCCAACTCCTGGAATAGCGCCATGATCTCCATGCTCGTGCGCGAATCGAGGTTGCCGGTCGGCTCATCCGCCAGCAGCAGCCGCGGGTCGTTGACGATGGCCCGGGCGATGGCCACGCGCTGCTGTTGACCGCCGGACAGCTGGTTGGGCAGGTGGTCCATGCGCTCGGCCAGCCCCACGCGCTCCAGGGCGGCCCGGGCCCGGCGATGGCGCTCGCGCAGCCCTACCCCGCCGTACATCAGCGGCAGTTCGACATTCTCTAGGGCAGAGGTGCGCTTGAGCAGGTGAAAGCTCTGGAATACAAAGCCGATAAACCGATTGCGCACCACCGCCAGATCGGCTTTGGCCATGGTGCCCACGGCTTGGCCGGCCAGCAGGTACTGGCCCGAAGTCGGCCGGTCGAGGCAGCCCAAGATGTTCATGAGCGTGGACTTGCCCGATCCAGATGTGCCCATAATCGCGATGAATTCGCCATCCTCAATCCGCAGATCGACCCCGCGCAAAGCGTGGACCGCCTGCTCGCCCAAGTCGTAGCGCTTGTGAATCTGGCTCAGTTCCAGGAGCGCCACGGCTACATCCCCCCGCGCCGACCGCCCGGTGGGCCGCTTGGCCCAGACAGTCCTGGAATCGCTCCGGCTTTTTGCGGCGGCGCTGCCACATCGGTGATGACCGCCTCGCCTGGCTTGAGCCCCCAGAGCACTTCGGTCTGCGATCCGTCGGTCAGCCCCAGGCGCGCCTTGACCGGCCGCGGCTTGCCGTCGCGCAGCACCCACACGGTTCGCACGTCGCGCTTGGCAGGATCGGCGCTAACTCCGCCCGCAGCATCGCGATTTCGACCGCTCGCCCCGCCGCCACCGCCGCCGCCACCATTGCCGCCGTTGCGTCGCCACGGAGCACCCCCCGCCTGAGCATCGGTGACATCGGCCGGCAGACTCGCCAAGAGCTCGGCAGAAGGCTTGAAACGCAAGGCCAAATTGGCTACGCGCACGGCGTCGTCGCGCTTGGCGACCTCAAAAGTCACGTTGGCGGTCATGCCCGGCTTGAGCTTGCCCTGGGGGTTGTCCACGTCCAACACCGCGTCATACGTCACGACATTCTGCAGCAACT